>NZ_CP046884.1:327249-654499 GCF_014522205.1 Corynebacterium poyangense | reverse complement strand
CTGCCACCTACAACGGCACACTCTATGCATTGCCACAAAATACCAACGGCCAGCTCCTATTCCGCAACAAGGACCTGGTAGAGCACCAACCAGAAAATTGGACTCAGCTCAAACAAGACTGTGACTCCCGCCAGGGGGAAAAGAAATCCAAGGATTGCTTAACGCTTCAGCTAAAGCAATATGAAGGGCTCACCGTAAATACTGCCGACTTCATGGAAGGCTGGGGCGGTTCCATCCTTAACGAAGACGGCTCCCCCAATGTGGAATCCCAAGGTTCAAAAGATGGTCTACAAGCAATGGTGGATGGGCTGAAAGACAACACCATCGCTAAAGGATCGCTTTCGGCTACCGAAGAAGAAACCAACCAGGCTTTTGTTGGTGGAGACACCGCTTTTGCAGTCAACTGGCCGTATATGTACACCAATGCTGTTAAAGCTGGAATCCCCGTAGAGGTGCAACCTTTAGTCGGCAAAGATGGGGTTGGTGTTTCTACCCTCGGTGGCTATAACAATGGCATCAACATCAATTCTGAGCACAAAGCTACCGCTCGGGACTTCATTAAGTTCATCATCAATGAAGATAACCAGCGCTCTTTTGCAGATAATTCTTTCCCACCAGTTTTGTCCTCCATCTATGATGACGCTGAGCTAGTGAAGAAGTATCCCTATCTGCCCGCTCTGAAACTCTCCTTAGAAAACGCGGTTCCACGGCCGGTAAGCCCCTTCTACACCGCCATTTCCAAGGCCATCCAAGACAACGCCTACGCAGCCTTAACAGCTGGCCGTAGCGTTGATGACGCCACCAAGGATATGTCTGCCGCTATTACCAACGCGGCCGGATAATTCCGCTATAAGGTAATCTATAGCCTGCATTTTGAGTCACTCAGGTGCAGGCTTTCTTGCCTCAGCACTTCGGTTGTTTCATCGACAATTTGCCCAGTATTCCTCACGAAGGAGTCCTCAGCCATGGGGAAAACCAGACAGTTTCGAACCGCTGCCTTTCTCATTGCCCCCACCCTCATTGTGCTGGCAATAGTAATTGGATACCCGGTTCTTCGCGCTATTTTTCTGTCATTCCACGCGGACAAAACTCTCGACCCTGCTACCGGACTATTTACCTCCGGGGGATTTGCCGGGCTTGATCACTACCTCTATTGGCTCACCCAACGCTGCATGACTCCATCCGGAAAAGTAGGGACCTGCCCGCCAGGGGTGTTAGCAACCGATTTTTGGCCTGCTCTTCGCATCACCTTGTTCTTCACCGTGGTCACTGTCACCTTAGAAACGGTACTCGGCATGTCCATGGCCCTGGTAATGAACCGAGATTTCAAGGGCCGCGGCCTACTCAGAGCAGCGGTACTCGTGCCGTGGGCTATCCCTACTGCGGTCACCGCCAAATTGTGGCAATTTCTTTTCGCAGATCGAGGCCTTATCAATTCCCTCTTACCTCACCCCATAGCCTGGACTACTGACCCGTGGGCAGCTCGTGGAGCAGTTATCATCGCTGATGTCTGGAAAACTACTCCCTTTATGGCACTTCTCATCCTCGCTGGTTTACAAATGATTCCTCGGGATGTCTACGAAGCTGCTCGAGTAGACGGCGCTAAAACCTGGCAAAGTTTTGTCACTATTACTTTGCCTCTGGTGCGCCCTGCGCTCATGGTGGCCATATTGTTCCGAACTCTCGACGCCTTAAGAATGTATGACCTCCCTGTCATCATGATTTCCCCATCGGCAAATTCTCCCACGGCGACGATTTCTCAACTTGTCGTCAGTGATCTCCGCCAGAACAATTTCAACTCCGCTTCAGCCCTTTCTACCCTCATCTTTCTCCTGATTTTCTTTGTTGCTTTTATCATGATTCGTTTCCTAGGCGCCGACGTCGCTGGGTCTGAACGTGGTTCCCAACGGAAACTCTGGGGCAAAGATAAAGCGGCAAAACAGGAAGAATTGGAAAAAGTCTCATGAAACCCTCGGTGCCGGCAATAATCGGAAACTATCTTGGCGTCATTCTCATCCTTTTTTGGGGACTAGCTCCCTTTTATTGGATGGTGGTTACTGCTCTGAGAGAATCTCAATACACCTTCGACACCACCCCGTGGCCTACGCATCTTACTCTGAATAATTTCCGCGATGCTCTGGCCACCAACACGGGAAATGATTTTCTAGGCGCCATCACTAACTCCCTCATCATCGGTCTAGTCACCACCGCCCTAGCCGTCATGCTTGGAGTTTTTACCGCCTACGCTATTGCTCGCCTTGATTTTACCTTCAAAGGCGTAGTGACCGGAATCATCTTAGCGGCCTCCATGTTCCCCGGAATCGCCCTCGTTACTCCTCTTTTTCAGCTCTTCGGAGATCTCAACTGGATTGGCACCTACCAAGCCTTAATTATTCCGAATATTTCTTTCGCCCTGCCGCTTACCGTCTATACCTTGGTATCGTTCTTCCGCCAATTGCCCTGGGAATTAGAAGAAGCAGCTCGCGTTGACGGAGCTAGCCGGGGACAGGCTTTCCGTAAAGTACTTCTCCCCCTCGCCGCCCCGGCACTATTTACCACCGCTATTTTAGCTTTCATCGCCACGTGGAATGAGTTCATGCTCGCCCGACAATTGTCCACCAACGCCACTGAGCCAGTCACGGTAGCTATTGCTCGATTCTCCGGCCCCAGCCAGTTTGAGTTCCCCTACGCTGCTATTATGGCGGCTGGTTCCTTAGTGACAATCCCACTGATCATTATGGTTCTAGTATTCCAACGCCGAATTGTGGCTGGTTTGACCGCCGGCGGTGTTAAAGCCTAATACTCAGCGGGACTTACCATGAGTAAGGACAATGACTTCGTGGTTAACTCCCCAGACCCATCGCATCATTCCTCAGAGCGACGCGCAAAACTCAAGGCCGATACACTTTTAGGTTTTGTGGGGACCTTCGCGGTTCTTTCTCTCATCCAGGCAGTCGTCAATGTTTGCCAGCCAGAACCTCGAATCTGGCCAGCAATACTAGCTCTGGTGCTGGTGATTAGCACCGTGGCGATCTGGCGTTGGCGAAGCCAACGGTTTAACTAAGCTTCCCTCATCAATCGGTTGCGTAGTCGTTCATCTTTAGCTTCCACCTCAGCTGCCATCTGTGCTTGGTACTGTGCCATTTTCTTGCATAGTTCTGGGTCACCTGCGCCGAGAATTCGAACAGCCAAAAGGCCTGCGTTCTTAGCTCCTCCGATTGATACCGTCGCGACCGGTACCCCTCCTGGCATCTGCACAATAGAAAGCAGAGAGTCTAAACCATCAAGGTCCGCTAAAGCTCGTGGAATCCCAATTACCGGGAGTGGAGTGGCTGCGGCCACCATCCCTGGAAGATGCGCCGCTCCACCTGCGCAAGCAATGATGCATTTAATACCGCGTTGCTCAGCGGTTTGGGCATAGTCCAGCATCTTTTTTGGAGTCCGGTGAGCTGAAACTACTCCCACTTCAAAAGGGATATCAAAGTCTGCGAGGACCTCCGCCGCCGGGACCACGGTATCCCAATCAGAATCAGATCCCATAATTAATCCAACGCGAGGGTTCATGTCTGCTCCTTCACATAAAACCGAGGTAAGTAGGTGTTTAGGGTTTTTCGCTTTAGATTTCCATACCATCCGCCCACTCAGCATGGACCAGAAAATCAGCAGCTAAGCGAGCGTTTTCTCGGGTAGTAGCAACATCATCACCAGATACGTTCACATGCCCAATCTTTCGTCCTGGACGGTGAGTTTTCCCATAGAGGTGAATCTTCGCCTCGGGGAATCTGCGCCACACCTCCATCATTCGCTGGGACATCGGCATCGCGGGGTCGTTCGCTCCACCAAGTACGTTGGCCATGACGGTGACTGGGGCAAGCATAGACGTCGCACCTAAGGGCTGATCATTGACGGCTCGTAAATGCTGCTCAAACTGGCTTGTCACACACCCATCTTGAGTCCAGTGCCCAGTGTTGTGAGGACGCATGGCTAGCTCATTCACAGCAATGCTGGGCTGGTTAGCCTCATCGAGGTACTCGAAAAGCTCGACGGCTAACACTCCAGTAACCCCCAGTTCTTCGGCTATGCGCACTGCCAGATCTTGGGCCCGACGGCTAAGTTCGGGGCTGAGTCCCGGAGCTGGCGCTACGGCTTCGGCACAGATTCCTTCGCTTTGGACTGATTCCACCACAGGCCAGGCCCGCACCTCGCCAGATGGACGTCGTGCCACCATTGTAGAAAGTTCTCGGGTCAGCGGAACCTTCTTCTCAGCCATCAAGGGAGTTTCTTGAGCTCGCAGCTTCGTAACTAAGGCGGCGGCCTCATCTGGGGTGGAGGGGAACCACACACCGTGGCCGTCATAACCACCTCGGCACGCCTTGAGACACACCTCCCCTGACACTGCTTCAGCAAAATCCCGAATATCTTGCTCACAATTAATCGCCGCAAAGGGTGGGACCGGGGCACCAATTTCACGCAGTTTCTGGCGCATCAGCAATTTGTCTTGGGCGTAAATCAACGCCTCGGGACCAGGCTGGACATTGACCCCTTCAGCTATCAACTTGTGCAAGCATTCGGTGGGAACATGCTCATGGTCAAAGGTCAGTGCAGTGGCCCCCGCAGCAGCTTGTCGTAAATCAGCAAGGTTAGTGTAATCACCAATAAGGCAATCTGACACTACTTGGGCAGCAGATGCGTGTGGGGCTCCGGCCAGTAAACGAATGGATTGACCAAGCTCAATGGCGGCGCTGTGCATCATTCGGGCGAGTTGACCGTCACCTATCACGGTGGTGATGGGAACTCCGGGGGCATGAGCAGGATGTTGATCAGCAGAACTGGAATGTGTCACGGCCCTTACTATAACGACCTACCACGTTGCTATCTGCTGGCAGTAGGGGGCATGAGTTTCAATCATGGCCGCAACCTTCTTGGCTCGAGGAATCTGAGGGAAAAACATTGGTCGACGGTAACCGGCAACAGCTAGGGAAATTCCGCCACGACGTCGGGCAGCGCCTCGCACATCGCGGAGGGCAATACTATCAAGCGGAGCGCGTAGTTTAGGAGCACGGACAAGGATGCGATGGTTAGTCAGGATGAATCTTTGGCGCCGGGACCGCAAAAGCGGCACAATAAATCGCCACACCACCAATGCCATCCACAGCAATACCACCAGGTTGCGTTGCTGCATATCCACAGCAACGATCCCCCGGTCTAACCAGCCAATACCGATCCAGAAGATTCCGGTCATTGCCACTAATTCAAGGACAGGAAACACCATGGTACGCAGCGGAGCAGTCAGGTCTGCCTGCACCTGTTCTCCTGGGCCCAAGCGAAAATCTCCCATGTCGGCTTAGTTTAGCTTGTTGACTTAGCTATAGGTTTGTCCAGCACTGCGAAGGTGCGTTACATCGCCGGCGGATACCTCGTGAATCTGTCCGCTGGCTTCCTTCACTCTCAACCGACCGTCTTCAGCGATATCTGTGACGACACCGTGGATATTGCCGAGCGGTGCTTCAACCTGGACTTCAGCTGATAGGGTGGCACAGACTTTCCGATAGTCTTCGATGAGTAGTTGATGTGCTTGAGGGTCTGGAGAACCCCACTGTTGAAGTCGATGTTCTAGCCGCCGCAACGTAGCTATAGCAACATCCTGGGCGGTAGTTTCTATTCCCTGCAACCCTAAGGACGTAGCGTGCGGTACTGGTAATTGTTCCTCAGTAAGTGAGATATTAATGCCAAATCCAGTCACTACCCTAGGTGCCTGAGGAAACCCGATTCCTTCGGCTAAAATTCCGCAAATCTTCTTTCCAGACCACAACACATCATTGGGCCACTTCAACATCAGGTGATCGGCCACGTTTTCTCCTAGCTGTGGCCGCACAATATCCCGGAGTCCTTCGACTATCGCTAAGCCCGTCGCTAAAGGTAAGGTGCCGATAGCCTCACACTGCCGTGCACTCGGGTGGAGTAAAACGGAGCAAGCTAAAAGAGCCCCTGGCACAGCAATCCACTGTCTGCCCATCCGGCCCCGACCCTGGGTTTGGGAAGTAGTGAGCAATACTGACAACGGTGGGGCAAGTTGATCGGCTAAGAGCTCTGCATTAGTTGAGGTGCTTTCCTGAACCGCGGTAATGCGGCGATACCCCGGAAGTTCTTTCCTTAACAGGGTGGTATCAAAGACATCCATAAATTTATAGTCTAAGGCTTGCACTCATTTTGATTTAGTTTCCTGCCCCTAACCTGCATAAATTAAATTTTGTGAAAAAAATCACGTCGTTTCGTCTGGAAAACAAATATACTTGTGGTCTAGGCTCCCAAAACATGACCATTTCCTCACGTTTTGTAGAAGTCGAAGAGCTCCCTACCTTGAGCACCACTGCAGAAAAACTTGCTGATCTGCGCGCTCGCCGAGAAGAAGCCCAAGCCCCCATGGGCACTGCTGCTCATGACAAGGTTCGGGATGCAGGGCGGCTTACTGCCCGTGAAAGGCTCGACTACCTGCTTGATGAGGGATCCTTCGTGGAAACTGATCAGCTCGCCCGCCACCGCACTCATGACTTCGGTATGAATGCTCGACGCCCGGTCACTGATGGAATCGTTACCGGGTGGGGCACTATCGACGGCCGAGAAGTCTGCATTTTCTCCCAGGACGGAACGGTCTTTGGTGGAGCTCTCGGTGAGGTCTATGGCGAAAAAATGCTCAAGATCATGGAGCTGGCTACCACTACTGGTCGCCCTCTTATTGGTCTATATGAAGGTGCCGGCGCCCGCATCCAGGATGGCGCGGTCTCCTTGGACATGATTGCCCGCACGTTCTGGCACAACATCAATAATTCCGGCGTAGTTCCGCAGATTTCCGTTATTATGGGCGCCTGCGCTGGCGGTAATGCCTACTCCCCGGCCCTGACGGACTTCGTAGTTATGGTTGATAAAACGTCGAAGATGTTCGTCACCGGTCCGGACGTTATTACCACTGTCACCGGAGAAGAAATCACCCAGGAAGAGCTGGGTGGAGCTTCAGTTCATATGCTTCACGCCGGCAACTCTCATTACACTGCCCAAAGCGACGCCGAAGCTCTGGACTGGGTGGCTGATCTTGTGAGCTACCTTCCGTCCAATAACCGGCAACGACCACCAGCGGTTATCGCCGAACAGGATCACGGTTCGATTGATGACAACCTCACCCCGGATGATCTCAAACTCGATGGGATCATCCCGGACTCCCCCACGATTCCCTATGACGTCCACGAGGTTATTGAATGCCTCGTCGATGAGGGAGAATATCTAGAGATCCAGGCTGATCGAGCACCGAATGTGGTCATCGCTTTTGGTCGGATTGAAGGTGAGACTGTTGGGTTTGTTGCCAATCAACCAACACATTTTGCCGGATGCTTGGATATTGACTCTTCAGAAAAGGCCGCTCGATTTGTCCGTACGTGTGATGCCTTCAATATCCCGATTGTCATGCTGGTTGACGTTCCGGGGTTCCTCCCCGGCTCTAACCAAGAGCATGGTGGAATTCTCCGTCGGGGAGCTAAACTGCTCTATGCCTATGGTGAAGCAACCGTGCCGAAGATTACGGTGACTATGCGTAAGGCCTATGGCGGAGCCTACTGCGTGATGGGGTCTAAAGGTTTAGGCGCAGATGTCAATTTGGCCTGGCCAACTGCTCAAATTGCGGTCATGGGCGCGAAAGGTGCCGTGGGCTTTATCCACCGGAAGGAACTGAAAAACGCCGCCGAAAAAGGCTTAGATGTAGAGGCGCTAGCTGCCAGTTTTGAGCGTGAGTTTGAGGACTACATGCTCAATCCCTATAAGGCAGCCGAACGCGGCTTGATTGACGCGGTGATTTTGCCGTGCGAGACGCGTGGGGCGATTGTGCGGAACCTGCGGCTTTATCGCGACAAGAATGTTTCCCGCCCCGCTCGCAAGCACGGAAACATCCCACTATAAGCCCGGGTTCTCATTGCAGAAGGTTAGCACTTAGACTAATGAACCATGACTGCCGCTGAGAATGATCTGAAAACTACCGCCGGGAAAATCGCTGATCTGTCAACCCGCTTGGCTGAAACCCAAGCACCGGTTGGCAAAGAGACGGTGGAACAGACCCATTCTGCTGGTCGATTGACCGCCCGGGAACGGGTAGAAGCATTAGTAGATGAAGGCTCCTTCGTAGAGATCGACGCCCTTGCTCGGCATCGGGCCACGGACTTTGATGCAGACCGAAACCGGCCTCCCAGTGATGGAGTTGTCACCGGCTATGGCATGATTCAAGGCCGGAAAGTGTGTGTATTTTCCCAGGATGACACGATATTTCGTGGGCAGCTGGGAGAGGTACACGGGGAAAAGATCATGAAGGTCATTGAACTCGCCACCAAAACTGGTGTACCGCTCATCGGCTTCTATGAAGGTGCAGGGGCTCGACTAGTCGAAGGAATTGTGCCCTTAGCCATGCAAGCAAAAATCCTCAGCGCGTTATCGCGAGCTTCAGGATTAGTTCCTCATCTTGCCGTGGTGGATGGGCAATGCTGTGGCCCCCAGGCATTCATGCCGGCTTTGGCCGATGTGATTGTGATGGTGGGTGATCGTTCAGCCATGCACCTCACCGATCCCGACGTCGTTCGCACGGTCAGCGGAGTTGACACTGACCCCGTCGGGCTCGGTGGCACCCAGGTCCACCTGAGGGAGTCTGGAACCGCCCATCTCTATGCCGATACTGATCACGACGCTACCGCCGTGATTCACGATATTATTTCCCGGCTTCCGGTCAATAATCGTGCGCTCGCACCCCGGCTATCCGGTGAAGTACCCGAATCTGCGAACCCCGAATTGGACGCGATCATTCCGGATTCCAGCACTGCCCCCTATGACATGCGGGAAGTTCTCCGCCACGTAGTAGATGACGGAGATCTCCTTGAGCTGCAGGAAGACTTCGCTCCGAATATCATTACTGCTTTAGCCAGAATTGATGGTCGAAGTGTTGGTGTGATCGCTAATCAGCCCACCGAGGTAGCCGGGTGCTTGCATGAGGCCGCTGCTGCCAAAGCCGCCAGATTCATCCGCACCTGCGATGCTTTCAATATCAGCATCGTGGAATTCGTTGATATTCCCGGATTCCAACCGGCCGTTGAGGAAGAACATGGTGCTGTTTTGCGTCACGGGGCCGCCCTGGCGTACGCCTATGCCGAAGCCCAGGTTGGAAAAATTACGGTGATTGTCCGACGCGCTATGGGGCCGGGTTATGTCCTCATGGGGTCAAAGGACCTGGGCGCGGATCTGGTATTTGCCTGGCCTACTGCTGAAATTGCCGCCCAAGAGGCTTCAGGGGCGGTGCGCGAACTGTATCAACAGAAGCTAGAAAAAGCTTCTACTCAGGGCAAAGACACCGCCGAGATGATGCAACAGTACGAGGCGGAATACAGCGAGCGGTATCTCAACCCCTATGTTGCGGCGGAACGCGGACTTGTGGATGCGGTGATCCCGCCGTCGGACACTCGGAAACAATTGATCGACGGTCTGGAATTACTCGATCGAAAAGTGGTGTATCCGCCGCTAAAGAAACATGGCAATATCCCCCTCTAGAACATTACGACGTCAGGAACAACACGAGATTATGAATGAAGCTCCACTTTTTCGAGTTATCAAAGGCAATCCCAGCGCACCTGAGGTAGCCGCGCTAACCGCCGTTATTCAACAAAAAATCCGCGCCGCTGAAAATCAAAAGCGGCAACGAAGTGACTCGGACCCCAACCTGTGGGGTCGGTTCGCTGACCGGCTGCACCCGCACACCATCTACAATCCCGCTGCCTTTAGCACGGTAACCTTCACATAACGACCTTTTTCAGTGATGACACGACTTATCTTGGCCTCGTCCTCCCCCTCTCGGCGCGCAATTTTAGAATCCGCCGGAGTGGAACCAGTTGTGTCCCCCGCTAATGTCGATGAGGAACGCATCCAATCTGAACTCGGCGCTCACGCAGCACCTGAGGATGTGGTGGCCACACTCGCCAGAGCAAAAGCTACCAGCGTGGCTCAGAATTTCCCCGCGGATGTGGTGGTGGGGTGTGACTCCATGCTTTTGCTCGATGGGCAACTGCTAGGTAAGCCTCATGATCCGGCAACAACCGTTGCTCGGTGGCGTGCGCAAGCGGGAAAAACAGGAGAACTTCTCACTGGACACTGTGTCCTCGGGCCAAATAATCAGCGCTATGAAGAGGTAGCGCGCACGGACGTCCATTTCGCTGACGCTAAAGAGGAAGACATCATCGCCTACGCGCAAACCGGAGAGCCACTCGAATGTGCCGGGGCATTTACTCTTGAAGCCCTAGGCGGGTGGTTCATTGATGGCATTTCCGGTGACCCCTCCAGCGTCATTGGCCTGTCTTTGCCTACCGTGCGCCACGCTCTCTACAGCATGGGTTTGAGCGTCCACCATTTTTGGAACCGAAAACCGGCCGACGCCTAACCGTGGTGGCGTTTATGCTGAACTTTCCGGGCCTGATCAATAACTGGTTTAAGTTTCTCCCACAATAACGGTGCCATGGAGCGGGAATAATCATCAGAAATGTGGTTTGAATCCCGGTAAACCCAAATATTGCCGATCTCTGGACCGCACCAACCATCCGGACAGAACCAAGGGCGGGTATCCACCGGCACCATGTCCCGAGCAAGGAGCTTCGACCGGGCAGGATCAGTCTTGTCATAGAAATCTGCACTCGCCATCCCGCACACCGAGGTGTCTTTTTCTTCCACTGCGCAAATCGAAGGGAATTTATCTTTCCCATCTGGCCAGAAGAACCACGGATTATCTCTCAGTCCCACAAAGGGAATGTCCTGACTTTTCAGGAAATCCCAGAACTCTACATAGCCCTCGGGAACGCTGTCGCGCTTTTCTCCCAATTCATACATGGGCCGGGTGGAATTTGAGATGACTACATCCGGTTGGTCCTGGATAATGCGGTCACGGACGGTCTTATTAAATTCCGCACATTCTTCGGAAAAAGCGCCTTCGTTGTCATGAACAAAAGAGGGGCAAGATTGTCGGACAAAGGGAATAACTCGGAAATTATTTTGCTTGCCCAATATGTCTAATGCTGCTCCCCATTGATCTGCGTGGGAGCCTCCGGTCAGATACACCGTAAGGCTTGCTTCTGGATCACCAAATACACAATGGCCGCTGGGAATACCCCCATCATCGTCAGCCGGAAGTTCGGTAGGATCCTGAGCAAGGCCAGACATACAGTTTTCATTCCAGAACATAGACAGCGAATCCGGCAAGAGATAGGGATCCGGTTCCGGGGGAATATCAGGGGCTTCGGCACCGCGTAACACTCGTGCGCCAGGGTATTCCTGCGGATCCAAATAATTAGCGTTGATATTTCTAATCTGGTTAATCCACAGCGGCGGGGCGATTATGCACGCCGACATCATTAATCCCACCAGAACACCTCCGGCAGCTCTACGTCGAGCCGGTAATAAGGTGCGGGTCTCCCACCATGCTTGGCGAACTCTGCCCTCACCGCGCCGCGGCCGAGGTGCTTTTTGGCGCAGCGGCTTTTCAATGAAACGATGGCTAAGGTCCGCCAATAGTACCGAGACAGCAATAACGCTGATCCCTAACCACAAGGGTGCGAGATCGACCCGGAAGAGTGCCAGCGAGAGGATCAGCAAAGGCCAATGCCATAGATACAGCGTATAGGCAATATCACCAAGCCACCGCATACTTCGGCTAGCGAGGAATATCGATGCAGGACCAGAACCCAAGATGACGAGAACTGCCCCGCCCAGGGGGTAAAGAGTAGCTGGACCGGGGAAGACGGCCGCGCCATCGAATAAGAAGCCGGTGGTAATGACCATGGCGAGGCCGATGATGGTAAAGATTGAGCGGACTACGTGATTGATGGAAATTTTCGGGCCAATCAGCGCCAATAATGCCCCGAGGCTCAGCTCCCACATCCTTGACCAGGTGGAGTAGTAATTGAGCTGTTGATCGTGGGGGTGAAGCCACGCAGCGTAGCCGAAAGACACGATTGTGACGATGCTTAACACCGGGATGGCGACTGCCCGGATAGAGGATGTAGCCCGTTCCGGGCCGCCTTCTTTGCCACGCTTCTTTTGTAACCTGCGGCGTTGCAGCCGAAGACTCCAACCGCAGCCGAGCGCAAAAAGAATGCCTAGGAGATAGAACTGCCCTTGGACAGACATTGACCAGAGGTGTTGAAGGGGGCTGATACCCCAGGATGCCGCTTGGTAGCCGGTCTCTTGGATAGCGAGTTCCCAGTTTTGATAATAAAGCACGCTCGCGATGAGTTGGCGGGCTAAATCCACCCGACGTAAGTCTGAGAAGAAGAACACCACAAGTACGGCGCATACCATGACGACGGTGACGAGCACCGGGAATAGGCGTCGTATCATTCGCCACACGGGCCACCAAGGATTGAGGGTAGCGTCCCGGCGCGCCGCGTAGCGTAGTTGTGATCCGAGGAAAAAATAACCCGATAGGAGAAGGAAGACATCTACACCGCCGGAGACACGCCCCACAAAAACGTGGAAGATTACCACGAAGGCTATTGCAATACCCCGGAGTCCGTCGAGGTCATAGCGGTATTTCTCCTGAACCTGCGCCTCCACCTATATAAAACCTCTACTTAGTACATCGGCTGATAATTCCCATTATTCCTATCATGCAGACAGTCTCCAGGTCCCGGTTAGGGCTACCTGTGTCGGATATCGCCTACAGTGGTTTCCATGGAATTCAAAGACATGCTAGCCCCTCCCCCGATTAAGTTGCCGGAAGATCCCGCCCAGGAACTAGACCCGCGTGAAGTCAGCACCGCCCTACACCATCCGGAAAGCCCCCTGGTGTGGGCGGTTCGTGCTGAAGATGCGTTGCTCAGCGCACACAGCGATGAAGAAAAGCTACAGGCCTACGCTTTTGCTAGGACCGGCTATCACCGTGGCTTAGATCGGTTACGCGGGAATGGATGGAAAGGCTGGGGGCCGGTGCCATTTTCGCACCGACCCAATCAAGGCGTACTACGCGCTATTGCTGCCCTTGCTCTTGCTGCTCGAGCTATTGGTGAAGACGCGGAATATGATCGGTGTCGGCAGATGTTGTCCGACGCCGACCCAGATTCTGTTGCTGCTTTACTTGGCTAATACTCGCCCGATAGCTTCCTTAGCCACCAATTCCTGGATGCCCATATCAAGCTCAGAGGTGAAACCAACACAAGAGCAGTTGATTTCGCCGAGGACATAGGTATCAGAACCATCTTCAGCAGTGTCGAGCATGAAATCAGCCGTCCAGATCAGCGGGATATTATCGCCACCGAGCTTTTCTGCAATCACTGGCCTAGCTTCAGCAAACATATCCACCAAATCTTGCCAGGATTCCGGCTTGTCATAGGTGTACTGCGCACCAGAGAACAAAGTAGCTGAGAAGTTATCCCCGCCGGCGGCTGGCTTCTTATGAACAACGAACACAGGGTGCGGACCAACCAGCAGAATACGGATTTCTCCCTCCACGATCCGCGGCATGAAACGCATATCCACCAACATGCCGTTGTCACCAATAATGTACTGATCACAGAAGTCCATGAACTCACCGAGCTCGCGGATTTCGGTGTGGTTATCCACTGCTTCAGTGCACTTGAGTTTGGTGTCTAGCGGCAGTGCGGTCCCAGGTTGAACAGAAGCTGCAAGGTCCTTGTCTTCCAACTGGACTCGCCAAATTCCTGATCCAGTAGATCCACGGTTCTGCTTAAGGACTCGCTCCCCATAGGACAGAGAGGTGGGGAAAGTCTGGTGGAAGGACTCTACGTCATAATACGCTGCGGTGTCGGTGGGAACGAGATCTGTTTGGTTCAACTTGACGAGGGCGTCCTTGGCACCGTAAGCCATCATTTCTTCCGGGGTGGACATTCCCACGAGGCCGGCCTCAGAAAGCCTGGTCAACAGATCAAAATATCCCTTTTCACCACCGGGGATATTTCCCGGGTTGACCCTGGAAATATAGGCATCGAAGTTCTCCGACACATAGGTAAAGAGATCTTCGGCCCATTCTGGACGGTAGTACACCACCTCAGATTTCCAACCCGCGTCGCGAATAGCGCGAACAATAGGCATGGTGTCTTTGCGGTGGCCATCAAAGTATTTATCGGATCCGCCCTCAACTTCGAAGACGACAATGCTCTGGTGCACGAATCTAGCCTTTCCTAGGTGGTTTAAGGAGAGCCAACGACCGCCAATTTTGGGGACGCTACCTGCGATTCTAAGATAGGTTACCGACGCTGTGGGCTGGTTTTTCAAGGGAGTAATCAATACCACACCCGCTTGAGGGCATGACCATTTTGTACTAAACCACTAGTCTGAGAGTGGCAGCTTAAGAATCCTGAGGAAAGGCCTTCAGACTATGACAGTCCCCTTTGATCCGGCCCCGCAATTCCGTGAATTCGCGCACCCCGAACGGCTCGTCTCCGCCTCCTGGCTTTCCGCACGCCTGGGTGGCCCAGGGCTAAAAGTCGTGGAGTCTGATCAGGATTCTTTGCTCTACGACATCGGACACATACCCGGTGCCGTTCGCCTAGATTGGCGTCGGGAATTAAATAACGCATTATTCCGCGACATCGTAGACCCAGAAACCTTCGCCCGGGTCATGAGCGAGAAAGGAATTTCTCGGGATGACACCGTGGTGGTGTACGGAGATCACTCCAACTGGTGGGCAGCTTTCACGGTATGGATTCTGGAACTTTTTGGCCACCAGGATGTGCGTCTTCTTGATGGAGGACGAGACGCCTGGATGGCTGAGGAACGCGATACCTCATTTGCCGTTCCGCATTATCCACGCAGTGATTACCCCGTGGTGGAACGCAATGATGAACAACTCCGCGCCTTTGTCTCCGAGGTCCACGAAGCTATTGGCTCAGTGCCACTCGTTGATGTCCGGAATCCTGAGGAGTACCAAGGAGAATCCGAACATAATACCTCCGACCATGCTCTTAGTGCCCAGCGTCAAGGACATATCCCCAGCGCGGTGAATTACCCTTGGGGGAAAACTGTCGACGCCACCGGCCGGTTCCGCTCCCGTGCAGTTTTGGAAGAGATTTATCGCGACCTTAATCCAGAAAACCCGACGATTGTCTATTGCCATTTAGGGGATCGTTCCGCACATACCTGGTTTGTTCTGAAATATTTGTTGGGCTTTGAGAATGTTCGTAATTACGACGGATCCTGGGCGGAATGGGGAAATATGGTTCGAATGCCTATTGCCCGAGGCAAAGAACCCGGCGAAGTTCCGCAAGAATTACGCTAAACAGCACTATTCTTGATATTCGCATAGCTAGTGTAATTTTGCCCATTAAACAATTGCCACTATGATCGTGCAGAGTAATAAACGGTTCATCAAGGAGGACGCGCCTGTGCCAGCAGAATCCCGGGAAATTCATAAGGTACTCATTGCTAATCGAGGCGAAATTGCGGTCCGGGTCATTCGGGCTGCTAAAGACGCTGGAATAAGTAGCGTTGCAGTTTATGCCGAACCCGATGCCCAAGCGCCCTTTGTCACCATGGCGGATGAGGCTTTTGCCTTAGGTGGGCATACCTCTGCTGAATCCTATTTAGTGATTGACAAGGTCATCGATGCAGCGAAGAAATCCGGGGCAGATGCCATCCATCCAGGCTACGGATTCCTTTCCGAAAATGCAGATTTTGCTCAAGCAGTCATTGACGCTGGGATTACCTGGATTGGCCCTTCCCCCCAGTCCATCCGTGAATTAGGGGATAAAGTCACCGCCCGTCACATTGCCATGCAGGCGGATGCCCCCATGGCTCCGGGAACGAAGGAACCCGTCAAAGACGCTGCTGAGGTGCGAGCTTTCGCGGAAGAACACGGACTTCCTATCGCCATCAAAGCCGCTTTTGGTGGCGGCGGTCGCGGCATGAAGGTGGCCTACACCATGGAAGAGGTGGAGGATCTATTTGAATCCGCCACTCGCGAAGCCAAGGCTGCTTTTGGTCGTGGTGAATGCTTCGTCGAACGTTATCTTGACAAGGCTCGCCACGTGGAATGCCAGGTCTTAGCTGATCAACACGGAAATGTGGTCGTAGCCGGAACCCGTGACTGTTCCCTCCAGCGTCGATTCCAAAAACTCGTTGAAGAAGCTCCCGCACCATTTTTGAGCGAGGAACAACGCACTCGGCTACATGAATCGGCCAAGGCGATCTGTCGCGAAGCCGGATACTATGGCGCCGGCACCGTGGAATATCTGGTGGGTTCAGACGGACTCATTTCTTTCCTTGAGGTGAACACGCGGTTGCAGGTAGAGCACCCCGTGACTGAGGCCACCACCGGGCTTGATCTGGTGCGAGAACAATTCCGCATCGCTGAAGGGAAAACACTTCGGCTGACTGAGGATCCCGCACCCCGCGGCCATGCTATTGAGTTCCGGATCAACGGTGAAGACGCCGGTTCCAGTTTTATGCCAGCTCCGGGAACTGTCACAACGTTCCGTACCCCGGCTGGACCTGGTGTACGCGTCGATTCTGGGGTGGAGCAAGGTTCCGTAATCGGTGGCCAGTTTGACTCTATGCTTGCCAAACTGATTGTGGTGGGAGAAACCCGCGAAGAGGCTTTGCAACGAGCGCGTCGAGCCCTGGATGAATTTGTTGTTGAGGGAATCCCCACGGTTATTCCCTTCCACCGCCATATTGTGGAGCATCCAGCTTTTGTCGCTGAGGATAATGATTTCCAGGTCTACACCAAGTGGATTGAAGAAGCATGGGATAACCCCATCCAGCCTTACCACAGTGACGATGCCCTGGATGACGATGATGCTCTAGTACTCAGTGAACGCGTGGTTGTCGAAATTGATGGACGCCGAGTTGAGGTTGCTTTGCCGGCCGGATTTGGATCCGGCGCTGGGGTGAAGAAGAAGCCACGGCGACGTCGAGCTTCTGCGGCGAAATCCGCAGTTTCTGGCGATGCAGTCACCGCCCCCATGCAAGGCACCGTGATTAAGGTGAATGTTGCTGAAGGAGACACAGTTTCCGAGGGGGATACCGTTGTGGTTTTGGAAGCCATGAAGATGGAAAACCCGGTGAAAGCCCACAAGTCAGGAACTATTAAGTCTTTGTCTGTCGAGGCCGGCGGCACCGTCACTAAAGGTGCCGTGTTGCTAGAAATCGAAGACTAGTCAGAACAACAACGACTGGACATAGCTTCACTGAGCTATCTCCAGTCGTTTTTCTGTCCCCGAGTCACAACCTACTCACATCACTGCTTCGCTGCCTGTACTAGAAGTCTTCCCTCGCTGCGGCTAGGAAGAGTCACACGGGTGGGGCATGGCTTTAGCCGCGACGTGGTAGACAGCATTAGCTCCCGGGTCGATAAGGTTCGAACCGGGAGTCAACAGTGACGAAACTACTCATCCGGGAGTAAAACGCCCTGGAAGAACTCAGCGACGAGTTCTGGTTGATCTAAGGGGAAAACAGCGGCGACGTACTGGTCAGGGCGAACAATGACAACTGCACCATCACGGGAAATCCCGCGACTATCAAAGATGTCCTCATCAGGGGTAGTGCCGAAAACCTTTTCCCAGTGCTGAAGTCCGAACGGTCCAACCTTAGGGAAGAAGATGTCAGGAGCATCGAAAAGCTCGAACTCCGGGTGCTTTTGCTGATAAATAACTTTGAGGTCGAAGGTTGCATCCTCGTCCCCTTCGGACGGGGTATAAAGCTTCAGCGGAGAATTCTCGTTCTCTTTCATCCACGCTGACCAGGCCTGAACCTTAGATTCCGGCGAGGCCGGGTGGAGTTGGTCAGCGAAAACATAGATTCGCCAACGACCGTCAGCGGTAGCGTGATGCCCGAGGTGGATGAAGTTTGTGTCACACTTGCGCGCCACCTTTTCGGACTTGAAGCGTTTTCCAATCGGGAAGCCACTGGCAAGGCTTTGATAGTCCTCATTCGCCGTGATCATCGACGGACGGTATTGGGTCATAAAGCCTGCTGGAAATTCAGCAGTTCGGGTGTACCACTCAGCAACAAATCCAGGATCCTCATGTTCCCCTGGCTTAGAAGCCATCAACGACGACCATTCTTTATCAAAGTCAATGAGGTTTTGGGCAATCTCTTGACGCTCAGCCGAGTAGGTGTGGAGAAGTTCTGCAGGGGCTTTGCCGCTAATAACGTGTCCCAGCTTCCACCCCAAATTAAAACCATCTTGCATCGATACATTCATCCCTTGACCGGCCTTCGCACTGTGAGTATGGCACGCATCACCGGCGATAAATACGCGCGGAGTATGGTCTTGGGCGGTGTCGTCATGAAGGTTGTCAAAGCGGTTCGTAACCCGGTGCCCCACTTCGTACACCGAAGACCAGGCAACATTCTTTACGTCAATGTGATAGGGATGAATGATCTCATTGGCTTTGGCGATAATCTTGTCAATCGGTGTGCTCCGAATTTTGCGTTGATCATCCGGGCCCACCACACCTAGATCCACATACATTCGGAAGAGGTGGCCGCCTTCGCGGGGGATGTGAAGAATTGATCCCTTCGTGGAATGAATAGCGCACTTGGTACGAATGTCCGGGAAATCAGTGTTCGCGAGGACGTCCATGACCCCCCAGGCTTGATTGGCTTGATCTCCGTGCAGAGAACACCCGATTGCACGTCGGACACCTGAGCGCGCCCCGTCTGCCCCCAATACATACCCCGCCCGTACCTGACGCTCTTCCCCAGTTTCGACATTCTTCAACTGCACAATAACCGGATAGTCAGGTTCCTCGGTAACTTCTAAATCAAGAAACTCCCAGCCGAAATTCGGTGTCATCCGCGTTGGTGACTGAGCCATATACCGTTGAAAATAATCAAGAACCCGAGCCTGGTTGACAATCAAATGCGGAAACTCACTGATCCCGATTTCATCATCAATAGCACGGGAAGTACGGACAATATTCTCGGGATTCTGTGGATCGGGATTCCAAAAGCACATTTCGGTGAGCCAAAAGGCCTCATCGATGATCTCATTCGCAAACCCGAAAGCCTGGAAAGTTTCCACGCTTCTCGCTTGAATACCATCCGCCTGTCCAATCTCCAATCGGTGTGGCCGACGGTCAATAATACGGGTGTGGACCTCCGGGAACATGGACAACTGGGCAGCAGTAATCATCCCAGCCGGACCTGCCCCCACAATCAACACATCCATTGTGTCGGGCAGCTCAGGGTCACGGGGCATACCGACGGCTAGCGGTTGGGTCCGCGGATCCTCAGAAACATAACCGTGGTGATGGAAGTGCATATGCATGGAATATCCTTTCAGGCGTTTATGATTGAGATTTCCTAAATAGCGGGGCAAAATCGTATATTTTTTAGTCCATCTTTACTTTGGCGTAGTCCGTCGTACCGATGCCCCGCACCGGGCTGAGCCGTTGTAGTTTTTCGTGCTCTGGCCCCAGCGGAATACCTTTACGATCGCGGAGTAAGAGGATTGCCAAAAGTCCTAAGGCGGACATCGCTACGAGGTACACAGTGATCGAGGACGTGGTGCCGGTGTTTTGCAATAATGCCGTGGCGATGGTCGGCGCAAAAGCTCCACCTAAGATGGCGCCGATTGCATAGGTCACCGAAACTCCGGAAAAACGGACTGAGGCGGGGAATAGCTCAGCATAAAGTGCAGATTGCTGTCCATAGGTGAGTCCAAGGCCAATACTTAAGAGCACTAATCCGAGAGTTAAATATCCAATTGAAGCAGTATTTACTAAGGGGAAAAGTGCTAAAATACCGAGAATTTGAATGATGAAACCGATAATATAGGTGGCTCGTCTTCCAATATAATCAGAAACTATTCCAGCGAGCAGAGTAAAGACTAGCCAACTCGCGGCAGATAAGGTGACAGCATTCAAAACGTCGGATCTTTGCAAACCTATTGGTCCGGTTGGATCGGTAGCGTAATTTTGGATAAAACCACCCGTGGTCATGTAGCCTGCCGCCCCATTACCGGCAAAGACGAGGGCTAGCAAAATGACCAGCACTCCGTGACGTTTGAAGAGTTTTACTACTGGCATGTTGACGTTGCTCTTACGGGCTGCGATTTCTTCAAAAACTGGGGATTCATCCACTCCATGACGGATGAAAATTCCGACGATGATCAGGACAAAGCTGAGGAGAAACGGAACTCGCCATCCCCATTGCATGAAGGCCTCTCCCGGAGCGATATAACTCATGATTGCTAATACCCCGGAAGACATCAAAAGTCCCGCTGGGACCCCCACCTGGGGAGCTGCCCCCATGACCCCGCGTCGATGATCTGGAGCGTGTTCCACCGCCATGAGTACCGCCCCACCCCATTCTCCTCCGGCTGAGAATCCTTGAACTATGCGGAGAAAGATTAAGAGAATGGGGGCTGCTATTCCAATGGAATTATAGGTGGGAAGTAAACCAATAAGAGTAGTGGCGGAACCCATCATTATGAGGGTAATCATTAATATTTTTCGTCGTCCCCATTTGTCACCGAAATGTCCGGCTAAAACTGCCCCTAGAGGACGGAAAATAAAGCTTAATCCAACAGAAAGAAAAGCCACTAACGTTGCTGCAGCTTGACCAAGTGGAGCAAAGTGAAGTTCTTTGAAAACTAGACCCGCTGCCGCAGCGTAGAGGAAGTAGTCGTACCACTCAATCGCCGTACCGACCGTGGTGGCCGCAGAAACTCGCAGATCCTCTCTTATATTGCTTTCCCGTGACGGCGGGGCGATGGATTTCCCGGTGGGAACACTCACATTGAGTCCTTTCTGGTGAATTGCTCAAGCAGAGAAGATCTCTCTTCCGCTACCGTGCACGAGAGGCCACACCATAATGTGGCCTACAGCCTTTGATCTGCTAGAAGTGATCTTCGACACTTGCGGTCTTGACACAGATCATATACGATTTGTGTCAAACGTCAAGACCTCCAGCGGAAGGAGTTTTATGACCCCCCTTTCCGAGCTTCCTCAGCCGAGGAAAATTATTGCGGTGCATACCGCCTTTGAATCGCGGGCAGCGCAACGCGGACGCCGCCCCCAACAGCCCTCCTACTTCCTCAAGGCCCCCAGCTCTATTTCATATTCAGGAGCTAGTGTTCCCCGCCCTGAAGGCACAGAGCTTATGGCCTTTGAAGGAGAAATCGCCCTTATTATCGGGACCTCAGCTCATCGAGTGAATATGGCTGAAGCATGGCATCATGTTGGTTGGGTTACCGCCTCTAATGACCTGGGGATCTATGACTACCGGGCACAAGATAAAGGCTCCAATATCCGCTCCAAATCCCGTGATGGCTACACTCCCCTAGGCCCCTCTGCGCTACCGGCGGAGGATATTGACCCCACCGATCTGAGGATCCGTACCTGGGTTAATGGAGAGCTCGCACAAGAAGGTGGAACTACGGAGGATGATCTCATCTTTCCGCTTCCCCAATTTGTTGCGGACTTGTCTCAGCACATGACCTTGGAACCCGGAGACGTTATCCTATGCGGCACTCCAGCTGGTTCTACCGTTGTCCAGCCTGGTGATGTGGTGGAGATCGAAGTCGATGTGGTGAGCACGGGTGTTTCCACTGGAAAACTAAAAACTGTCATCACTGAAGAAGCCGGAGATTTTGATCCTGCACTCGGGATGCTGCCTCAGATAGATGATAAGCAACGTGAGGAAGCCTGGGGTTCACGGGAAGCTGCTGGGTTGGCGTCGAACCCACACGCTTTATCGCAAGAGCTCAAAGAAAAACTCCTCGCTGCTCCTACGGCCGGGTTATCGGCTCAGTTGCGCGCACGCGGCTTGAATAACGTGGTTATTGAGGGTGTGTATCCCCAAACTCCAGGGACGAAACTAGTCGGAGTGGCAGCCACGCTGAGGTTTCTTCCGAATCGGGAAGATTTATTCCGTAGTCACGGCGGGGGCTTTAATGCCCAAAAACGCGCCTTCGATGCTGTGCAGCCCGGTGAGGTCCTTGTTATCGAGGGACGCGGTGAACCGGGATCTGCCACGCTCGGCGATGTTCTAGCACTGCGAGCTCAACAACGAGGAGCAGCCGGCGTAGTCACTGACGGCGGGGTTCGAGACTACGCAGCGGTACAAGATATTGGCCTTCCCGTATTCTGCGGCAATCCCCACCCAGCGGTATTGGGCCGCAAACACGTGCCTTGGGATTCTAATATCGCTATTTCCTGCGGAAATGCCACTATCCTCCCCGGGGATATCATTGTTGGCGATGATGACGGGGTCATTGTCATTCCGCGCGATCTCGTAGCCGAGGTAGTAGAGGGAGCCTTGGCTAAGGAGCGCGAAGATGAATGGGTGGCAGCACGCGTAGCTGAAGGACATTCCATCGACGGTCTCTTTCCTCCGACCGGAAAATGGAAGGAGGAATACCAGCGCTGGCTGGAGAACAACTCATGATCTCGCCCGAAGATCCGCGTTTCAGTGGGATGAATAAGTCTGAACGGGCCTATCATTTGCTCAAAGAACGAATCACCCGCAATGAATATGCCCCAGGACATCGCCTCGTGCTGTCGACCCTGGCAGACACCTTAGGCTCAAGCGTAGTCCCGGTGAGGGAAGCAATTCGCCGCCTAGAGGCGGAAGGGCTGGTGGATTACGTACCGAACGTCGGACCACGAGTAGCTATGGTTAACGACCATATGTATGTCGATTGTATGCAGCTCACCGCTATTTTAGAGGGCGCTGCTACCGCCCTTGCTGCGCCATATATGCAAGAGCCGGAATTGGCGAAGGCCCGCGAGCTTAATGAAAAAATGCAGATGAGTCTCGGAGCCTTTGATCCACGGGAATTCACCACTCTCAATCGCAAATTTCATCAGACCCTCTTTAAGCGGTGCCCTAATCAGGATTTAGTGGAACTGATCGAAGTGCAGTGGGAGAGATTGAACTACCTGAGAGAATCAACATTCGCGTTTGTTCCGGACCGTGCCGAAACCTCCGTGGCAGAACACGAAAAGCTGCTGGCCATGATTAGTGCCGGGGCGGATCCGGAATATATCGAAAAATTAGCGAGGCAGCATCGGCTTCACACCTTGGAGAAGTATCTCCAAGCGAGGAATCAATAAACCCGCAACCGTTTTCACTGCTTTTAGTTTGTTTAAGGAGAATCCATGACCACCAACAGTGACCACGCCCAGGCTCAACCCCACGATCTGCCGGAGAAGATTCAACACTATATTGGCGGTGCCTTTGTTGACTCCATTGATGGGGACACTTTTGAGGTCTTAGATCCGGTTACTAACCAGCCCTATATTACGGCGGCATCGGGCAAAGAGGCTGATATCAATGCCGCGGTAGAGGCCGCAAAAAAGGCATTTCAGGAGGGGCCTTGGCCGCGGATGTTACCTCGTGAGCGTTCCAGGGTGTTGCACCGGATTGCTGACATTGTGGAATCCCGCGAAGATGTTCTTGCGGCCTGGGAGTCCTACGACTCTGGTTTACCTATTACACAAGCCAAAGGCCAAGCTCGACGCGCCGCGGAAAACTTCCGATTCTTCGCGGACCTCATCGTGGCTCAATCAGATGATGTTTTCAAAGTTCCGGGACGCCAAGTTAACTACGTCAACCGCAAGCCTATCGGGGTAGCGGGGTTGATTACTCCGTGGAACACCCCGTTCATGCTGGAGTCCTGGAAACTCGCCCCAGCCATTGCCACCGGCAACTGCGTGGTCCTCAAACCAGCAGAATTTACTCCCCTCTCAGCCCAATTATGGGCCGGAATTTTTGAGGAGGCAGGCCTCCCCAAAGGCGTGTTCAACCTTGTTAATGGCTTCGGCGAAGAAGGATTCGCTGGCGATCCCCTTGTCAAGCACCCAGATGTGCCGCTGATCTCCTTCACTGGAGAGTCCCGGACTGGACAGATTATTTTCGCCAATGCGGCACCCCACCTCAAAGGTTTGTCCATGGAGCTCGGCGGAAAATCCCCAGCCATCATCTTTGATGACGCTGACCTGGAAGAAGCCATCAACGCAACCATTTTCGGCGTGTTTTCCCTGAATGGAGAACGCTGCACCGCCGGGTCACGGATTCTGGTTCAACGCTCTATCTATGAGGAATTCGTTGACCGCTACGCCGCTCAAGCTCGACGCGTCCGCGTGGGTCTGCCCAGTGACCCAGCTACTGAAGTAGGGGCGCTCGTCCATCCGGAGCACTATGACAAAGTGACCTCCTATATTGAGATCGGAAAGAAAGAAGCTCGGTTAGTAGCTGGAGGTGGACGTCCCGAAGGTTTTGACACAGGTAATTTCGTCGAGCCTACTGTTTTTGCCGACGTCTCCCCTGACGCACGAATTTTCCAAGAAGAAATCTTCGGCCCCGTCGTTGCCATTACACCTTTTGACACCGAAGAAGAAGCCCTCGAACTAGCTAATAACACCAAGTACGGGTTAGCCGCCTACCTATGGACCGCTGATTTGAAGCGAGCCCACAATTTTGCTCAAGCCATCGAAGCAGGAATGGTGTGGTTGAACTCCAATAATGTTCGTGACCTGCGGACCCCCTTCGGCGGTGTGAAAGCCTCCGGGCTGGGTCACGAAGGTGGATATCGCTCCATTGATTTCTATACCGACCAACAAGCCGTCCACATCAACCTCGGAAAAGTCCATAACCCGGTGTTTGGCAAAGCCCAAAGCTAGCCCGCACCTGACTGCCTTGAAGGAGACATCGCCATGACTGACACCTCCGCCGCCATCGCTCCGGATATTCTACGTTGTGCATATATGGAAATTGTGGTCACTGACCTGCAACGTTCCCGTGAATTCTACGTGGATGTCCTAGGTTTAGTGGTCACTGAGGAAACCGAAACAGAGATTTATCTTCGCAGCCTAGAAGAATTTATCCACCACAATATTGTGCTGCGTCAGGGTCCGGAAGCTGCCGTCGCAGTTTTTAGTTATCGAGTACGAACCCCCGAAGACGTCGACCGTGCTGAGGCTTTCTACCAGGCTCGCGGTTGCCGTACGGAACGGCGCAAAGACGGCTTTGTCAAGGGAATCGGTGACTCGGTGCGCGTAGAAGATCCCCTCGGTTTCCCCTATGAATTCTTCTATGAAGTAGAACATGTGGAGCGCCTGGCATGGCGCTATGACCTCTACACCCCTGGAGCCCTCGTACGCCTCGACCACTTCAACCAGGTAACTCCGGATGTGCCTTCAGCGTGCACATACATGGAGGAATTAGGATTCCGGATCACCGAAGATATTCAAGATGATGAAGGAACCATCTACGCGGCGTGGATGCGACGCAAACCCACCGTTCACGATACGGCTATGACCGGTGGAGACGGGCCGCGTATGCATCACATTGCCTTTGCCACCCATGAAAAGCACAATATCCTCGCTATCTGCGACAAGCTCGGTGCGTTGCGGCTGTCGGATCACATTGAACGTGGCCCTGGCCGGCACGGAGTGTCCAATGCTTTCTACCTATATCTTCGGGATCCAGATGGCCACCGGATAGAAATCTATACCCAAGATTATTACACCGGTGACCCGGATAACCCCGCCGTTCACTGGGATGTCCATGACAACCAGCGTCGAGATTGGTGGGGAACCCCGGTGGTGCCCTCGTGGTACACCGACGCTTCCCGGGTCCTTGACCTCGATGGCAATCTAGTACCGCTCACCCAACGCACGGACGCTTCAGAGATGGAAGAAACTATCGGCGCAGATGGTTTTTCCTATACCCGACGCGAAGAGGGCGAAGCATCCATGCCCACCTGGAAACAAGGCGAGTACAAGCTCGGCCACCAAATGTAGGAGGTTTCTGTGCTTGACGACAGTCTTATCACCCAGATCGCCGATGATCTCGCCGAGGCCGAACGTGAGCGGAGGATGATCCCCCTGCTGACAGCTCGCTTCCCAGACATGACGGTCGAGGACTCCTACCGTGTGCAAAATGAATGGCGTCGGCGCGGCGAGGCAGCTGGGCGTCGACTCATCGGCCGGAAAATCGGGCTGACTTCTCGACCCATGCAGGAAGCCACGGGAATTACCGAACCAGATTATGGCACGATTTTCGCCGACATGGTCTATGAAAATGGATCAGAAATTGAGCACGCGCAATTCTCTAATGTCCGTGTGGAAGTAGAACTAGGGTTTCTTCTCAAAGAACCCCTATCCGGCCCCAACATCACCCTTTTTGATGTGCTCCGGGCAACCGAGTACGTCACCCCGGCGTTGGAGATTTTGTCCTCCCGCATTGAAATGAAGGATCGCACCATCGTCGACACCATTAGCGACAACGCAGCTATGGGAGCAATGGTCTGGGGTGGGCGGCCAGTGAGCGTAGATGCTGTGGACCTTCGCTGGGTTTCCGCGCTGCTCTACCGCAACGAAAGCATCCAAGACTCAGGGGTGGCCGCAGCGGTGTTAAACCATCCGGCAACTGGTGTAGCGTGGCTTGCCAATAAACTTGCTGACCACGGCGATAGTCTCAATGCCGGGGACTTTATCCTAGCTGGATCTTTCACCCGACCCATGTGGGTACACCAGGGAGACACCGTTCTTGCCGACTACGGTCCATTGGGGACGGTGTCATGTCGCTTCATTTAGCTCCCCCTTTTCCTCACCTATTCGACGCCTCCGACCGCCCTAAAACAGGCCTATGGATTTGCTCCGGGTCTCCTACTGCTGCCGAGATTATCGGCGGATCCGGGTGCGATTGGGTTCTCATTGATGGTGAGCACTCCCCTATCACCGTGGAAAAAACTCTTAGCCTCTTACAGGCAGTGGCCGCCTATCCGGTGGTGCCGGTGGTGAGAGTCCCGGTCAACGACACTGTGCTCATTAAACAATTCCTGGATCTTGGTGCGCAAAACATCATGGTTCCTATGGTTCACACAGCAGAAGATGCCCGACGCGCAGTAGCCGCCATGCATTATCCGCCGCGAGGAGTACGCGGCGTAGGTAGTGCTTTGGCCCGTTCTTCTCGCTGGAACTTAGTGGATAACTACTTAGCTCACGCCGCCGAGAGCATCAGTTTAATTGTCCAAATAGAATCCGCAGAGGCCGTCTCCCAGGCCGCTGAGATTGCTGGAACAGAAGGTGTTGACGCACTGTTCATCGGGCCGTCAGATCTGGCTGCGTCCATGGGATATCTTGGCCAGCAAACCCACCCGGAGGTTCTGGACAACGTTCGCCGAACCATTGCGGCAGCTAAAGAAGCCAGGGTCGTAGTGGGGGTCAACTGTTTTAATCTTGAACAAGCCCGCAGCTATGCCGAACAAGGCGTGGACTTCATCGCTATCGGCGCCGATGTGCAAATCTTAGCGAGCGGTTCTCAAGCTATGTTAGCGAAGTTTAACTCCTAGACATCAGCCTCAGATCGAACCCCACAGGGGTGAGGAAGAGCCCGGAGAAGATTTTCCACTCTCCGGGCTCTTCTTGTGGTGTGGTTCAGCTGTTCTTTAGGACTTCACCACCACAATAAGGTCTCCACCTTCAACCTTGGTGGGTTGATTGAGCACCACCCTTTCAATGGTTCCGTCGACCGGAGTGGTGATTGTGGCTTCCATCTTCATTGCTTCAATGACCGCAACCGGATCGCCTGCTTTCACCTCAGCTCCTTGATCAATGGTCACCTTCACCACACCAGCAAATGGTGCGGCAACATGTCCGGGATTAGCTGGGTCCGCTTTTTCAACATCCGCAGTCACAGACTCAACTGACCGGTCCCGAACCGTGAGGGGGCGGATCTGGCCGTTGACGTTCAAGACCACACGTCGAACACCTTTGTCGTCAGGTTCACCCACCGCATCGAGGCGAACGACCATGGGTGGATTGTCACTGTGGGCAAATCGGATGACGTTTTCCTCACCTTCTTTAAGGCCGTAGAAGAAAACACGATCATCCAAAGCAGAGGTATCCCCGAAAATCCGACGATGCTCATCGAACTCTGCCGCTTGCTTGGGGAACAACAGTCGATCCAGTGCCTTGCGGCGCACCTTGTGATCTTCATCCTGCAGGTTCTTGGCTTCTTCTTCGGGAACTTCTACCAACGTGGTGCTTTGCTCCGCGCGACCAGCCAAGGCTTTATCGCGCAGCAGCGGCCAACCACCGGGAGGAGTGCCCAATTCTCCGCGCAGGAAAGAGATCACTGAATCTGGAATGTCGTACTTTTGGGGATCCATAGCGAAGTCATCTGGATCAACTCCAGCCCCCACCAGATGCAGAGCTAGGTCTCCTACCACCTTGGACGACGGTGTCACCTTGGTGGGGCGACCCAGCATCTTGTTGACCGCAGCATAATTATCCTCGATCAACTCGAAGCGATCCCCCAGCCCCAGAGCATTAGCTTGGGTCCGCAGGTTAGAAAGCTGACCACCTGGAATCTCATGCTGATACACCCGTCCCGTAGGCCCGGGAACTCCTGACTCAAAAGGAGCATAGAGCTGGCGAACAGCTTCCCAATAGGGTTCCAAATCACCGACTGCTTTCAGGGACAAACCTGTATCACGCTCAGTATTAGCAAATGCCGCGACAATTGCAGACAACGAAGGCTGAGAAGTCGTCCCAGCGAGTGGGGCGCTCGCGCCATCGACCGCATCTGCTCCGGCGTTAGCTGCTGCCAAATAGGTGGCAAGCTGTCCGCCGGCGGTGTCATGGGTATGCACATGAATGGGGAGATCAAATTCCTGACGCAACGCAGAAACCAAGGTTGAGGCTGCTGCCGGTCGCATCAGCCCAGCCATATCTTTAATGGCCAGAATATGGGCACCAGCATTAACGATCTTTTCCGCCAGACGCAGATAATAATCCAAGGTATAGAGGTCTTCATTGGGGTCCATGAGGTTACCCGAATAGGCCATTGCCACCTCAGCCACCGTGGTATTTGTTTCTAACACCGCATCAATAGCTGGCCGCATTTGCTCCACATCATTGAGTGCATCGAAAATCCGGAAAATATCAATCCCGGAATCTGCTGCCTCCTGGACAAAAGCTTTCGTCACGCTCTCTGGATACGGGGTGTATCCCACAGTATTTCGACCACGCAACAACATCTGAATATTGACGTTGGGCATCGCGGTGCGCAATTCATCGAGACGTTCCCACGGATCCTCGAACAGGAAACGCATAGCTACGTCATAGGTTGCCCCTCCCCAGGCTTCTACGGAGAAAAGCTGCGGAGTTAAACGTCCGACGTGCTTAGCAGCTGCCACCAACGCTGAGGTGCGAATCCGCGTCGCCAGCAAGGATTGATGCGCATCCCGGAAAGTCGTATCAGTGATGCCCAAAGCACTTTGCTGCCGCAATTTCTCAGCAAACTTCTTGGGCCCAAGCTCAAGGAGATCATCACGCGACCCTCGCGGTAAAGGCTCATCCTCCACCAACGGCGGCAGTTTCGTTTTTGGCCGCAGATCAGTAGGCCGCTCCCCGTGTGGTTTATTCACCGTAACATCAGCCAAATAATCTAAGAGCCGGCCCGGCTCATCATCAGCCCCCGGGGAGGATAATAGCCACGGATGGTCAGCAATAAAGTTCGTGGAAATCCGCTTGGTCTTGAAATCTTCTTCGCGCAAGAGCGCCCGAAGGAAACCAATATTGGTAGCCACACCAGAAATAGTGAACTCCGCTAAAGCACGCTGAGCACGAATAACTGCGGTAGCGAAATCAGAGCCACGGCACGTCATCTTCACCAGCATGGAGTCAAAGTTCGGGGAGATTTCACCACCTAAGCTGGCGGCACCATCAAGTCGAACACCGGCACCGCCCGGTGAGCGATAAGCCGTGATGGTGCCTGTGTCAGGCCGGAAACCATTGGCTGGATCTTCCGTCGTGATGCGGCATTGCAGGGCAGCCCCATGCAGCTCAATTTTCTCTTGAGACAAGCCCAGGTCTTCGAGACTTGCACCGGCAGCAATCCGAAGTTGAGATTTCACCAAATCTACCGAGGTGACTTCTTCAGTAACGGTGTGCTCTACCTGGATACGCGGGTTCATCTCAATGAACACATGGTTGCCGTCCTCATCCACGAGAAACTCAACCGTCCCGGCGCCCCGGTAATTGATGGACTGACAAAAAGCGACGGCATCGGCACAAATTCGATCTCGAAGCTCTGGATCTAGATGCTGTGCCGGAGCAATTTCAACCACCTTTTGATGGCGGCGCTGCAAAGAACAATCCCGCTCATATAGGTGGATGACATTGCCATAGTCATCTCCGAGGATTTGCACCTCGATATGTTGTGGGTTGATGACAGCTCGTTCAATATAAACGTGCCCATCACCAAAGGCTGCTTCGGCCTCTCGGGAAGCCTCTGCTGCCAAGGCAGCTACATCTTCCGGCTTCTCGATAAACCGCATACCGCGGCCACCACCACCGGCAACTGCTTTCACGAAGATAGGGAAAGTGAAATCTTTCGCTATCTCGACGAGCTCATCAACATCTGTTGAGGGGGCAGAGTCACCAAGTGTCGGTAGACCTGCTTCCTTAGCGGCTTCCACGGCTCGGGCTTTGTCACCGGTCAATTCCAGTGTTTCCGCTCGAGGTCCAACAAAAACAATTCCGTTTTCTTCACATTCGCGTGCTAACCGGGAATTTTCTGATAAGAATCCATAGCCGGGGTAGATAGCATTCGCCCCAGTTTTCTTTGCCGCACGGATGATTTCATCAATATCTAAATAGGCCTTGACGGGCGAACCTTCTTCACCAATTCTTACCGCCTCTGACGCGAAGGAACGGTGAAAGGAACTGCGGTCTTCTTTGGGATATACCGCCACAGTTTGCGCTCCGGTTTCCACAGCGGCCCGGAATGCCCGTACGGCGATCTCGCCGCGATTGGCGACAAGCACCTTTTTGAAGGATGGGAGGACTGGCTTTTCCACAGAAGTGGTCCTTTCCGCATTGCGCACCCACTGGATGCGCGGGGTTCAGGGGAATGAATAAGCTTTAAAGAGCTATCTATTTATAAGGGCAAAAGCGGGTATTCTACTTTCTCCTTATTGACTTTAGTATTTTTAGCGAAAAAACCGCCGGGTGGGACCTTCAAAGCCCACCCGGCGGCTATCTTGAGGGAAAGAGGCACACCGGGTGCGCCTAGACCTCGTTTGCTTAGTCGATGGACTTCGCAGGTACAGAGCGCTGATCCGGGCCGTTGTAGGCAGAAAGCGGGCGAATCAGAGAGTTGTTTTCATTTTGCTCGATGATGTGAGCGGTCCATCCGGTAATCCGGGCCATCACGAAGATGGGAGTGAAGAATTCCACTTCGAAACCAAGCAGATGATAAGCGGGGCCGGAGGGGAAATCCAGATTCGGCATGATGTGAATGGATGTGTTGTCATACATGGTCTTTGCCATGATGTCGTACATCTCCACCCACTTTTCGCCACCGTGGCGCTCAGCTACCTCACGGAAAGCAGCCTCCATGGTGGGAACACGGGAGTCACCCTTCTTATAAACGCGGTGACCGAACCCCATGACCAGCTCTTTGTTAGCGAGCTTATTCTTCACCCACTCTTCAGCCTTCGCCGGATCTCCGATCTCCAGCATATTGTGCATCACAGCTTCATTAGCACCACCGTGGAGCGGGCCTTTGAGAGCGCCGATAGCACCGGTTACTGCGGAGTAGGTATCCGACATCGTGGAGGTGATGACTCGAGCGGTGAACGTGGAGGCATTGAAGGAGTGCTCTGCGTAGAGAATCAGAGACTTATCAAAGGCCTCAATGTCTGCACGATTATTAGCCGGAGAACCTTCTTCTTTGCCAAAGACCATGTAGAGGAAGTTCTCTGCGAATCCCATCTTGGTGTCGGGTTCAAGATATCCCTCACCGCGACGGCGACGAATATCCAAAGCAACCACAGTAGGCAGTTTTGCCATCAGCTCCAATGAGGTCCGACGGATATGGTCGGAATCCTTGGTATAAGACTCTGGATCCTGAGCACCGATATAGGAGACAGCGGAACGGAGTACGTCCATGGGATGGCAGCTCAGCGGCATGGACATCACCAAGTCAATGAGGCCGCGATCAATGTGACGCAAAGCCTTTTCCCGAATCGAGAACCGGCGAAGTTCTTCAGTACTAGGCAGTTCACCATTCCACAAGAGGTAAGCAACCTCTTCAAAAGTGCAGTAGCGAGCTAGCTCCTGAACGGGGTAGCCCTGGTAGAGCAGAGAGTTAGTTTCCGGATTGACCTTGGAAATTGCGGTGTAATCAGCAACAACACCGGCTAAACCACGACGGATTTCTGGGGCTTCATTAGACATTATAGAGTCCTTTCAGAATTAGTTATTAGGGTCGTAAGTATCCACCGAATAAGTGAAAACTTGCTGGTCAAAAGCGTTGTATTCTTCATAACGCAGCAATTCATACAAACGGGAACGGTGCTGCATCCGGTCGATCCACCCAGTTTGAGTACCGGTCTCGTCAATCTCCTTGAGAGCTTCTTCAACCTGCCCCATGGCAATGCGCAATGTGGTCACCGGGTAGATCACTGCGTTATAACCAATGTCTTGCAGAGTTTGAGCACTTAATAATTCGGTCTTACCAAACTCAGTCATGTTGGCAAGCAACGGAACATCAACGGCTGCGCGGAATTTTTCGAACTCCTCCGGCTTATGCAAAGCTTCGGTGAAGATCAAATCTGCTCCGGCATCGGCATAAGCCTTCGCGCGTTCGATAGCAGAATCAATTCCCTCAACTCCAGCTGCATCAGTCCGGGCACAAATCACGAAGTTCTCATCTCGGCGCTCATTAACCGCAGCAGTGAGGCGTCGGACCATTAACTCCGTAGGAACAACTTCCTTGCCATCTAGATGTCCGCAACGCTTAGGGTTAACTTGATCTTCAAAATGGCAACCGGCAATACCTGCATCTTCGAATTCGCTGACCGTACGGGCTGCGGACATCGGCTCACCAAAACCGGTATCTGCATCAACCATCACCGGCAAATCTGTGGGGCGAGCAATTTGTCGTGCCCGGTGTGCCACCTCGGTCAGCGTGGTAAGACCGATATCCGGCAGAGCCAGATCGGCGGCAACCACGGCGCCCGATACGTAGACGCCCTCAAAACCTGCCTCTTGAATGGCTCGCGCCACCAAGGGAGAAAAGGCACCCGGTAGTCGCTGAATAGAACCGGAATTTAATCCTTCACGCAGTCTCTTACGACGATCAGTTGGGCTAACGGTACTAGAATATAGACCCGACATTGCTTAAAGCAGTCCTTCCGGGGTTTCAGGGGCTTTTGCAAGAACATCGTCATCCAGCTCAATATTGAGCTGGCGCAAATCATCCAAGTCTGGTAGTGACTGAACAGCATCCAAGAAGCGGTTCTGCTCCGATTCAGAGACAATTCCCTCAGCCAAAGTGCGGAACTTCTGAATATACTGTTCCCGAGCAAAAGGACGAGCACCCAAGGGGTGAGCATCAGCCACAGCCAGCTCGTCTTCAATCACCGTGCCATCTTTCATCGTGATGACAGCACGTGCGCCAAACGCTTTCTCATTGGGATCATCAGAATGGTAGCGGCGAGTCCACTCCGGGTCCTCCACCGTGGAAATCTTCTTCCACAGCTCAATGGTTTCGGGACGGTGTGCCCGCTCTGGCGCATAAGAACGCTCATGATGCCACTCTCCATCTTCCAGCGCCACCGCAAAGATATACATGATGGAGTGATCCAGAGTTTCCCGAGACGCATCCGGATCAAATTTCTGCGGATCATTAGATCCGGTACCAATCACATAATGGGTGTGGTGGCTGGTGTGGAGAACAATGGACTCAATTTGAGAGAAATCACTGATTCGTTCCCTCATCCGGCGAGCCAAATCGATGGGAGCCTGGGACTGGTATTCGGCCGAGTGCTCCTTGGTGAATGTTGCTAGAATCGCGCGCTTTTCCTCACCTTCAGCAGGCAGCGGCACGGTGTACTCGTGGTCCGGGCCAGCCAAAAGCCACGCAATAACGCCGTCCTCACCTTCCCAGATAGGAGCCGGTGCACCTTCACCTCGCATCGCGCGATCTACTGCTTCAATGCCCATCTTTCCAGCGAATGCCGGAGCGAAAGCCTTCCAGGAAGAAATGAGGCCTTTACGGGATTGGCGAGTAGCGGTGGTGGTGTGGAGAGCTTGACCAATAGCTTGATAGATGGTGTCGACATCAAGTTTCAGCAAAGTTCCGAGGCCGGCAGCTACCGACGGGCCAAGGTGGGCGACATGGTCAATTTTATGGGCGTGAAGACAAATACCACGAACCAGATCTACCTGAATCTCATAACCAGTGGCGATACCGCGGATGAGGTCTCGACCGCTGGAGCCACGATGCTGGGCCGCAGCTAAGATCGGTGGAATGTTATCGCCGGGGTGAGAATACTCCGCGGCGAGGAAGGTGTCGTGGAAATCAAGTTCCCGAACTGCGGTGCCGTTGGCCAGAGCGGCCCACTCGGCGGAGAAGCTGCCGGGGATACCAAAAACGGCGGCGCCTCCTTTGCTTACCGGGTGTGCCTCGGCCTGACGGCGAGCAACAGTAACTGGGCGACGTAGTACTGACGCCGCAGAGACCGAAGCATTATCAATGATCCGGTTGATAATCATGTCTTCGGTGTCTGCAGGAACCTCAACGGGATCGGCCGCGACCTTCGCGATCTTATAGGCGAGGTGCTCCTCATAGGGGAAATCCTCAGCTGAACGGTAGGTCCTGACCGTATGGTCGATCATGGGATGGGCCTCCTGAAAATGTTTGGAGTGATCAAAACGTCTGTCGTACAGATCATGCTAAGTCAGAAAGTGTGCCTAGTGTCACTGTAAGCATTTGCGAATTTTTGTGGCATGCCTATTCGCTGTTAGTAAAACTTGCGTAATTAGCTGGTTGAGAGGTATTTTAGAAAATTAATGGACGCATCTCACACCCTAACGGGGGCAGGATTCCGCACGCTTCACAGCACCCCTATACACCCCCAAGTTTGTGTATTGTTGCCCGCATCTATGCCCACGTCACCTTCCTGAAGGATCCCCCTGATGGCGAAAGTCTATGCCGGTGCCCGGATTCGAGCCCTTCGTTCCAGCCTCGACCTAACCCAGGTAGAAATGGCGCGTCAGTTGAGCCTTTCCACTAGCTACCTCAACCAGTTAGAAAATGACCAGCGTCCGGTAACCGTGACGGTCTTAATGAATCTCATCTCCACGTTCAAAGTGGATGCCTCATTCTTCTCCCCCGACCGTGATGCTCGACAAATCGCCGATCTCAGCGCTGCTTTCCCTTCTGTTCCCGTAGAGCAACTACGCGACTTCATCGCCCGATACCCAGAATTAGCCGATGCCGTGATTGACAGCACCCAGCATCCGTCGAACCCTAATCCTGGTCCCTTCGAACAGGTCCGAGATTTTTTCTATGACACACGGAACTATATCGATGAGCTCGACCGGCTGGGCGAAGAAAATGCTCGGGAACTCGGTCAAGCGCAGATCAGGCTTACTCGGCTAGCTTCTGCACTCGACCATGATCTTGGGGTAACCGTACGCTATCGCCGCAACGTCACTGGCCCCCGACGAGTGTTTGATTCAGAGCGCCGCGAGCTCAATGTGCGCGCTGACCTCAGCGAAGCTCAGATTTGTTTCCAACTTGCTCTTCAATACGGTTTGCTGGCCCACCGTGATCTGCTCGAAGAACTCTCAGCCGCAAGTTTCCGCGATGAAGAGGCTCGACGAGTAGCTCTGCTGGGATTAGCTCAATACTATGCCGCCGCAGTGACACTGCCTTACTCCGACTTCTTCGCCACGGCTGAAGACTATCGCTATGACATTGATCGGCTATCGCGTCACTGGGGAGCCGGGATCGAATCAATCTGCCACCGATTGTCCACGTTGCAGCGCCCGGGGTCAGTGGGAGTTCCCTTCTTCTTTGTCCGTACCGACCGGGCCGGAAATATATCCAAACGCCAATCCGCTATGAGTTTCCACTTTGCCCGAAGCGGCGGGAGCTGCCCCCTGTGGGTGATCCACCGGGCCTTTGAAACCCCGGGAAGAGTGACTCGGCAGGTGGCAGAAATGCCCGACGGGCGTCGATATTTGTGGGTTGCCCGAACAATTGCCGGCAATGTTCGGGAGTTTGGCGCACCGCGTAAAGAATTTGCCGTGGGCTTGGGATGTGACCTTAACCAGGCAGAACGATTAATCTACAGCCGGGGATTAGACCTTTCCCCAGAGTCGGCAACTCCCATCGGACCTGGTTGCGCTCGATGCGTTAGATCTCAATGTCCACAACGAGCTTTCCCTCAACAAAATCGGCCCATCGCGTTGAACTTGGATATCACCGTCGATGAGCCATACCGAACATTGCCCGCATTCCCTGGAAGCGGGAATCGGACTTAGCCTAAATCATCATGAGCAACCAGGCGTCGGGCAGCCTCAGTGATTGATCCTGATAAGGAAGGATAAACCGCAAAAGTTTCCGCTAAATCAGATACCGTCAGCTGATTCGACACAGCCACAGCAATGGGCAAAATAAGTTCAGATGCGGTGGGGGCGACCACGACACCACCGATTACGAGACCAGAATTCTTTCGGCAAAAGAGCTTGACAAAACCATGGCGCAGTGCCCGCATCTTTGCCCGGGGGTTAGTTTCTAAGGGGAGAACCACTTCTCGAGCAGAAACCTCCCCATCCATAACTTGTTTGTGGGTCACTCCTACTGAAGCGATCTCTGGGCGGGTAAACACCGCCTGAGCTACAGTCTTAAGCCGCAAAGGGGAAACACCTTCACCGAGAGCGTGATAAATAGCAATGCGGCCTTGCATGGCGGCAACCGAGGCTAAGGGGAAAAGATCGGTGCAGTCACCGGCGGCATAGACTCCGGCAACGGAGGTTCGCGAAACACGATCCACCTTAATGCGCCCCGAGGGATCTTGTTCTACCCCGACCTCAGCTAACCCAAGATCCTCTGTGTTTGGCACCGAGCCCACGGTCATCAACGCATGAGAACCCCGAATCTCTCGTTCATCTGCGGTTTTAACAATGACGCCGTTACCTTCACGCACCACGCTTTCTACTCGCGCATGTTTTTCTAGCTGCACTCCCCGCTCCGCTAGCACGGTTTCCAAGACGTCTGCGGCATCGGCATCATCATGAGGCAGAATTCGGTCACGAGAAGCCACCATCGTGACCTTGACGCCCATTTCCGCGAAGGCAGACACGAACTCCGCACCAGTGACACCTGATCCCACCACGATGAGGTGCTCTGGTAACTCTTTGAGATTATAGATTTGCTGCCAGGTTAAAATCCGCTCACCATCTGGTTCCGCTCCCGGCAAAATCCTTGGACGCGCCCCCGTAGCAATAAGCACCAAATCACATTCAATGGTCTCTTCTGTGCCATCGCTATGCTCCACCTTGATGTAGTGGGTCGTTTGCTTAGCTTTGTAATCATCAAATCGCCCGCGGCCATCAATGACCCGCACCCCAATGCGCTCCATCTGCGCGCGAATATCCTTGGATTGTTGCTGCGCTAGATCCATCACCCGCTGGTTGAGGATATCAAGATGAAGATGTGCTTCTCCGATACCTTTGTCTAAGCCCATGTCATCTGCCCGACGAAGGTCTGTTTTGATTCCCGTACCTGCAATAAAAGATTTGGAAGGAACACAGTCAAGAATGACTGCGGAGCCACCAAGGCCATGTTCCTCAATCAGGGTGATCTCCGCACCGTATTTCGCGCCGGCTAAGGCTGCCTCATAACCACCGGGGCCACCGCCAATGATGACGATTCGATTACTCAACTGTTCTCCTTGAGAGGTGTTTTGTGTTTAAGTACTAATTTTCAGCTTAATTGAGGAATTCTCCGCGGCAAGCGCTGGCCTGGTATTGGTCTACCACAGCACCAAAAAGCCGGATACCTATATCGAGGCATCGTTCATCGACCCGCAAATCTGCCTGGTGAAGGTCTTGGGGTGAGCCGCGCCCATCCCAGCACCCTAGCCTCGCCATAGATCCGGGGACGTGTTCTAAGTACCACGAGAAGTCTTCTCCCCCGGAAGATTGCGGGGCTTGGACGATAGCGCTGGGATCAATACTGCGGACTGCGTCGGCCATTAAGGCAGTAGCGACATCATCATTTTGGACTGGCGGCACCCCACGGGTATAGATCACTTCTCCATGACATCCAGTGGGGGCTAAAACCTGGTGGACGAGTTCTTCAAATTCTGGTTGAATGCTGCGCCACACCCCGATATCTGCGGTGCGGAGGGTTCCAGAGATTTCCCCTGTTTCTGGTATCGCGTTAGGGGCGTAACCAGCATTAATACTGCCGAACACCAGCACCGTTCCGGTGCGAGGGTCTACTCGTCGAGAAAATAAGCCAGGTAGATCAGTAGCTAACTTACCCAACGCATAAACAACGTCAGCACTTAAATGCGGCCGCGAACTATGCCCTCCGGGTCCAGAAACCTTGATTGTTACGATGTCAGAGGCAGAGGTGATGGCACCGACTCGAAGCCCTATTTGTCCGACTTTGAGTTTGGGTTCGACGTGAACCGCATAGATGGCACTCACATCCTCTAACGCCCCCCAGGTGATCACTTGAGGAGCCCCTCCGTCCATCACTTCTTCAGCTGGTTGGAAAATGATCCGGATTCCCCCGTCCAAATCTTCAGCGCATTCCGCTAAAGCGCAGGCAAGACCCAAACACAACGTGGCGTGGACATCATGTCCGCAGGCGTGCATAACCCCGACTTCTTGGGATTTAAATTCCACGTCGGTGGTTTCGGTAATAGGGAGCGCATCAATATCGCCCCGGAAGGCTAGGCGTGAGCCCTGGGAAGGACCTATATCGACCATCAGCCCGGTTCCAGGAAAGCGCTGAGGTTTAAGTCCGTGATCGCGTAAAACCTCAGCTAGATAATCAGTGGTCCGGTATTCCATGTTGGAAAGCTCCGGATGTGAGTGGAGGTGACGACGCCAGCCCAGAATGGTGTTGTGGTTGTGGTGGATCCACTGGTCAACTTTGGCTGCGATTCCCATCCTTCGGTGCCATCCCTTAAATAGTCCATATAAAAAACTGTGCTATCTGCTTAGGCAGTGTACTTCCAGCAGGGAAGGCTTGGTGTGCTTGACCCCACCAAAACTAAGGCGAGTGGGGATACTTTGGCGGCAACTGCCGAGTTCCCAATAAGGATATGGGCTCAGCAGCCAAGTTATCTAATTCTTCTTGGGCGGCAGAAAGAGCAGCTTGGGTATCTTCTGAATCATCCGAGGGGAACTCAACGTCGATGCCGTACCAGCGAAATTGCATTGGTCGATCTAAACCAGCATCAGTGCAGACATCGGCGACTTCGTGAACAGCACCGGGCAGCACCACAATAGGCATCACGCCTAAACCCCGAGCAATTTGATAGATCGTAGATAAGGTGGGGTTGGCTGTCCCTATTCCGTTATGATCGTTTCGCTCAAGGTTGGAAATCTGATTGCGCGAAAGATTAGCTAGCTCCGCTAATTCTTCTTGACTAAGACCCCGCCGCTTCCTTAGCTCTCGGATGTTCTCAGCGAGCTGATGCCCGTAGCTTTCCCATCGCAATTGGCTTTGTCGTTCTGCCACATTCCTAAGGGTGAACACAATACATCTGAATGTCTGCCAAATATATTGGGCATGGGGTGGGCGGTTTCGTTACCACAACAGCTAAGAGCTCACGGCGGATCAGTCAAAACCCGGGCAATGCCCTCCCCTTGTTTACTTCCTTAAAGGTCAATATTGCGCGGTCCGTAGAGTCGGTCCCCGGCGTCGCCTAGACCAGGAACAATGTAGGCATCCTCGTTGAGTTGAGGGTCAATACACGTGGTGACTAAACGCACCGGCAATCCAGAGTGTTCCAGAGCGTCCACACCGGGCTGAGCGCTAATCATGCACACCGCGGTAATATCAGTGGCTCCACGATCAGCAAGAAGCTGAAGAGCATTTAATAATGATCCACCCGTAGCAAGCATAGGGTCCACAATGAACACCGGCTGATTGGTGAGATCTGACGGTAGGGCTTCTAGATAGGGCACTGGCTGATGCGTCTTTTCATCCCGAGCTAGGCCAATAAAACCCACCTGAGCATCAGGGATCATTGATAAAGCTGGTTCAATCATGCTTAACCCGGCACGAATAATAGGAACAATGATCGGAGGGTTTTCTAATCGGGTTCCTTCCGCAACACCCACCGGTGTGGTGGTCTCAAAATTGGTGACCGGCAAATCCCGAGCAGCCTCATAGACCAGCATTGTCCCTAGATCCGCAGCAGCCGCTCGAAAAACAGAATTATCACTGCGTTCATCCCGCAAAATCGTTAAGCGAGCCAAAGCTAAGGGATGATCGACAATCTTGATTTCCATGCTGTTCATACTACTTCTTCAGCACGTTTGGGAACCGAATCCCCCGACCATGCAGTCCATAGAAATATGAGCATTTTAGGTCACATTCTTCACCTTGACGCAGAGCACGCCCGACGCCTCGCCCAGGAATTGCACCACCAGACTCGACAGTCATCAGAACTCCTGCGCCCACCCGAGCTCCCGAGTAACCCACCAGTCATAGCACTTCGCCAGGCCGCGCAAGCTGCGATTGATTCCACGACCCGACGAACCCACATTCTTTTTGCTGTCGGCCAACAACTAGCGGAAAACTCTCTCACCTCCGTCGGACATATTGAGCAGCAAGAACAGGTCAATTCCGTCAACCTGGGAGGACAGCCATGATCCCAGTGATCAGCGTCCTTTCAGCTCTTGACACCCTCACCCCCACTCCGCTTATTCCCCCACTATTTCCCACAATCCCGGATTTACACGTAGCACTACCCCTAGCGCAGTACCTCGGTGCAGAAGGACAAGGGATTGTGCAAGCAGCCCATAATCTGAGCAAGGATCAGACTCGAGTAGGTGAACTACTAGATCAGGCAGCGCACACTATCGACGAGACTCGACTTGAGTTTGGACAGTTGGGACAGGAATTTTTGAGCACAGCAATTCCCCTGGCGTGCCGCCTCATCTCCCCGATACCAGGAGAATCAGCCTTACGGCTGGCCCAACTTCAGCACCTGGCCAACACCTATCTAGCGCGGGCGCAACTACGTGCTAATGAACTGGAACAAACGCTTTCTCCCACCGTCATGGAACTGAACACCATCGCTCTTAGTGCTGACCATCCAGCAGAATTGCCGCACCCAGGAACAACTAGTAATGATCTTGATTCTCAGATGCCCGGTGTAGCAGAGACTCCACCCGCTCCACTCAACAACGCAGGGCAGGCTGCAGTAGCCGCAGCACGCAGCCAGCTAGGCACTCCGTATCTGTGGGGTGGAACCGGAGATGGAGGATTTGACTGTAGCGGATTAACTCAATGGTCTTGGCGCCAAGCTGGGGTGGAGCTTCCTCGACTAGCAGAAGAACAAACAGTCGGCAGAGCAGTAAGCGCTGAGGAACTAGCACCCGGAGATCTCGTGGTGTGGGATGGACATGTGGCAATGTACGCCGGGAATGGCGAAATAATCGAAGCCGGAGATCCAGTTCAATCCAACCCGCTCAGAACCACCAATATGGGCATGACCTTTAAGGGTTTTTATCGGCCTACCGGATAACTCTTGTCCCACGTTGGTCTAAAATGATCGGGCATGAGTGAAAAGTCCACGATCGTTCCGGTATCCCTTTCTCTTACCGAGGGGGATTTCTTCACCCTATGGGCCCCCTCCTGGCGGGAAAACGGCTCAGAGTGGACTGCCTTCCTAGGCGACAAAGATCAGCTTTTTGTTTTCCGAAGCCTCGAAGAACTCCTCGCTTTCCTCGAATCTGACCGCAACCATGATCTCAAAAACCATCCTCGCTGGCAGGCATTTGCCAGCGGCGATGCTACTCGCGTCGTCCCTGACCAAGATCACGAATTAGACATCATCGGAGCCCCAGCGCTTCTCGCCGACCGGCCAGGCTACACCACGGTCAAAGAGATTTCCCGTATTTTCCGCGTCACTCGAGCCCTAGGTTCAGTCTGCAGCGCCGACCACATCAACGTCTTTTTTGCTTCTCACTCAGTACTCGGCAATGTCGACCGCGGCCCTGAACATTTCTCTGGCTCAGCTGGCCTGTCCGAATGGTCCGCAATTGGTCGAGCGGTCCTTGACAATTGGCGTGCCGTCGTCACAGATCTCGATGACGCTATCACCGTGGTCGACGTAGAGCCAGATGCTGTCGACGCTGCAAAGACTAAGATTGAGTCAGACACCGAAGCGGCCAAGCAAGCCCGAGAATTAACCGAACAACAAAAACAAGCTGAAGAAGGAAAGGCAGACCCCTACGATTCTTCGCCGTGGGCTGCTGCGGGAATTGATCCAGTGCGTATTAGCATCAACGGCCGGACCCTCTACACCTTACGCACCTACGTGGATAAGGCACCGGTATTTTTGGGTCGATACGGTGAAATCTTTACTTTCCCTAACTCCAAGAGCTTGGCCCGATGGATCGCCGATCACCAGGAACACAGCTTGGCGAAGCTTTCTACCTGGGAAGACCTTTTAACCCTAGCGAAGGCCGGGGAATTAGACGTCACTGTCCACCCGGATAACTCCTATTCCTTCACCGGGTTGGTAAAAGATATTGAATCTGGCCCCGACAATGTTGATACGACGCAGCTTGAACGCGCCTATGAGCTCATGGCGGACGCTGCGGATTGGGCCGAGGATGATTCTTTGAACTCCTATTTCCTGAGTAATCCCCGGATGCAGGATTATATCTCCTACATGGTGGGCTCAACGGGAACCTCTGGTTATGTTCCTTCCGCTCCTTACACTGACCATGCCGAAGGATGGCAGGACTTAGAAAACATGCTGACGAAGCGCTTCTCTAAGTCCTAACTGCCGGATAAGTCATCTCTCTGACGCTGAGCTAAAAATCCATGCGCAGCGAGATCCCGCCATCCTTATCCCCAGGAGAATCATCGTGATGATGCTGAGCATGATGCCAGACATCATGTGAGAATCGGGGCGCCTCCGTGACCTCCGTGTCGTTAGCGTGCACTTCTGAGGCCGCATCTGGATCACTGTCAGGTTCGGATTCCGGATCGGCTAATTCCTGGTAGGCGGGCAAAAATACTTGATGGAAGAGGGCGGAACGTTCCGGGAGGCTTAAGAAGGAGGCGTCTAACCCATCGGAGAGAATTTCTAAGAATTCCGCTGGATCATAACTAAATCCTTCAACCAGGCCGTGCATCTCTGGCAGAATTTCAGCAGCCTGAGTTACCGGAATGCAGGCCATCCCTAAGTCACGCAGAAGAGGCAGAGGATGATCGCCGAGGTCTTCTCCTGAGCTATCGAGCAATACCGCTATTCGCCTATCGCGAATCCAGGAAGAACGCCCACCGAGGGTGATTCCCTCCTCATTCGCCCCAAAATCATCACAGATTTCGCTGGCGCAGGATACCCGCTGCACGGCTCCATGAGGTAGGTCCTCCAACCGTCCGCTGACTGGCATCCAGTGCTCAGCAAGGAGATCAAGGACTCCTTCTTCTGGTTCAGCATCAATCGCGAAACCTACGACCTGAGACCCGTGGTGAGAAAGAGCATAGCGGGCGTCGGACAGAGTATGGCCGGTGATAAGATAGCGGATATCTATGCCCTCGTGTTGCGGAAAATCTGAAGAACCGGCTGGAAGCAGCAATTCAGCATAAACTACCCCTGCTGCGTGCAGGTCCTGGACCGTTTCTTCAGAGTAGGGCAAGCCGAGGGAGAGCTTGGGCAAATTTGCTAAAACCCCCTCACTGGGGTGCTTGTGTTGGGGATCTGTATCAATAACCGGAATGTCAACCATGCCACTACCTTAGACCTCGCTATCATCAACTCATCATGTTGCTCCATCAGCTTTGCTGCCGCAGCCTTACTGCGATGGTGTGCGCAGTCTTAAGTACTTCTTTGTATCTAGGCCCACTTGCACCGGTTGCCTACGCCGAGGATTTTCCTCCCGCCAGCCGAAACCAGGCACCCAATACTGATAAGTGCCCTCAACGTTTAACTCCTCCCTCAGCCCGCAGTACTTCTGAGACCCCGTTGCCGGGAATGAGCACACCGGCCCCGTTACCGGTTCAGGAAAACTCTGATGGGTTTGAGTCCTGTGGAGTAATCGCGCCGGCCGGATTCCATGTTCCCGAGGAAGTTTTAGCCTCAGCGTGGCTCGTAGCTGATTTAGATTCCGGAGAAGTTATTGCGGCTAAAGATCCCCATGGACGCTATCGCCCGGCAAGTGTCATCAAAGTCTTGTTAGCCTTAGTAGCTATTGACCACCTGGATCTGGAGCACAAGGTGGTAGCGTCTTCAGAGGCCGCGGACATGGAGGGGTCACGGGTTGGGATTGGCCCTGGGGGAACCTATAGTAACCGAGAATTACTTTATGGGTTGCTATTAGCCAGCGGGAATGATGCTGCCAAAGCTCTTGCTGAGGAACTAGGTGGAGATGAGACCACCTTGTCTTTGGTCAATGACCTGGCGCAACACTTAGGAGCCCAAGATACTCGGGTGATGGATTACACAGGACTGGATCACTTAGGGCAAAGTTCTTCGGCCATCGATCTAGCGAGGTTTTATCAAGCAGCCTGGCAAAACCCGGTTTTTGCGCAGGCGGTGGCAACCGACCACATCGATTTCCCTGGTTGGGGTAAGAATCCAGGATTTGAGGTGTGGAATGATAATGGATTGCTGTTAAACGATGACCACGGAATCGGCGGGAAAACGGGATATACCGATGACGCCAATCATACGTTCGTCGGCGCTGTTGATTCTCATGGTCGACGCCTCGTTGCAGTTTTGCTCGATACCACCGTGGATAAGGGACGCCCGTGGGAGCAGGCGCAAAAACTCTTGGCGGAAGCTGATCAGGTGCCGCGAGGATCGGGCGTCGGGACTTTAGGAACACCCGCGACATTTGAGGAAGCATCCTCGGATTCACCGAGTCCGACGCCTGGCGCTCAGCCCATCGATGATGCATATGAACGCGATGGGACAGCTGAGAAGCAACAAACCCGACCGCTCTATCTGGCGATCGGGATCGTTGCCGGAATTATTGCTTTGGCTGCTGCGGCACGCGTGGTATGGCGCCTAGGTGGGCGTCGAACCTAACTGAGCGCCTGTTCTAGCGACGCAAGAGGGCAGCAAGTCCGGCAGCAATCGCCCCGAGACCTGCGCCAATACCCAGCATGGTTCCGGTACCTGGCCCATGGTTGATGTCTTGACGCACCCGGATGACTGCTGGTTCTGGGGCCGGCAATTTAGTGAGTTGCAGAGACTCCTCGGTGGTAGCTGCCCACGCGGAGCAGTAAAGAACAATTCGCCATACCAGATACAGAACCACCATCAGGCCGATGATGGGGCCGAAAGCCGCACCGGCAGGATTAGATAGTGCATTGGAGAAGAAGAGCGACCCTAGCTGTTTGATGACTTCGAAGCCGAAGGCGCCGAGGATGGCTGCTTTTACCCCGGAACGTGGTGGAACTTTGGTGCGTGGCAGATACATAATCATCCAGAGCATGACGAGGAAGTTAGCCACAAGGCCAAGCAGAATGGCCACCAAGGTGGTGATGATATTGATGCCGGGGATATTCTCCAGTCCCACCATTTCGATGAGTCGAGTAGTAAGACCGGAGGAACCGACGGCGGTGATACCGAACGCCACGACGAAGGAGATTAATAGCCCAAGCAAACCGAGGAGGTCGAGGAGTTTCTTCACCGCGAAGTTTCCGTCGGTGGGATCGAGCCGCCACATTTTCGACACCCCATAGCGGAGGTTATTCATCCATCCTAAGCCGGACCACAGCGTAGTAAGAGCACCTAAACCAGCAACTGTTCCACGTTGCTTGATAGCTGTTTCAATAATCTGGTTGAGGATTTCTGACATATCACCATCGACGGCTCCGGTGATGTAATTTTGGATGTCGTTAAGACGATCCGGGTTTGCTGCCAGGACAAATCCTAGGCTAGCGAAAACCAACATCAGGATCGGGAAGATAGCGAGTACAGAAAAATACGTAATACCCGCAGAGTATTGATTACCACCGTGCGCAGAATAGCGTTCCTGCATGAGCATGATGTGGTCAAACCAGTCCCAGCGCTCCCGGAGTTTGTCAACAAAGCCGAGATTGTCTTGGTTCACCCGTTCGATGCCGTACACATCGGTGTGCCGGCGATCTGACTGCGTGCTCGCTGCCACGTTCTAACCTTCCCATAAGAATGCGTTAAACTTCTCTTACGATACGGAAAAGAGAGGAATTTTGCATCTTTATTTCCGCTGATCTTCCCTCGAATTGAGGCTAAGGCGCCACTGGGGGTTAGTGGCGTCGCGCAGCAGCTAAAAATCCGACCCGGTCATACACCTCTGCCATGACCTTGGAAGCAATCTCGCTAGCCCGTTCGGCTCCCTTCGCCAGAATATTCTCTAGCTCAGCGCGGTCTGAGAGATACTCCTCATATCGGGACTTTAAGGGAGTGACAAAGGCTTCCAGAGCGTCGGCAGTATCTTTCTTCAGCGCACCATAGCCTTGACCTTCATAGCTCGCGGCTAGCTCATGGACATCTTTGTTGCTCAACGCAGCCTGAATAATTAATAAGTTAGAGACCCCGGGCTTATTCTCCCGATCAAACCTCACTTCACCATCGTTGTCAGTCACAGCGGAACGAATCTTCTTCCCTGAAACCCGAGGATCATCCAAAAGATTAATTAAGCCTTTAGGGTTAGCCGTGGACTTCGACATTTTTGCCGTCGGATTTTGAAGATCATAGATCTTCGCCGCACCCTCAGGGATAATCCCCTCAGGAACCTGGAAGGTCTTCCCGAAGCGATGATTAAATCGCTCAGCGAGGTTACGCGTCAACTCCAAATGCTGACGTTGATCCTCCCCCACCGGAACAAATTGGGGCCGGTAGAGCAAAATATCGGCTGCCATCAAGATCGGATAGGTAAAAAGCCCCACCGAGGTTCGATCCGCACCTTGTTTCAGGGCTTTGTCTTTAAACTGCGTCATTCGCGCCGCTTCGCCATAGCCCGTGATACAGTTCAGCACCCATCCCAATTCCACGTGTTCTGGCACATGAGATTGAACAAAAAGAGTGGCCTTTTCTGGGTCAATTCCCAAAGCGCAAAGCTGCGCTACCCCCGTGATAGTCCGGGCGCGTAATTCCGCAGGATCTTGATCGACGGTAATGGCGTGCAAATCGGGGATAAAATAAAAAGCCTCGTAATTATCTTGGAGATCAATCCACTGCTTGAGAGCACCGAGGTAATTACCAAGATGATAAGAATCAGCAGTTGGTTGAATCCCCGAGAGAATTCGAGGCTTTTTATCGTTGGAAGCAGAGACGTTGTCACTCATAATCTCCAGAGTTTAACAGTCCCTGCCCAACGGCTACGTCGAGAGAACTATCTGTGGGTTATTTCCCTAAATCTTCAGACGTGGGGGAATAGATATTCAGAACCCGGCTTAGTGCTATCACAATTAATCCACCACCTAAGGCAGCAACTAATGCCGAAAGAATGCCATTGATCGAATGCTGAGCAAACGTCATCCACCAAACACCCAAAGCCAAAATAATGGCTCCGATAACAACCTCAAGTGCAATCCGCATGAGAGAACAACCCCTTTGGCGAAGAAATTTTCTTAAGCTGAACCTTTAATATACCAAGTGTCCCGTGCTTCTTCGGCACCGGGTGACGAGGGTTTCCCCGCACTCTAGCGCGGATCCCCTCACCGATAGCGCACAGTCAGCGGGGCGTGATCCGACCACCGATTTTCCACGGTCGAGGCTTTTCCGATATGAAAAGATTCAGCACGGTTGAGCATGTCCCTCGTGCCCGCTTGGTAGTCGATACGCCAACCAGCATCATTATTAAAAGCCTGTCCCCGATATGTCCACCAGGTATAAGGTCCGCTTCCTTCCGGCTGAAGATGGCGCTGAATGTCAAACCATTGCGGATTTATTGCTGCGGTCCGACGCACATCGCTGCGATACTCGACCGCCCCGGCGTATTCTCCACCGCCTTGTTGAACCTGAGATTCTTCGTCCGGGAAGGCACCAAAAACAGAATCCATAAATAGCCGCTCATCGGGAAGAAACCCTGATTTCTTCTGGTTCGCCCGCCAGTTTTTTAAATCTTCTTGACGATGGCAAATATTCCAATCCCCACCAATAACCATGTATTGGTGATCGCGCGCACGTTCCTCTAATATCTCGGTAAATTCATCAAGGAAACGATACTTTTCATCTTGTTTCAGGGTATCTGCAGAACCAGAGGGCAAATACAGGCTAGCTATCTGGACTCCGTCATAATTGCCTTCAATCCACCGACCAGAATCCTGGAAAGAACCAAAACCCACCTGCACGTCGTCGAGGTTTTTCCGGCTCAAAACTCCTACCCCGGCGCGTCCCTTTGCTGCTGCTGGGGCGCCCACATAGTGCCATCCTGCGGCGAGCGCTGGAGCTAGCGCCGCCTCTGTTTGAGCCAGGGTGGCGCGAACTTCCTGGAGGAGTACGACATCGGAATCAGATTGCTCTAACCAGGCTAGGAATCCCTTATTCTCCGCGGAGCGCTCTTTCACCGCTGCCCGAATACCGTTGACGTTCACCGTGGAGATCTGCAAGCTCATCTGTCCTACCTTGTTATCGGCTGTTCTTGAGTATGTCTTGGCGACGTAAGAGATACGCCGGAACCCACATGATCATAGCGAGAATTGCTAAGCCTGCTCCGGCAAGTGCTGGGGCTGAGTAGCTATATCCTGCGGCAATAACTGCCCCGCCTAAGGCCGCACCACCGGCATTGGCCAGATTGAGGGCGGATTGATTAAGCGCTGCCGCTAGCGTCTGTGCTTTTCCCGCAACTTCCATGAGTCGGATTTGCAAACTCGGAATAAGCGCTGAACCGCATAAGCCAATGAACCCGAAGTTGATACTTCCGAGAATTGGGTGAGTGCTGGTGATATAGAACCCCACTAAAGCCACCGCAATGAGGGAGAAGGCAAGAAGAATTCCCTTTTCCAGGTCGCGGTCTGCGAGACGTCCCCCGAGCCAATTTCCCACTACTGAGCCAATTCCGTACATCGTTAGCACCAGGGGCATGAGTTCTGCGGGAAGCCCGGCGCGCTCAGTCATAGTCCACGAGATGTAGGTATAAACAGCGAACATTCCGCCGAATCCCACGGTGCCCATGAGGACGGTTAACCACACCTGCGGTTTCCCTAGCGCCCCAAGCTCAGTGTGCGGGTTGGTGGGCTTCATTTCGGTCATGTGCGGCATGAGGAACCATAGCGATACCACGGTGATGATGCCAATGAGAGTGACCACTCCGTAGGCGGCTTTCCACCCCAGTGCCTGACCTAGACCTTGAGCTAGGGGCACACCGAAAACTAGAGAAACTGAAAGCCCCATTCCGACGAAAGCTAAGGCTCGTCCGCGCTCCCCTTTCGGAGCCATGGATGCAGCGGACAACCCTGCGACGGAGAAATAGGCACCATGGGGGAAACCTGCGATAAAACGGGCTAGAAGCAGTGTGGGGTAGTTGTGGGCCAGCATGGTTAGGCCGTTTCCGAGACTAAAGGCTGCCATGAGGAAAAGTAGGAGGCGACGGCGAGGGATTTTCCCGGTTAACGCCGCCAGCACTGGAGCGCCGATCACCACCCCGAGAGCGTAGCCGGAGATGATGTGTCCGGCCGTATCTTCAGTGACAGCGAAGTCTTTCGCGATCATATTGAGCAACCCCATGGAAACGAATTCGGTGGTTCCTATTCCAAAACCGCCAAGGGAAAACACCAGCATGACGAGGAGACGACGCTGCTGAGAAATCTGGGTTTGACGAGGTAAGGGACGACGACGAATTCCGACTTGAGTCACGGAGGGGAACCCTAGCAGTTCTTGTTATCAACAAGGAATTTGGTTTTCCTAATGAGTTTCATTCCTCACAATTGCTGAGCTAGATCAGCGAGGGGAGCCCGTCTCTTCCTAGCTCTCGGGCTGTTCCTCCTCGCGGAATTCTGCCCCGACGACGTCTCTGCGTGGAGAATCTCCTACCTACCGATGTGAACCCCACAGATTCTGCTTTTTGCTGTGATTTCTACTACCAGACAGCAACTTTCTCATTTTCTTCCCCTCCCTACCACCCCCGACCGCGCGGTACTCAGTATTCTAGGGTCCGTACCTCATAACTATTTCAGGGAGTGACATTGGCTAAAATTATTTACACCCGTACTGACGAAGCACCTTTGTTGGCTACTTATTCCTTAAAGCCGGTTGTGGAGGCTTTCGCTGCCACTGCTGGTATCGAGGTAGAGACTCGGGATATTTCTTTGGCTGGCCGTATTCTGGCCCAGTTCCCGGAGCGCCTAAGTGAGGAGCAACGCATCGGGGATCATCTTGCTGAGCTCGGTGAACTGGCAAAAACTCCGGAAGCTAATATCATCAAGTTACCTAATATTTCTGCTTCGGTTCCGCAGCTTACGGCTGCTATTAAGGAATTGCAGTCAAAGGGTTTTGACATTCCTGATTATCCGGCGAACCCAGAAACTGATGAAGAGCGAGACATTCGTGAGCGCTATGACGCAGTCAAGGGTTCCGCGGTTAATCCTGTTTTACGTGAGGGCAACTCGGATCGTCGCGCCCCCGTCGCCGTGAAGAATTTCGCTAAGGCGCACCCGCATTCGATGGGTGCTTGGAGCGCAGATTCTAAAACCAACGTTGCCACCATGGACAACAATGATTTCCGCCATAATGAGAAGTCGGTGATTCTTCCCGCTGAGGACACCTTAACCATCTCATTGCACACCTCCGAGGGCGAACAGGTACTGAAGAATGATCTGAAGGTGCAAGCCGGAGAGGTCGTCGATGGTACTTTCATGTCCGCTAAAGCGCTCGACGACTTCCTCGCTGCACAGGTTGCGCGGGCCAAAGAAGAAGGTGTGCTGTTCTCAGTTCATCTCAAAGCCACCATGATGAAGGTTTCTGACCCCATCCTCTTCGGGCATGTTGTGCGCGCCTTTTTTGCTGATGTATTTGATAAATACGGCGATGAGCTCAACGCAGCAGGCTTGAACGGAGAAAACGGTTTAGGTGCCATTTACTCTGGCTTAGAAGAACTCGCTAACGGTGCCGAAATTCGTGCAGCTTTTGATGAGGCGCTCGCACAGGGACCGGACTTGGCGATGGTGAATTCTCATAAGGGAATTACCAACCTCCATGTTCCATCCGATGTGATCGTCGACGCCTCCATGCCGGCCATGATCCGGACCTCCGGACACATGTGGAACAAGAATGATGAAGAGCAAGATACCCTTGCCGTTATTCCGGATTCCTCCTACGCCGGGGTCTACCAGGCAGTTATTGAAGACTGTAAAGCCCACGGAGCTTATGACCCCGCCACCATGGGCACTGTCCCCAACGTGGGGCTCATGGCGCAGAAAGCTGAAGAATACGGCTCTCATAACAAGACTTTCCGTATTCCTGCTGATGGCACCGTAAAAATCACCAACTCTGCCGGCGACATACTTATGGAACACCAGGTTGAAGCTGGCGATATCTGGCGCGCCTGCCAAACCAAAGATGCTCCCATCCAAGATTGGGTCAAACTGGCGGTTACTCGCTCCCGTCTCTCTGGAACGCCTGCGGTGTTCTGGCTTGATCCCGAACGCGCTCATGACCGCAACCTGATTGAATTGGTCAACAAGTACCTCAAAGATCACGACACTGAGGGACTTGACATTCAGATTCTGTCTCCGGTGGAGGCCACCAAGCTCTCCGTCGAGCGTATCCGCCGGGGTGAAGACACCATCTCGGTAACCGGTAACGTGCTGCGTGACTACAACACCGACCTGTTCCCCATTCTGGAATTGGGCACCTCCGCAAAGATGCTCTCCGTCGTGCCATTGATGGCAGGTGGCGGCCTCTTTGAAACCGGCGCAGGCGGTTCTGCCCCTAAGCACGTTCAACAGGTTCTCGAGGAAAATCACTTGCGCTGGGACTCCTTGGGCGAGTTCCTTGCTCTGGCTGAATCTCTGCGGCACTGTGCGCACACTGGCGACGCCCCCAAGGCGGCCGTGTTAGCTAGCGCCCTGGATAAAGCAACCGAGCGGCTGCTCAACGAAGGGAAGTCCCCATCCCGCAAGGTTGGAGAGATTGACAATCGTGGAAGCCACTTCTACTTGACCTATTTCTGGGCAGAGGAGTTGGCACAACAATCCGAAGATAGCGATTTAGCTGCGACTTTCGCACCGGTGGCTAAGGCGCTGGCAGAAAATGCAGCGAAGATTGATCAAGACCTTCTCGATAATCAGGGACAGGCAACTGACCTAGGTGGCTACTACTTGCCCGATGATCAAAAGACCACTGCGGTCATGCGTCCTTCAAGCGCTTTCAATGCGGTAATTGAAGAGCTCAAAGCCTAGGATCATTCCTCGCTAACTCACACCCGGACTCCCCACTTAGGGGTCCGGGTTTTTCTTGTGTTTCACCCCACCCTAGGGGTAAAGATTTTTTGAGGTTGATATAGACCGAGCGGTCCAGTACTCTACACTAAGTAGACAACTTGGTATAGACAGGGAAGTAGGAAAGGTCTTTATTCGATGCCCAAGTATGACAATTCTCAAGCGACAGAGTGGAATTTCGCAACCCGCGCTATCCATGCTGGCCAACCGGTAGATTCCGAGACAAGTGCCCGTAATCTCCCGATTTATATGACGACCTCCTACGTCTTTGATTCCGCTGAACACGCGGCCCAACGTTTTAATCTTTCTGATCCGGGCCCCATCTACACCCGACTAACCAACCCGACCCAAGATGTTTTAGAAAACCGCCTGGCTTCCTTAGAAGGAGGGGTAGCTGCGCTAGCGTTTGCTTCTGGGCAAGCTGCAGAGACCGCAGCTATTTTGAACCTCGCCGCGCAGGGCGACCACATCATCGCGTCTCCCCGACTGTATGGAGGAACCACTACTCTCTTTGAGGTCACCCTACCTCGGCTAGGCATTGACGTTAGTTTTGTCGACAATCCCGACGACCCCGAATCATGGCAAGCTGCAGTACAGGACAACACTAAAGCTTTTTATGCAGAATCTTTTGCTAACCCGCAGGCGGATATTTTAGACGTTCCGGTTGTTGCGGAGGTCGCTCACCGTAATCAGGTTCCCTTGATTGTGGATAACACCATTGCGACCGCAGCAGTCTTGCGCCCCTTGGAACTAGGTGCCGATATCGTGGTGAATTCACTAACGAAGTTCTATGGGGGAAGTGGCTCGGCTCTTGGTGGGGCCATTATTGACGGTGGGAAATTTGATTGGACCGTGCAGCGCGAAGGTAAAGATGTCTTCCCCGGTTTCACCCAACCCGACCCGGCTTATCATGGCCTTCGCTACGCAGATCTAGGGGCGCCAGCGTTTGCTGTGAAGGCTCGCGCCGGACTTCTGCGCGATACCGGTGCCGCCATTTCTCCTTTTAACGCCTGGCTGATAGTGCAGGGTTTGGACACTTTGCCGCTGCGGATTGAACGCCATAATGAAAACGCTTTGAAGGTGGCAGAGTTTCTCGACAATCATCCGCTGGTGACCAAGGTTCAGTTTGCGGGCCTACCCTCCTCACCCTGGTATTCGGTGAAGGAAAAACTCGGGTTGCGTTATACCGGTTCAGTGCTGTCCTTTGATCTTAAGGGCGGGCGTGAGGAAGCGTGGACTTTCATTGACGCACTCAAGTTGCATTCCAATCTGGCCAATATTGGCGATACCCGGTCCTTAGTGGTCCATCCGGCATCGACAACGCACTCCCAATCCACTGAAGAGGGGTTAGCGCGAGCAGGCGTTAGCCAGGCCACCATTCGGCTGTCCGTCGGACTAGAACATATTGATGATATTATTGCGGATCTTCAAACGGGGTTCGACGCACTATGAGCCGCCTGGTCGCTCCCGGAGAACTCGGGGTAGTCAACATTGGGACTTTGCGTACTGAAGCAGGCGCAATAATCCCCGATGCACGCATCGCGTATCGCCGATGGGGGAAACTGCATGGACTTGATTCCGGGCGCACCAATATCATTCTGGTAGAACATTCCCTAACCAGTGGACCGGACGTCGATGAATGGTGGCCAGGACTCATCGGCCCAGGTCTAGCCCTAGATACCAATAAGTATTGCGTGGTGTGCACTAATTCCATCGGTGGATGCCATGGCTCAACCGGGCCATCAAGTCCCCACCCCGAGGGCGGGTACTGGGGATCTCGGTTTCCCGGTATCTCTATCCGCGATCAAGTCACCGCTGAGATTGCATTCCTCGACGCCTTAGGCATTGAGGGGGTTCATGCCGTCATTGGTGGTTCCATGGGCGGAGCCCGCGCCCTGGAATGGGCAGCAATGTACCCGGAACGCCTCTCTGCCGCGGCCATCATTGCTGTTTCAGCTCGCGCTAGTGCCTGGCAGATCGGGATTCAAGCAGCCCAGATTGATGCCATCGAAGGAGACCCGCACTGGCATGGTGGTAACTACTATGGCACAGGTCAGCAGCCCCGCGAGGGGTTAGCTACCGCCCGACGTATAGCGCATCTGACCTACCGCGGAGAGCTGGAACTCGATGAACGCTTTGGCGTAGAAGCCCAGGAAGGAGAAAACCCCCTGGGCCCAGTGCGGGATCCACAACAGCGCTTTGCCATTGAAAGCTACCTTGACTATCAAGCCCGGAAACTGACCTCGCGCTTTGATGCCGGTTCCTATGTCACCCTCACCGATGCCCTTAATCGGCACAATATTGGCCGAGGTCGCGGAGGGTTGAATCGAGCTTTAGCTACTATCCAAGTTCCTTGTTTTGTTGTCGGAGTAGACACGGATATTTTGTACCCCTACCACCAACAAGAACATCTTTCCCGAAATCTCGGCAATGTATTAGGCATGGCTCGGATTAGTTCTCCGGTAGGGCACGATGCTTTTCTTGCCGAGTTTCGCCAAATGAACCGAATTATCCGTCGGTTCATCACCCTCGCCTCAGCTGCCACACTCCCGGAGCCAGGCTCCCATTTTTCCTAGCTACCCAGGGCGTCGACCGAAGCCGAAAGAAAAACCATGGCGCCGCCGAAGCAGCAGCAAAAGGCGGTGTCAAATTTCCGGGAGCGAACGGAAAGTACCCCTAGGTTTCGAGAGTCACAGCCTAGTCTTAGCACAGCGAGCCACAGCATAGATGCGCCGAGAGTAAAAGTGGCTCGTCGCCAGTGATCGCTGAGGGCAAAAACACTAGCTAGAGCTATTCCGAGCAAGAAAAGCGCAATTCCGAGGTATTGGATGGCGCGAGGAACCCTCGAGGGAGGTAGTTTCCGATCATGGGGATTATCCAGGCTTAATCCCGGCGGAATGGGTTTAAGCCTCATTCGCTAGCCGCTCTGCCCGTTCGACAATATTTCGCACCAAGAATGTGCGCGTCATGGGACCTACCCCACCGGGGTTGGGGGATACTGCTCCAGCGACATCCCAGACGTCAGGGTGGACATCACCGCACAGTTTCCCATCAACCCGAGATACCCCCACATCCAGCACCGCGGCACCTGGTTTGACCATATCCGCAGTGATCATATGGGCCCGACCCGCAGCCGCGATAATGACATCAGCTGTCCGCGTCTCAGCAGCAAGATCCTTCGTTCCGGTGTGGCACAACGTCACCGTAGAGTTTTCTGAACGCCGAGTCAGAAGCAAACCGATCGGACGCCCGACGGTTACTCCGCGCCCAATAACCACCACTTTTGCGCCATCGAGTTCCACTCCGAAGCGTCGCAGCAAATGAATACAGCCATTAGGCGTACACGGTAAGGGTGCGGGCTCATTCAGGACCAGCTTTCCCAAATTAACCGGATGGAGTCCATCCGCATCCTTATCTGGGTCAATTCTTTCTAAAACCGCGTTTTCGTCCAGGTGCTTGGGGAGAGGAAGTTGCACGATATAACCAGTACACGCAGGATCCTCATTTAATTCATCAATAACTTGATGAAGTTCTTCTTGGCTGATATTGCCTGGTAAATCCCGTCGAATAGAGGTGATCCCGATTTCCTCGCAGTCCCGGTGCTTCATTTTCACATAGGAGTGGCTTCCTGGATCATCACCTACCAAGACGGTAGCTAGCCCAGGGGTCACGCCTTGTTCTTTTAAGGCAGCTACCCGTTGACGTAAATCCTCGAAGATTTCTTGGCGATAGAGTTTTCCGTCGAGCTTGATCGCAGTCATGCTGCTATTATTCCACGACGCTCCCAACGCCTAGACTAAGACCGTGACTGCTGAGATTCTTCACGTAATTTTCGATAACCCAGTCATCCCGCCGAACACCGGCAATGCCATTAGGATGTGCGCGGGGACCGGAGCACACCTGCACCTAGTAGAACCCTTGGGGTTTGTGCTTAGTGACAAGCACCTTCGCCGCGCCGGGCTTGATTATCACGACCTAGCCCATGTCACTGTCCACCCAGACTTAGACACGTGCTTTTCCGCGATCCCCCACTCCCGCGTATTTGCCTTCACCACCCAAGCTCCTACTTGGCACACCACCATTAGCTACCAACCTGGAGATGCGTTACTTTTTGGTACTGAGCCCACCGGCCTACCAGCCTCACATCTAGCACACCCCAGAATTACTCAAGAGCTCAGAATCCCTATGCTGCCTGGACGACGCTCCATGAACCTCTCCAACTCAGCAGCAGTAGCGACGTATGAGGCGTGGCGTCAACTAGGGTTTAGCGGCGGCCAGTAAGTCCCTAGAATCAGCGGCTGATAAAAATATCGTTCAAGCCAGATTCGGCTACCGGCACAGTCTCTGCGCCAACCTGAAGCATCATCAAACCTGCCGTCGGGCCAGATACCACCTGAATCTCGGCGCCGGGAACAATGGCGTGGTCTGCGAGATAACGAAGAAGTTCAGGATCATGATCGGCAATACGCTCCACAGTCACTGTCTCCCCCGCTGCCACCGTGTTGAGGTTTTCCGTCACTATCTCCCCTAAACTGCCATCTTCCTGCGGGATGGGATCCCCGTGAGGGTCTTTTGTGGGGTGTCCCAAGTAACTATCAATCCGGGATAGCAGTCGATCAGTAATCCCATGCTCCAAAATATCGGCTTCGTCATGCACTTCATCCCAGGTGTAACCCAACACAGTGACCAGGAATGTCTCCAAAAGACGATGCCGACGAACCATGGCGAGGGCAAGTTCTTGGCCGCGTTCCGTTAAGGTGATCCCCGCGTACCGTTCATGGTTGACCATCCCACTTTCTGATAGGCGTTTAATCGCTTCAGAAGCCGTGGAATTCTTTTGCTCTAAACGGCTTGCTACCGCGCCCAACGTAGCCGGCTTTCCAGTTTCCTCACACATACTCCAAATAGTTTTGAGATAGTCCTGTGTTTTATCCGGAAGGTCGGTAACGTGCATAGTTGCTAGCATAGCCTTAGTTTCTCTGTCTCTTCGCGAGGAGGAGACAAAAGAGATAGAAAATCCCAGCTATGACGGCGATGGTGCCGCCGGCGGACAAATCCATAACAACTGCAAGAGCTAAACCGCTGACCCCAATTCCCGCCCCCGCCAATGGAGCGGTGATCAACAACATACGAGCAGATGCACACAAGGGAAGCAAACCGGCAGCGGGAGCCACTAATAAAGCGATGGACAGAATAGTTCCCACCGCAGGGATGACGGCAACCGAGGTCAAACATATCAGAGATAAAATCATGCTTTCTGCGCGCGCCGAACGGTGCCCTGCCGCACGGAAACCACCTGGATCAAAACAATGGAAAATCAGGAATTTCCCGTGCACAGCCACCACGAGCACCGCCCCACTAAGCACGGCACTTGCTACGCCAAGGTCCATAAGATTGGCGTTGAGCAGTGATCCAGCTAAGAAGTTCTCAATTTTTAAAGGTAAGGGCTTAAACCAGGTGCTAAGGAAATAGCCTAAGGCAAATCCCAAGGTCAAAACGGTCCCAGCTGCTGATTGTGCAGATATCCCTGGAACTATAGCGAGCCGGTGCATTAACCAGCTCAAGGGAACACACATTGCTAAGGCCCCGATCATCAAGGTCAGAGACAGCCCGTGGTGCCCTAGCTCAAAGAAAGTATTACCCACAACGACGCCGAGAACTGCGCCGGGAAATGTGCCGTGTGTAATGGATTCACTAAAAAAGACTCGTCTATTCAGCACAGCGAAAACCCCGACGAGGCCAGAGAGCACACCCACCACAGTAATTTCCAAGACGGGAAGAACAAGAATGTTCACCATGAGAGGTTCCATCAGTTAAGTGATCACCTCCTGCTTTAGCCGGTGGAAGAAATACACCACGGCGTAGAGAAGACAGAGGGACAGTGCCACCGAAGCCTGCGGCGAGATGGGGTGGGAAAGATGAAGGGACATGAGGCCTAAGCCCAGCCAGCCCCCGAGAACCCCCAGGGTGACGGATCCTAGGACCATGGTCGCTACCGTGGAACACATCAACCTCGCTGCTGCCCCTGGGATAATGATATAGCCAATCACTAAGAGCACACCGATAGCTGAGGACGCTGCCACCACCACCGCTGCGATAGCGGTATTCCTCAGGCTGTCAATAACGGCTGCATGAAGGCCAGCTGATTGAGCTCCCCATCGATCAAAAGCAAAGAATATTTGTTGTCTCCACGACACCACAACAATAACCACGGCCAGGAGACAAACCAGGACGGCTTGGAAAAGACGCTCATCATTGATGTCAAGAAGGCGACCAAACATCAGGGCTTCCAATTGCCCGGACATGTCTTTATGTCGTAGAGAAATCACCATGCCAAGGGCGTAAAAGGAGGTGAGTATGATGGCTGTTCCAGACTCCGTATTGTGGTGTCGGCTGATTATGCTGAGAGCCACCACAACCGCGATAGCTGCTATTGCTGCACCGGGGATAATGGCATCAACCCCACCCCAGAGCGAACCCACTACAATTCCGGGGAATATGCCGTGAACTGTGGCTTCTGCGTGAAATTCCGCTGATCGAAGATTGACAAGTACCCCAACTATCCCACCGACTACGCCTAAGACTGCCAGCATTGTTGCTGCGCGAAACATATAGGGAGCGCCGCTTAACACTGCTGTGCCGGGAAAGAAGTGGAGACTGTGGCGAAGCTGTTCGAGGCTTTGGCCGAAGACTCGGACCATTTCATCCCACATATGTCCTCCCGTAGGCCTGTCGAAACACTTCATCAGCCAGGACGGCTTTGGTGGGGCCCCAAGCAAGTTGGCGTCCGGCAAGTAAAACCGTGGATTCGCATACTTCCTCTGCCAACACCATGTCATGGGTAGAAACGACGACAGCAACCCCCTCCTGTTTCAGGGAGCGAAGTGTATCTACTAGGGCTCTTCTATTGGGGCCGTCGAGCCCATTGAAGGGTTCATCTAACAAAATCAAGTCAGCGTGGGCAACGATAGATCGAGCCAACAGCGCCCGCTGTCTTTGCCCACCGGAGAGGTGCCCAAAACGATGAGTTGCTCGATCTGCAAGATCTACCCTGGACAATGCCTCAGTGACTCGCTGACGGTGACCCTTCCTCAACCGCCCTAGCCATCCGAGTTCCGCATAGAGCCCCATCTCAACAACCTGGTGCACCCGCACGGGGAAGGATAAGTCAAGGTCAGCGCTTTGCGGTACGGATCCGATTCTTCCCGCTGGCACCTTGTTAACCGGCTTGCCCAGCACTCGGATGTGGCCGTGGGTACAACGCACGGTTCCTAAAATGCTCCGCAGAAGAGTTGTTTTTCCAGCACCATTAGGCCCTATCAACGCCAGTGCCTGACCGGGGTCCACGCTCAAGGTGATTCCGGTCAGCACCGGGGAGCGTCCGTAGCTTAGGTCCACGTCATCAAAAAGCAGTGCAGGGCTAGACAAGGACGTGCTCCGGGGAGTCGTCGCGAAGTTGTGCGGGAATGTCCGCAGGTTTACCACCCCACGCGGTTACTAAGTTAACAACATTGTGGAGCTGGGAGCCAATATAGGTGCGACCGTCGGAGTCTGCTGGGCCGAGCGAGTCCCCATAAAGTGCGTCCTCGCCGATGATGGCTCGAACCCCGGCAGCTCTGGCTACAGATTCCACCGACTTCGAATTATTAGAGTTTTCCGCGAACAGGGTTTTGGCTCCGGAATCTTTAACGCTCTGAGCAGCCTGGGCAATGTGCTCAGCGGTGGCATCTTGCTGGCCAGAAAAATCAGAAAGAGCAGCACCGATGAAATTGATGCCATATTCTCGAGAGAAGTATCCGAAGGCATCATGCGAGGTGAAAAGGGTGCGGTTTTTCTCTGGAACGCTGTTAAGAGACTCTCGAGCCCAGCTGTCTAAGGCCTGAAGTCTCCTGAGATACTGATCTACCTGGTTGCGGATAGTGTCTGCCGAGTCCGGGGCGGCAGCTGTCATTGCTGCACCGATGTTGCGGACCTGAATCATGGCGTTACGCGGCGAAGTCCACACATGAGGGTCAAAGACGAAAGCCGATCCGTCTTTTTCGTCGCCTTCTGGCGGGAAGGGCCACTTTTCTAGAGCAACTTTTTCTGCCCCGTCCTCAACAATAAAAGGAAACTCGGCGCTCTTATTCTGCGCACCGTGAGGATCTGTCTTTTCCTCTGACGTCCGCAACCCAGAGGTAGCCACCATTTTTCCGGTGAATCCGGAGGATTCTACCGCGGAATCAAGGAAGTGTTCCAGATCTACCCCGTTGATAAAGAAAAGGTCCGCCCGAGACAAAGCGTTCATCTGCTGAGGCGTCATCTCATGCTCGTGAGCTGTGGCATTGGGAGCAAGCAGACAGGTCAGATCTACTTCTGCCGGATGCGCGCCGTTGGCGTCACTAGCGCCAAGGTCGACGGACGTGCCCTGCGAATCCGTTCGATGAAGCTGTATTTCGCTTTGTTCTGATCCCAGAATTTGCGTTATGTAGTCACAGATCTGGGTTGTGCTTGCCACGATGTTCAGGTTCTTTGAATCCCCCTGATCTACCCCTTCCGTGGCACATGCGCCGAGGGCACTGACCCCACACAAAGCGACTCCAGCTAAGGCCAGAGTTTTCTTTTTTAGCACTGATTTCTCCTTTGATATTCCACCGTGTTACAAGAGATTGAATTGAAAAACAGGTGCAATAATAACATGAAATTCGGTTAGATGAACAATTATTCTTCAAGTACCCGAAATTATGAGATCAAAGGATGAAACCAGTGTTGAACTGCTAGGCAACCACCCCAGCGAGAGCAAAGATGAGAACTGAGAAAATGAATCCCACCACAGCGATCAGCGTTTGGTTGACGGTCCAGGTTTTTAAAGTGGTGGCAGTATCCATCCCCATGAGGCGACCAACCAGCCAGAATCCCGAGTCATTGACATGGCTAGCAATAACCGACCCAGCGGCAGTAGCCACCACAATCACGGCAATTTGAAGGTCATTAAACCCACTGTTAATCACGGCTGGAGCCATTAATGCAGCAGCAGTCGTCAGAGCAACGGTGGCAGACCCCTGAGCAACCCTAAGTACCGCAGCTACGATGAAACATCCCACAATGACCGGCAGATGCAGTGAGGACATGGAATCCGACAAAGCATCTCCGATACCTGAAGTTCTCAGCACACCGCCAAACATTCCGCCGGCTCCCGTAATCAACACCACCGAGCAAATTGGACCCAGCGCCCCTTCAACGGTGCGCTCCACAGCGCTGCGTTTTTCTCCTCGCCGAGTGCCGAGTAACCATAGCGCCACAAGCGTGGTAATGAGGAGAGCTATTGACGTCGAGCCAAGGAAAGTTAAGACACGAGGAAGAAGAGAATCAGAGTTTACAAATCCCGCGCTGGCAGCCATGTTCATTCCCGTGTTGCCAAAAATCAGCAGCATCGGAATAAGAATGACGAAGATTACCGCACCCGCGCCGGCTGGATTTTTTATGTCCTCGGTGTTTTCTGGCCCCCCGGAGAGAATATCTGGTACTGGAAGGTGAAATTTTCTTCCCAGAAATAGACCCAATAGGTAGCCGGTGAGGTACCAGGTCGGCAGCGCAATAATGAGGCCGACGAGCAGGACCATTCCCACATTGGCGTGGTAGTATTCGCTGGCTGCAATGGGGCCTGGATGAGGTGGAACAAACACATGCATCACGGAGAATGCGCCTGCGGCTGGGATCCCGTAGGCCAGCACTGAGCCTTTCATGCGTCGGGCCACTGCGAAAATCACTGGCAGCATTACTACCAGACCCGCGTCAAAGAAAATGGGGAATCCCACAATGAGAGAGGCAAGCCCTAAGGCAAAGGGAGCCCGATTTTCACCAAAAATATCGATCATTTTCTCGGCGAGTGATTTTGCCCCACCGGAGGTTTCCACCAGCCTTCCCAGCATTGCCCCCAGGCCGACCAGGAGCGCCACATTAGCTAGGGTGCTGCCGAAGCCTTCCGTCATTGTTGGCACAATTTTCGCAACCGGTATTCCGGTTGCCAGGGCAGTTGCTGCCGACACCACTATGAGGGTGAGGAAGGCGTGCAGTTTAAAAACAATGATGAGCAGCAAAATGAGGGCTACCGAACCAGCCGCTATTGCCAAAAGCGGCCCAGCCCCTAGGGTAGGTTCCCATGAAGTATCCACGCAGTCACTTCCTTTCTTCTTAGTCGCTTCTTAGATTGTCACATAGCTCATTGCGCTCAGTTGATGTGGCTGTTCTCCCTGCCCCCTATTGAGTGTGATCTAGTCATCGAAAATCCCGTGATCCCCTGCTCAAGGCTGCTGCAAACTGAAGATCACTCAACTTATCTGCCACCACCAATACCGCTCCCGTGCGGTTTTGAACCTTCCCTCTCACCACTAGCCCCCGAGAGGTTCGAGCGACTTTTTCATATCGGCGCCACAGTCCCGGCGACACCACGATATTAGCCAGCCCGGTTTCATCTTCCATCCCTAGAAAAATCACTCCAGAAGCTGTTCTGGGGCGTTGCCGATGGGTAATAATTCCAGCTACTTCCACGCTTGAACCGTCTGGGACCTGGCTAAGCGCCGCGGTACATAAAACTCCCTGTTCAGCTAGGGTTTTCCTAAGTAAAAACATGGGTTGTTCTGCTGGGGTGATACCAGTTGCGGCAATATCTGCGGCGAAAAGTTCAAAAGTACTCATCCCCGGTAGTGCTGGAGCAGGGACATCACTAAGCCCGGGGAACATTCCGTCATGCTCGGTAGCGGCCACCCCTGCTTCCCACAGAGCACGACGTCTATCCGGGACCAAGCATTCTAAGGCCCCACCTCGGGCCAAGATCTCGGTATGCTGCACCGTGAGATCAGCTCGTCGAGCTAAATCAGCAATAGAGCGAAATAGTCCATCGTTTCGGGCAGCTACTATGCGCTGGGCAACGGAGTCTGGCAGACCTTTGAGTGATGATAACCCTAACCGGATGGCCCCCTCGGGGCTATCTGCCGCTACTCCAGAATGATGGACACAGACCGGCAAGATGGGGACTCCATGGCGTCGAGCATCGGCAACTAATGACTGCGGGGAATAAAAACCCATTGGTTGTGATCGCAATAATCCCACGCAAAACTCGGCCGGATAGTGGTACTTAAACCACGCTGAAAAATACACCAATGAGGCGAAAGACTGGGCGTGGGATTCGGGGAAACCATAGGCGGCGAAAGCCAAGATTTTGTGCCATAAGGCTTCGGCGGTGTCGCCGACGATTCCACTTGTAGCGGCTAGCCCCTGGAAAAATTTTTCCCTCAGCACCGCCATCCGCGCAGTAGAACGCTGCGACCCCATAGCGCGTCGTAAAGCATCGGCCTCTGCTGCGCTAAACCCCGCTGCATCTACCGCAATATGCATAAGTTGTTCTTGGAACAGCGGCACCCCCAAAGTCTTTCTCAGAGATTTTTCTAAAACCGGGTGGTCATACGTGATTTCTTCTTCCCCTCGACGTCTCCGAAGATAGGGATGCACCGAACCTCCTTGAATAGGGCCGGGGCGAATAAGCGCAACCTCCACAACTAGATCAAAAAAGGTACGCGGTTGGAGTCGCGGCAAGGTAGCTAATTGAGCGCGAGATTCCACTTGGAAAACGCCGATGGCATCAGCGCGGCACAACATCTCATATACGGGTTCTTCGGTGAGATCTATTTCCCAAAGATTAATTTTCTGGCCACGATGGCGAGCAACTAAGTCGATCATGGCATGAAGAGCGCTAAGCATCCCTAAGCCCAGAAGATCAAATTTCACTAACCCGGCAACAGCGCAATCCTCTTTATCCCATTGCACCACGGAACGGTTCGCCATTCGAGCCCACTCGATGGGCACCACATCGGCAATGGGGCGGTCACAAATAACCATCCCTCCGGAATGTATTCCCAGGTGTCGAGGATGGCCAAGGAATTTCTCCGCGAGTTTTTCCACCTGCTCCGGCGCTTTATCGCTACGGCGTGACCAAGAATCAATAGTTCCTTGAGGATAGCCCAGCGCTCGCCCCGCATCCCGTCGCGCCCCTTTACGGCGATAACTTATCACATTCGCTACCTGAGCTGCGTTTTCTCTACCGTATCGGTGATAAACATACTGAATTACTTCTTCTCTTCTGCCGGATTCAATATCAAGATCAATGTCTGGTGGACCATCGCGCTCGGGGGATAAAAATCTTTCAAAAAGTAATTCTGCGACCATGGGTTCTACGTTCGTTATGCCTAAGGCAAAACACACCGCCGAATTTGCAGCCGATCCTCTTCCCTGGCATAAGATCCCGGAATGTCGACAAAACTGCACGATGCCATGAATGATAAGGAAGTAACCGGGGAAATTCAGTTGTTCGATTAAGGCCAATTCATAATCAATTTGGTGTTTCGCTTTGTGTGCTAAGGCGTCAGAAAATTTTCCGTAGCGCTGCTCCCACCCTTGGGCTACGAGTTCTCTTAACCAGGTCATCTCGGTATGCCCTGGAGGAACGTCCCAATTGGGTAAATTTGGAGCTAATAAGTCCAGGTCAAAGGCGCACTCCTGCGCGAGCTCAACAGTATATGACAGTAGATCAGGACGTCCGGGGAACATTCGACGCATCTGCTCGGCGGAACGTAACCACGGAGCACCCATAGGGTGAATCCGCCCTCGCGCTGCCCCTACTGATTGGTGATGAGCCAAAGAACGTTTAGCTCGGGCTAGGTCTTTATCGTGAACAGTCGCTACTGCTGGGCGAGCTGTCAAGATACCGTGGCGTGTTGGAAACTGATCTACCACGCAATGATGATCTGCATTGTCTGGAAGCATGGTGACTTCATATTCCCGAACTACAGAATTATTCCCCACTATATCGATCATCAGTTCTATATGGTGCGCCCAGTGATGATCTGCCAAAAAGACCCAGGTGTCGGCCCCTCTTTCTAAAATTTCTCCTAGCTCTGGATAGCACACTGCATCTTTATTCCTTGCTTTCATGCGAGCTTCGCTAATGAGCCGAGATAGACGCCTATACCCTTCAGGGCTGCGACACAAAATGGGTAAAATTCCTTCCTGAAGACTGAGCTCTGCCCCAAAAACCGTCGGTAATTTTAGCGCTTTGGCAGCTTCTGCAAAACGGACAGAACCATAGAATCCATCCCTGTCAAGCAGAGCTAATGCTTCTAGACCTAATTCTGCGGCACGCAGAACCATCGTTTCAGGATGAGATGCTCCGTCCTTAAAATTGAAGCTGCTGTAGGCGTGAAGCTCTGCAAAACCACCCGGCTTTGCCAACTCTAATGACTGAGGAGAAAAACCATCATCTTCTGTGATGGCAGGGACTGGTTCTGGCCCTGGCTGGCCCGATAAAATCCGTTCTAGCCGAGACCAACTTAGTGCTTCCCCACCGTGAAAATGCATAGCGATTATTCTAGTACACATGTTCGATATTTACAGCTTGGTCTACTATTAATGGGAATCAAATAGACTAAGTTGTCCGATAGTGATAATGTTCGGCTCGTTAGCAAATTCAGCGAGAGGGCATCTCTTATGAGAGTGCTCAGAAAGAAAAATAGAGGTGAATCCCCCATGTTCAAACGCGCCATGGCGGTCGGTTTAGCTGCTGCGCTCACCTTAGGAGGTTTAAGCGCTTGCTCTTCTCACAGTGATGGCTCCGAAATTAAAATCGGGACCACCGACTCCGAAAAGCAAGTGTGGAAAGTCTTAGAAGACAAAGCTGAGGAGCAAGGCATCAATATTGAGATGGTGCCATTTAATGATTACAACACCCCCAATGATGCGCTGGCTCAGGGTCAATTAGATGTCAACCTTTTCCAGCACCTTAAATTCCTCGCCACCTACAATGTTGGTTCCAATGCCAACTTGGTTCCTATTGGGGCGTCTGAGATCGTCCCGCTCGGGCTTTATTGGAAAGGCCATGACAACCTTGACGGTATCGAAGGCCAAGAAGTTGCTATCCCTAGTGACTCCTCAAACCAGGGACGAGCCATCAATGTGCTGGTCCAGGCCAAATTGATCACCCTCAAAGATTCGAACATCATTACCCCGACTCCAGCCGATATTGATAGCAAGGCCTCCAAGGTATCCGTTATTCCGGTTGACGCGGCTCAAACCACCACCGCCTATGGGGAAGGCCGCCCAGCTATTATCAACAACAACTTCCTAGATCGAGCTGGGATCGACGCCAAAGCAGCGGTGTTCAAGGATGATCCGAATTCCACCGAAGCGGAACCCTACATCAATGTTTTTGTAACTCGCCCAGATAACGCCGATAATCCACAGCTCACCAAGCTGGTAAAGATTTTCCATGATCCCGAGGTGCTGGAAGCTAATAGCCAGGATTCTCGCGGGACCAATGTGGCTGTTGACCGAGACGCCAGTGACCTCCAAGCCATCTTAAAGCGGCTGGAAGACGATGAGCGTTCTCATAAGAACTAGTAAGTAAGCAGAACGGAACTGTGACTCTTTCCACTTCACAATCACGACAGGGAACTGCTATTGAGTTCCGCCATGTCTCCAAAGTTTTCACGACCTCCGGAAAAGAAAAAACCACCGCCGTTGATGATGTCACGCTCAACGTGCAACCCGGTGAGATTCTGGGCGTCATTGGTTACTCCGGGGCTGGTAAATCTACCCTTGTTCGGTTAATTAATGGGCTAGATACCCCGACGTCCGGAGAGCTGTTGCTCGATGGAACCAATATTGTGGGACTGTCGGAACGGCAGCTACGCGCGATCCGCTCCAACATTGGAATGATTTTCCAACAGTTCAACTTATTTCAATCCCGCACCACTGCAGGAAACATTGAATACCCATTAAAACTCGCCGGAATGAAAAGTGCTGAGCGAAAACAACGGGTCACAGAGCTATTGGAATTCGTGGGACTTGCTGACCGTCATGACCACTATCCTGAGCAATTATCCGGTGGACAAAAACAACGGGTAGGCATCGCCCGCGCCTTAGCTACGAAACCAAAATTGCTCTTAGCGGATGAAGCCACCTCTGCTCTTGACCCGGAAACCACTCAGGATGTGTTGAAACTTCTCCGAGAAGTCAACCGGGAGCTAGGCATCACCATCGTCGTTATCACCCATGAAATGGAAGTGGTTCGTTCTATCGCGGATTCCGTAGCCGTCATGGAAAATGGCAAAGTCATTGAGCATGGCAGCGTCTACGAGGTCTTTTCTAACCCCAAAACCGATGTGGCTGCTCGCTTCGTCGCCACTTCGTTGCGCAATACCCCAGACCACGTAGAAACCGAGGATCTGCTAGCTCACGACGGCCGGTTATTTACCATCAACCTCACCGAAAACTCCGGATTTTTTGCCGCTGCTGCCCGCGCCCGTGAAGCAGGCGTCGAGCTTTCGATTGTGCATGGTGGGGTCACTACCCTACAGCAACGAAGCTTCGGAAAGATGACTGTCCGGCTTCATGGGCCAGAAACAGCAGTGGAGGAGTTCTACCGCAGCTTAGAGCGCAGTACTGATATTCAGGAGATCGCACGATGACCATCACTACCCTCGCCGCTGATTGGAACCGGCTAGGTGGAACATTCGCCAATGCCATCGTGGACACTCTCATCATGGTGTCCTTAGCCATGATTGTTGGCGGCCTCTTAGGCCTCGCCTTAGGTGTGTTGCTCTACACCACTCGTTCTCAAGGAATTTTGCGCAATAGCGTGGTGTACACCGTCCTTAACGTGCTGGTGAATTTTGTTCGCCCCATCCCCTTCATCATTATGATTGCCGCTTTTGGACCGTTGACCCTCATGGTGGTGGGAACCACGATTGGGCGAGAAGCCGCCACCTTCATCATGTCTATTGCAGCGACCTTTGGGGTAGCGCGAATTGTGGAACAAAACTTGGTGTCTATTGATCCCGGTGTCATTGAGGCAGCGCGAGCCATGGGGGCTGGGCCTTGGAAAATCATCACCACAGTGATCATTCCGGAGGCACTAGGGCCACTGGTACTGGGCTACACTTTCATCTTTATCGCTGTAGTCGATATGTCCGCCATGGCCGGCTACGTCGGCGGTGGAGGTCTCGGTGACTTCGCCATCACCTATGGTTATCGGGCTTTTGATTGGGAAGTCACTTACGTAGCAACTCTTACTATCATCGCCATTGTCCAGATAGCACAGCTTTTTGGTAACTGGCTATCTAAGAAAATCATGCGACGCTAGCTCTTTTTCACCATAGCTACCTCAACTGCTTCCCACACAGTCCCCTGTTTGGGCAAGGTGCCGCACGAAGCTACCACTCCATCAACGTGGCGGGAGGCTAAAGAAACCCGCCACACTCGGCCATCCCGGTGTGTTACTTGCTCTATTCCAGCAGCTGTATCCGCCGGGGTTATGAGAGTTAAATCCCCATAATGTACTTCTTCTCCGGCCTGGAGTAAAACCTCCACTACCGCCAACTCCGCAACTTGACCCGTCGGGCTATATATCCCCCGCCCCCGGTTAGCGAAAAGCGAGAAAAGACCATGGTGGGCGCGCTCGGTGATGCGTGCAGCATCAGCAATGGATAATCGGCCAAAGCTATAACCCCACGGCCATAGTAGAGCGGTCGCGGCAAAGCGGTGCCCTTTCATATGAGAGGTTTCCCAGACAATGTCTCCGCCGAATGAATCTTCTAAGGCTTGTGCAATCGGGCGACCTTTAATAGCGCAACACGCATCCCGTTTAGCGTGTGTGCAGATCAGGAAAAGTGGATGATCCACGGGATGGAACTGCGTGCAGTCCCAGGCGCTGGCAAGATCTAGATCCAGAATCTCAGCGGCATGAGAGATCGTGGTTCCTACGCACTGAGCTCGTTGATAGTCCACCACATAGACATGAAGTTCTTTGACCCGTCGCCCCTTACGGCCTGGCTTACGGATCAGCTGCAAGCCAGCCCCAGCGGATGTCACGTGCTCAGAGATCAGCGCGCTAAGTTCTACTCCAAAGGTATCTCCATCCAGCACATCGCGACTCCACCCACCAGGAAATTCCATAGCCACCACGCATCGTTCCTTTTTCCCTGTCCCCGGTAGTGGCTCTACCTGATGATCGGAGCATCGAACTGAACACTGATCTCCACATTGCATGAAACTTAGTGTACAAAGCACCCCTAGACGTAGCTTGCTTCAATTCTCCATTGCCCTTGTAGCCACACCATAAGCCAAGCACGCGGACGTTCCTCCCCTTCTGCCTGAGCAACAAGCTGGAGGCGAGCACAGCGCCCACCTCCGGCCAAAAGATCATCAACTGGCCAAGGCCCCGCCCACGCTAGGACTCGAAAACGTTGCTGTCCCCATCCCATAGCTACTGGTTCCCTCGTCAACAGCGCTTCCTGATTGACAAATACTGCTTGGCCTTGAGCGTCAACTAGAGAAATTCGGTGCGCAGGATGCTCCGGACCACCGCCCAAACGAGCTGGTAAAGGACCTAAAATAGCACCTTCCCACGGAGCCTTATGTGGCTGCTCTATGTCATCTTCCTCACCAAAAGGACGCATCCTAATTCTCTCCGCCACCCCACGCCCTCCAACGCTATGGGGTTCTACCACTGCCTGACAATCCAACATGGTTTGTACCCGTTGCGCTACCCGCTGTACCTGTGTGCGTTCTGAACGCCCACCCCACAATGGATCGGAACTATCGGGGGTGGAGACTTCTACCGGTTCTAGCGATAGTGCGGTCAGTCCACCACGACCACCAGAGTGTAACCAGGCATCCACTTGCCAACGGACTCGTTCTGCTGTGGCGGACTCAGTTAACGGGTCACGAGTACGCCACACCCGGCTAAGGTCTTCTTGTTGGATTTCAGCTTTAATGCGGAGCCGATGACATATCACCCCGGCCTGGTACAGGCGTTGATGTAATTGGTGGGCAAGCTTTCGGGCTAAAAACGCCGCCGTATCTATCCTGGTGATGGCTTCCTCAGGGAAATAGGAGACGCTCAAGTCCGGGGGAGGAGTTGCTGGCACCACACCATGGTGGCGGTCTGCTTGTTCCTGAGCGATGTTCCAGCAATGCACACCGGCGTGAGAAAAACGAGCCGCCATTGCAGACTTGGGTAGGTTCGCTACCTGCCCAAGGGTGTGAATACCAAGGTCTTTGAGGCGTTCTAGCACATCATGGTCGCAGCCTAGAGCCGGTTCTATGTCCAAGATGGATAAGGGAAGGGAGTCTAAAAAGGTGCGGGATTTTCCTTGGGGAACTACCTGACCGTAGCGAGCGGCCAGCACTGCGGTAGAGATGCTATCAGCTACGCCTAGGAAACAGTCACTACCGCGACGGGCCACAGCATCAAGGAGAAGTTCACCTGCTGTATCTTCCCCACCGTAATAATGGGCAGCAGCGGTGGCATCAAGGATCACCAAACCAGGTCTTAGTATTTCTGCCGCAGCCACAACCTCATCCACAGCCGCCACAATGCTGCTGAAAATACGAGCATCTCGATCCTGGTCCCGAGTTGCCAGAGATAGTTTCGGGCACAGAGCTTGAGCTTCGCGCAACCGCATCCCCCGACGCACCCCTGCATCACGAGCCTTAGTATCGCATACCCATATCCGGTGATCCGAAGCTAGTGCAGCCGGGGCGCAAAGACCAGCAGCTTGGATCGGCCAGTCGGGAAACCATAGGGCCATAATGCGAGAACTCATGGATAGGTTGTCTAGAGGGCTGATAACACCGAATATTCACGACCAGTTTCTCCCCCAGAGAGGTAGGTTTCACGAATAACTCCCCCTTCTTGAATCCCAAGTAATACCTCCCGAGACACACTATCTTTCCTTTTAATACATAGCAGAAGATCAATCTGGTTAATGCGATTTATTCCGCGCCCAATACCATGAAAATCCCAGATGTGGGCTTCTATTTCCACAGCAGTACCCGGAAGATGCCGCCCAACCATCAAAAAAGCAGCCGGAGCTAACCATATTTTCCCTAAGATAGAACGCGCTTGGCTATGCGTCAGGGGAGGTTGTGCAGTGTCCGATGGAATACGGCACACCACCAGATCCACTCCCTCGGCAAGAACCGTGGCAATAGTAAGCGCCTCTGCCCCTGGGTTGGGGACAGCTAACAGATAGGAAAGGTCTCCACCAGCCTCGGCGATAGCCGCATAACTTAATTCTGGCCATCCCACCACAGCAACATGTCCACCATGAGAACTAATATGAGCAATCACTATGGCAGCTAACATGGTGGATTCACTCATCTGAGTCACCCTATGACGAGCTAAACCCCCACCCGGCAAATATTGAGCTAAGACTGGCATGAGAGCAACAGTGTCCGCACTCGACGGCAGCGGCAACTCTTCCCCTCGCCCCATGCCGACAAGCTGAGCACGCAGAGTGGCGATTTTATCCGCCCGGCTCAACCCCTCCAAAGATAGAACACTTGTTCGAACCATAATTCACAGTATGCCGCTTTTTTCAACCCGGGTCAACACTGCTTTTCTCCCTTGTCAAACTATGTCACAATGTCTCCTATGCTTCCCGCTAGCCCCATCCCCACCCCAGCCTCAGTCAGAATCTTCGCTTCACTACTAACTGGGTTAGCCGTCGCCATTCTCTCCACCAGCCTTAGCCGCGGAGTTCAAGTATCAATCATGGTGCTATGCCACCCCTACCGGCGGAAAATCCGCACCTACCTCGAAAGCCACAATGTTGTCTACCGGCCCACTCTCACTTCCCTCTTCCCGCTCTTTCTCGTGTGGCTAGCGCTCATGTTGGTTCCGGTCTTGGCTCCGCTCCCCAGCTACGGAACTTTCCTGATCTGGATCGGAATCAGCGCCTGGATGTATCTCAGTATCCCCCATATCGATGGCTCCCGCGCACTAGCCCACATTTCCCACTAGGACTACAGCACTAAATGCACCGTCGTCGTGTCTTTAACGACGTTCTACTTTCGATACTGTTCTACGGTGTCTTCGATTTTATTATTGGCCCATACATAAAACCACTGCATGAGGCTAAATATCGCCCACATAACTAGAAGAGTAGGGGCAAGCCATAGCCAGGGGAAATGCCCTAACGCGACCACAAGAAAACTAAAGAGCACAGCAAAAAGCAGAGTTCTTCCTGGTTGAGTCTCAAAATTCTTGCGTGGTCTGGGGGCCATCATGATCCTTCCTGCTGCGACAAACCTATTGTTTTTTGTCTAACTACTTTTAATCTAGCGCTCGAGACTGAGCCCACCGGGTAAGCGCATATCTATTAGATTGTTGAGTTTTCCGTAAAATATTAGAGGCGTGAGTTTCTACGGTTTTGATAGAGATAAAAAGTCTTTGAGCAATTTCTCGATACGTATAGCCACGAGCTAATAACCGCAGAACTTCCTTTTCTCTCCGAGTCAAAGCATCCACAATGGGGTCATCTTCAGCGTGTTGGGCTTCTTTCGCTGGCTGACCACCGGCAAAAGCATCTAAAACAAAACCTGCTAATCGTGGTGAAAAGTACGCATCCCCACTGGCTACCTGAGTGATAGCAGCGGCCAAATCAGCCCCAGAAATTGATTTCCTCACATAACCACGCGCTCCAGCTCGAATTAACGCAATAACATCTTCTGCGGCATCAGATACGCTCAATGCTAAAAATCTGGTGTCGATGGTCGTTCCACGAATCACCGCTAAGCCACCGCCGTCGGGCATGTGGACGTCTAAGAGCACGACGTCCGGGTGCGTGCGTTCAATACCGGAGATCGCCTCAGTCACCGTGCCGGCTTCGCCGAGGACAGTCACACCACTGCCCATAAGTTCAGTGCGCACCCCGGCGCGAAAGACTGAATGATCGTCGACCAAAAACACAGACACCATAGATGTCATGCTAGCGGCACCACCAAGGAAATCTCTGTGCCCTCCCCCGGTGCGCTATGAATCTCTGCTTGACCACCGATGCGCTGCATCCGCCCGTAAATGGAGTCCCGGATCCCATGCCGGTGCGGAGCAACCTCCGAAAGCTCAAATCCTACCCCCCGGTCTCGAACATAAACCTCCAACGTATCCCCGGTATTTTCGGCATACACGTTAACTGTCTGTTGCCCGGAATGTCTCGCCGCATTTTGAATAGCTTCGCGCGCAGCCGCCGCCACAAGTTCAGTTTTTTCATCAAGCGGAAGATCATGGCCGACGCACACCGGAGCGATGCTCACCCCGTACCTATCTTCGATCTCGGCGGCAGCATTATTGAGAACTTGGAAAAACTGTCGTCCCCCAGGTACGGGAGGGTCAAAGAGCCATTGTCGAAGTTCTCTTTCTTGACCTCGGGCCAGGCGAGTTACTTCTCCGGAGTCTTCGGCCCGCTTTTGAATAAGCGCCAGCGTTTGCAGCACCGAATCATGAAGATGAGATGCCATTTCTGCCCGCTGATCTGCGGCCACCCGAGCGGTTTCTGTTGCTACTATTTGACGCCAGATTTTCATCAGGAGCGGAGCGGTTAAGAACAAAATTCCCAGGACAGTCAAAATGACCGTGATAAGGGCGGTGCCAAAACCACCGGTCCCGAGATTCCAGAGAACCACCCCGACGATGATTCCGCCCAACATCAAAATCGCGCCCACAATAACAGCTATTTTTGCTCCCCAGGACCCTACGCCTCGGTCATACGCCATCCAGGCAATAAATAACCCGCCCACTGTAAGCACCAAGGGAGCCAGGAAACCCACCGGGATGAGGTTAGGGAGGTTCCCAAACTTTAGGACAAAAAACACTCCGACAAGGACCACGAGCCACACGGAATTGCGGCCATGATGTGTGTTTTCACTCTTGGTTCGGGGTTGACTGTGTTGTGTTTGTGCAGACAGAGATTCATCTTCAGCAGGGGTGAAAGCCCATAAAGCGAGATACAGCGCCAGCCCTAACCCGGACACCATGACTAATAACAACAGACCTATCCGCACCATCCGGGTATCCCAACCGATGTGCTGGGCTAAACCAGCGGCTACTCCGCCGAGGACTCGATTCTGCGTCGGTCGCACAAAAACCGGATACGGGCTTATTGTCCTCCCAGATTCTTCTTCCCCGCGCGTTGTCAGATAGGAATCCACCCTTGTCCGCGCAGAGATATCCGACGGCTGAGACGTCGAATATGTTTCTTTCCTGCCTTCGTCCTGTGGAGGATACATACCTGTTATTCTTTCATCCTCTCAAGGGCATTGACATCGGTGATTACCCTGATTTTACGCAGAAGATCAGGGGCTTCCCCGATAGGAAAACCTGTGATCACCAGTCACACTAGAACTATGAACACCAATCATCCTTCCGCTCAGCCCAATCGTTCCTGGGATACCAGGATGAAAGATCTCTGGGCTACGCGCCCTTATCGACTACCCGACGAAGAAGGCGGTAACGCGATATTCGCCGGCGTCTGCGAAGGCATTGCCGTGCGTTACCAGGTTGATCCCACCCTGATCCGCGTTCTCCTTGCCCTTATCTCCATATTTGGCCTGGGCTCGGGTTTCTTTATTTACTTCCTCTGTTACTTGATATTCCCTCTTCCCAGCACCAAACGTTCCCCCTGGGAAGACATCCTCGATGGTCACGGTTCATTCGGCGCCTGGGCAGCGCTTATTCTCCTGGTGCTGGTATCTCTAGGATCAGCGGGCAGTAGCGCCGTTTTAAGCCTGGTGGCCATGCTTATTTTGTTTTGGTTTCTCTATGAACGCCAGCCCTATCCTCCTACGTCCCCAGGATCAGAGGCAGCTATTAGCTCCGACGTCCCGCTAAGCGGAGATCCACACCACCGCACTCCCCCAGCGTGGGATCCCTTAGGAACTGCTCCTTTTGCTTGGGATCTTCCGGAACCTGGACCCCGGCCGGAGGAGGGTCAGTCTCCCTCTTCTCACCGGAAACTCTGGAAAATTATTCTCGGGGCCGCGGCTGTGGTGGGAATCGTGACAGTAGGCTTAGGCTCCTTGATCTTTAGCTGGAACGTAGCTCATCACTTCAGCCCCTCACTCGGGGATCAAACTATCACCGTAAACCAGGTAGATGGTTTAGCATCTCACTATGAATCGTCTGTTGGTGATTTGAGCCTGGATCTCACTAACCTCCCAGCCTTGGATAAAGACACCACCATCACCATCAAGTCTGGGGTTGGTGACGTGGACTTATACCTTCCCAAAACAGTCCCCGTCGAGGTGAACTGCGCAGGCGGGATCGGCGATAGGGAATGTGGAGTATTCCCCGCCCAGGATGCGAGTAACAGCGCTAAACTCACCGTCGACCTTCATTCCGCAGTGGGTGACTTCTCCGTTCACCCACCACAGTCCTAGCCTATTCCCACTCAATAGTTGCCGGAGGTTTAGACGTAATATCTAGCACCACCCGATTAATCTCCGGCACCTCATTGGTGATCCGGGTGGAGATTTTCTCTAATACCTCATGGGGAACCCGCACCCAGTCGGCAGTCATAGCGTCTTCACTGGCGACCGGGCGTAGGACAAGAGGATGTCCATAGGTGCGGCCATCACCTTGCACGCCGACGGAACGAACATCAGCTAATAGCACCACGGGGCACTGCCAAATCTGATCATCAAGACCCGCAGCGGTGAGCTCTTCTCGAGCAATAGCATCAGCAGCCCTTAAGATCTCTAACCGCTCAGCAGTGACTTCTCCGATAATGCGGATTCCAAGTCCAGGGCCAGGGAAAGGTTGACGAGCCACAATGACCTCTGGCAAACCTAGCTCACGCCCGACGGCTCGCACCTCATCTTTGAAGAGCAGACGGAGCGGCTCTACCAGGGTAAATTCCACATCATCAGGCAAGCCGCCAACATTGTGGTGGCTCTTGATATTGGCAGTTCCAGCTCCTCCACCAGATTCCACAACATCTGGGTACAAGGTTCCTTGAACAAGGAAATCTACCTGTTGGCCTTCAAGCACCCCAGCCACAGCGCGTTCAAAGGCGCGAATAAACTCCGCCCCGATGGCTTTGCGCTTAGCCTCCGGTTCGCTGATCCCGGACAGCTTAGCTAAAAATGCCTGCTGCTCATCCATAGTGACAAGTTTTGCGCCCGTAGCAGCCACAAAGTCTTTTTCAACTTGCTCTCGTTCTCCGGCGCGCAACAAACCATGATCCACAAAGACACAAGTCAAGCGATCACCAATGGCGCGCTGCACCAAGGCTGCGGCAACGGCGGAGTCTACTCCTCCAGACAGTCCACAAATTGCCCGGCCAGTTTCTCCCACTTGCTCCTTCACCGCGGCGATAAGTTCTTCAGCGATATTCGCTGCGGTCCAATCTTGCTCTACCCCGGCAATCTCGGTTAAGAATCGGGTCAGGACTTCTTGCCCGTGGGGGGAATGAAGCACTTCAGGATGGTATTGCACTCCGGCCATGCGTCGGGCGGGACATTCAAAAGCCGCTACCGGAGCACCCTCAGTCCGGGCAGTAACCTCAAATCCTTCCGGGGCTTGAGATACCGCATCTCCATGGCTCATCCACACCTTATGGGTGTGTTCGAAACCTTGATGGAGGCTTCCGCCAAGAACATCTAAGTCAGTACGTCCATACTCCCGATTTCCGGTGTGGGAGACAGTTCCCCCCAGAGCATGGGTCATGGCCTGGAAACCATAACAAATACCGAAAACCGGTAACCCTAGCTCCAAGATCTCCGGATCTAAGGTGGGAGCACCTTCTGCATACACAGAGGCTGGCCCACCAGAAAGAATAAGAGCTACCGGATTTTTTTCTTTTATCTCCGCCACGGTTGCGGTATGTGGAATAACTTCCGAATACACTCGCGCTTCCCGCACCCGACGCGCAATGAGCTGCGCATACTGGGCGCCGAAATCAATAACCAGAACGGGCCGATGTTGAATACTTTGGTCAGGCTGTGTCACGGCCCTGATTCTACGTTACGAGAGGTCGGAAATAATGTTCAGATCCACTTTCTGGAAACGTTTCAAATCTGTGAAGCCGCACTTTGCCATGGCTCTGCGCAAACCACCGACAATATTTTCCCCACCCCAGACTTGGGTGGAGGGGCCGTGCAGAATATGGGCAAGGCTGGGGCGATCCACAGTTTCACAACCTTGATCGCTGATCTCTAGTGCGCGGCTTGCGAGCACAAACCCACGGGGGAAACGCGGATGGGCTGCTGCTGCTTGCCAGTACCACCCTTCAGCGGGGGTTTCTTGAGCGGGAGCAAGTACTTCGCCCAAAATAACGGCGTCAGCACCGCAAGCAATAGCTTTGGCCACATCTCCTGAGGTGTAAATCTCACCGTCGGCGATGACGTGAACGTAGCGGCCTTCGGTTTCATCGAGGTAATCACGCCGGGCTGCAGCAACATCAGCAATAGCTGTTGCCATGGGTGACTCTAATCCCAATGCCAAATCATTTGTATGCGAACCGCCGCCTACAATCACACCCGCTGCACCGCTTCGCATGAGGTGTAAGGCTGTAGTGTAATCACTGACCCCGCCGGCGATCACCGGGATATCAAGGGATCCGATGAATTCTTTCAGGTTCAGCGGTTCTCCATCACGACTGACGTGCTCTGCTGAGATGACGGTGCCTTGGATAAAAAGAATCTCTGCCCCGGCTTTAATAACGTGGGGCGCTAGTTCCCGAGCATTCTGGGGAGAAACGCGCACGGCTACCGTTGCCCCGGAATCCCTAACGTAGCGAATGCGTTCGCTTAAAAGGTCAACGTCTAGTGCAGCGGAGTGTAGCTCCTGCAAGGTTTGGATGGCTTCTCCTCGCTGGGCAGCCTTAGTAATCTCCTGGTAGGCAGCTTGAAGATCGCGGTGACGGCCCCACAAACCTTCCGCGTTAATAACCCCCAACCCGCCTTGGCGGTCCATGGCAATAATGAAATCGGGGTCAGCGAGCGCATCCGTAGGGTGGGAAGCCACCGGAATATCAAAGGTGTAGGCGTCGATATGCCAAGTGGTGTCTACTTCTGCTGAAGATCGAGTGCGCCGGGACGGCACAATTCCAATTTGTGACAACCGATAAGAGCGGCGAGCTTGGCGTCCAATCCCAATTTCAACATAATCACGCATAGTTCTTTTCCACTTCTTCCGATAGTTAAACCTGAGACCCTAAAAGTCCGGGCTTAGTGATAATTGGGCGCCTCAACAGTTTGGGTGATGTGGTGCGGGTGGGATTCTTTCAACCCTGCGGAGGTAATCTGAACGAATTGTGCCCGCTGCAGCTCTGCAATAGTAGCCGAGCCGGTGTAGCCCATCGCTGCGCGTAAGCCACCTACTAATTGGTGCGTAATGGAGTCTATCGAGCCACGGAATGGCACTCGTCCCTCAATTCCTTCCGGCACGAGTTTGTCATCACTTTTCACATCGGACTGGAAGTAGCGATCCTTAGAATAGGAGCGCTTTTCTCCACTAAGACCACGTCCTTGCATAGCTCCCATGGAACCCATGCCACGGTATCTCTTATATTGCTTGCCGTTGACCACCACAATGTCACCTGGGGCTTCGGTGGTTCCGGCCAGCATAGACCCCAGCATGACAGTGCTTGCTCCAGCTGCTAATGCCTTAGCAATATCACCGGAAAATTGCATTCCACCATCGGCAATAATCGGCACTCCGGCTTTCTTTGCTGGCACACTGGCTTCCATAATGGCGGTAATCTGCGGTGCGCCAACGCCGGCAACCACCCGAGTAGTGCAGATGGATCCTGGACCAATTCCCACCTTCACGGCATCTGCCCCGGCGTCGATCATCGCAGCTGCCGCTTGGCGAGTAGCAAGATTTCCACCAATAACATCTACTTTTTCGCCAAATTCCTGTTTTACCTGAGAAACCATCTCTAAGACTCCGCGATTATGGGCGTGAGCGGTATCGACGATGAGCGCGTCAACTCCGGCGTCAACTAGCGCATGGGCACGTTTCCAGGAATCCGGCCCGGTGCCAATACCGGCGGCAACTAATAGCCGTCCAGCGGAATCCTTCGAAGCATTGGGATATTGCTCAGATTTAACGAAGTCTTTCACCGTGATTAATCCGGTTAATTTCCCGGATTTATCCACGATCGGTAGCTTTTCGACCTTGTTGTTGCTCAGCAGGTTGAGTGCTTCCTCCTTGCTCACCCCTTCGGGAGCTACCACAAGAGGCATGGGAGTCATGACTTCGGCAACTTTACGATGGACATCTGGTTCAAATCTCATATCTCGGTTGGTGCAGATACCCACCAAGATCCCATCTTTATCAACTACGGGCAGACCAGAGATACGAAAGCGAGCGCATAAAGCATCAACATCGGCAATGGTCATGTCCGGGCTACAGGTAACCGGGTCAGTGACCATTCCTGATTCAGAGCGTTTCACAATCTCAACATTGCCGGCCTGTTCCTCAATAGAGAGATTGCGGTGGAGAACCCCGAGGCCGCCTTGGCGGGCCATAGCCACTGCCATTCGAGCTTCAGTCACCGTGTCCATTGCCGCTGAGATCACCGGGATCCCGAGCGAAATATTGCGCGATAATTGAGTAGAAGTATCAACTTCACTGGGAATCACATCAGACTCTGCCGGTAACAACAGCACATCATCAAAAGTAAGACCCACGAGGGCCACCTTGTTCGGATCATCACCACCGGTAGACACGCGCTGATCGCTCATAAATTAGCCTTCCTCTCCGCAACTTTATCCACGGGTTTTCCGCTGAAGCCTTCTTGTGCTTTTACTTTAGTCGGAGCTAGTTTGTGCGCTGTGGCGCCCCCACTTCTCCGGAGCTGTGTTGCTGATTGTCCAGCCGGCACATAGGGTAACCGTTGTGTTTCCCCATTTCGAACTCCCACCTGACCCTTTTGCCGATGACCCTAATGTCCGGCCAGTTTGATAGAAGATGATGACGCCGGTGAGTTCCTCCCCATGGATGTTGAGGAAACACGTAAGCAGGTGGAAATGAGTTTGGACTATGCCTACCAGTGTCTAAAGATTCTTGCCCCCATGGGGATCCGAGGAGTTTCCGCCTGGTGCGAGTCCTGCGAAATTGAACATTACTATGATTGGGATATCGTAATCCGCAATCTTAAGGATAACTTGGCAGGCCAACCGGCTTCCCCGCACGAACCTGCCGTCGATGTCGACCCTTCTGACTATCGGACCTGGGACTATTGCTGCGGTTTCATTGACGGCTGTTCACAAAGATAACAAGGCGCCTTAATGAGGCGAACCAGTACTACTGCTTTGAGCGGCTTCGGGCAGAGGAGCCTCTCTATTGCTCTCACTTGTTGAGGTCGTACTACTCGAAGCCGGGGTGGGTTCTTTCGTCGGAGTCACTACCTGAGTCGTAGTCCTGGTTACAGTTTCTGTGACCGTCATCGGATCTCCAGCCGGAGGTGCAGGAGCAGTGACTGTTACTGTCACAGGTGCATTCCGGTTAGGCTCAGAAACTGGATCGACGCTTTGGCGGTTTTGATCTTTCCGCTCTAGGGATCCCCTTGCTTTAGCCACTAATTCCCTGAGCACAGTCGGGCTGCTGCCAGCATCTACGGCGGCATCAATATCATCGAGAGTTCCAGAAAGTTCGACGACTGCAGCCCGATCCTCAAAAATCTTGGAGGATAGACCCCACAAGGGGGATCCCGGCTGGACGTTATAGAGCAGGGCGCCGGATCCAGCAATGAGGAGTGTTGCTGCTGCTGCCCCGACTAAAGCGCTAGAAACATGGTTCAGCCATCCACGGCGACGTCGGGCGGTGAAGTCAATAATCTCAGCACTACCTTCTGGTGCAGTATCCCCACCAACTCCTGGAACCTCGGGCATAGGAGCGTGAGTCTCTGCTCGTAGCTCTAATAAGAGAGCGGCAAGTTCATCTTTGCCATGAGAGGGATCTTTCCCCTTGCTTAATGCGGTGAGGAACGCATCATCAGCAGCCACCGGGTCAGGCCGATGGGACCGATGCCAGCTAGCACCTTCTCTACGATGCTTCGTCACTGTTCCTCCTCTTGATCCAGCTGCCGCCTTAAAGTAGCCAGGGCTCGGTGTTGGGCTACCCGTACTGCACCGGGTGTACTCCCTACGATGGCCGCTGTCTCTTCTGCGCTTAAACCTTCAAATACTCTTAGGATGAGAATATTTCTTGACTTCTCACTCAATGAATCGAGAAGAAGGCGCACTCTGTTACTTCCAGAAGAAATCATTGCTAATTCTTCTGGCGTGTCGTGTTCCACAGCGGTTTCTGGCACCTCTTCGGTGGGATTGAGACGGTCCCGAGCTAGAGATCGATGCGCATCTGCCACCTTATTAAAAGCGATGCCGTAGACAAATGCCATAAAAGGGCGTCCGCGATCTACGTAGGAGTGAATAGAGGTAGAAACAGCAAAACATATATCTTGCGCAACATCTTCAGGCGTCGGGGTAACACCCCCACTGATGCGGGCGCGCGTGTATCTCAACACCGGAGGATAAATTAGTCGAATTACCTTATTCAATGCTGCAGCGTCACCAGAAACAGCCTGGGGTACCCATTGTCCCAGTTGCTCCTCTGTATCAGCTACCACATTCTCTCCCTTTTCTTCGGGACCTCCATCACACCTAGGAGAAGTGCGCACTCTTAATGACACCAAGATACGTGACGTAGAATCCTAGCCGCCTATTGGTCCTCCTACACTTTAGCGAGAGCGCGCGTGTACCCACCCGCTTAGGCCCACCAAGTATAAACCAAGATCAGCCTTATATTACATATATATTTTTACCTTAATGACTTATCGTTACTGGACAATAAACTACCCGTCACAAGTACCTGAGCAATCACTGATAGCTTTAACCGCATTGGCACCTAACTGGCATCTAGGCTTCATGTTCCCGACATCTCCAGTTCATTCACTCAGCCCACACTGAGAGACATTAGCCTCGAATGGAAGGGAGATTATTCGACCATGACACTCCATCAGCACCTCCCCGGCCCTACAGCTGAGCTGTGGGAATGGCAACTCTTCGGCGCCTGCCGAGGGGCTGAATCAGAGGTGTTTTATCACCCCGAAGGAGAACGTGGACGCGCCCGCCTCCAACGAGAGCGCCGTGCAAAAGCGATTTGCCACACCTGCCCAGTACTTCTGGAATGCCGTCGCCACGCCCTCGAAACTCAGGAACCCTATGGGGTGTGGGGCGGATTAGGCGAAAATGAACGCCATGCCCTCATCCGGGGGATTTAGATAATACCTTCACCCCTCGCCACAAACCAGGGGAATAATTTTTTCACCCCTAACCTTTCTGCGCCCCACCCTCTAGCATGGGGAATAAAGAGAAGAAATGCAGCTCATTTTATTGATAGGGCACTTATCTTCTGTTTATCTTCTTAGCCGATTCACTTCTGATCGGCACATGTGGCTAATCGCGGAAAGGTTGGATCATGTCACTATCACCGCCATCTTCCCCCGTTCCCTCCGAAAAATCCGAAGCTCCCCACTCGTTTCTGGGGCATCCACCGGGCTTAGCAACCCTTTTTGGCTTGGAACTTTGGGAAAGATTTTCCTATCTTGGGTTCCAGGCAATCTTGGCCCTCTACTTCGCCGACGCTATCGCTCATGGCGGCCTCGGCTACTCCCAAAGCACTGCCTCATCGGTTGTCGCCGCTTATGGTGCATTAGTTTATTTATTGGCTATTGCTGGGGCTTGGGTAGCAGATCGAATCACTGGCACCTATCGCGCCGTCCTCTGGGGTGGAGTCATTATCGCTGCCGGCCACGTCTTTATGGGAATCCCTAGAGAATCAGCAACGTGGATTGGCTTAGGTCTTATTATCCTAGGCACCGGTCTTCTTAAGCCAAATGTTTCTACCATGGTCGGCCAGCTTTATGACAAAGCAGACCGACGACGAGACGCCGGATTTTCTATCTACTACTCCGGCATCAATATCGGCGCTTTCCTCGGTCCATTAGTAGCTGGATTTTTAGGCCAAAACTACAATTGGCATTATGGCTTTAGCGTCGCCGCAGTAGGCATGTTCCTAGGACTTACCCAATACGTATTGGGTCGCCGCCGCCTCGCCGAGAGTAGTCACACTACCCCGATGAAACCTCGCTTCCACCCAGGTCGGCACTTTTATCTTGTCCTCACACTTGTAGTTCTTAGCATTCTGGCTGGGTTTATTTTTGGCACGCAGGAAAAAGATGGGTTGGCGATACTTGTTAATATTATTAGCGCTATTACCGCTATTGTTCCTATTTTCTTTCTCGGAGTAATTTTCTTTTCCGAAAAAGTTACCTCTGAGGAGAGGAGGAATCTTGGACCTTATTCCTTACTCCTTATAGCGTTGGTGCTTTATAACTTACTTTATTTCCAAACAGGTAACACGCTAAATTTCCTTGCGCTGGAGCACACTCGTAATTCACTTGCTGGGTTCAACTATCCCTCGACCTGGTATATCTCGTTGACGGCCATCATTGAAATTGCCCTTGGCCCCGTATTAGCCGGTATTTGGGTGAAATTAGGTTCACGTCAACCTCATGCCGCAGCAAAGGTGGGCCTCGGAGCAGCTTTGGGTGGTGCCGGCTTTCTCATCATTGCGGCGGGAGCGTGGTTCAGCGGAGGAGATGTCCTCATCCCCGCTTTGTGGATGGTGGCGTGTTATGTCTTTCTTGGGGTAGGTGACTTGGTCCTCCAAACATCGGGCATGTCAGCCACCACTAAATTAGCCCCGCGAGCTTTCGCCTCTCAAACCATGGCCTTGTGGTTTGCTGCTATGGCTTTGGCTCAGGGAATCCAAGCTCAGATAGTGAAAACGTTCGACGCCGCTCAGGCGCCACTTTTCTTCGGCAGTCAAGGAGCTGTTGTTGTTAGCTATGGAGTACTCCTCATGCTGTTGAGTCCCTGGTTGCGTCGCCGAATGACCGCTATTTCTTAAACCTCATTCGTACCTATCTGGAGGACGCCTGATGCGCTATATCTCTTCATTCCCGTTTCAAACTAAAATCATTCACGATTGGATTCCCCTCTCAGACGGAACCAAACTTTGGTATAAAGCTTGGCTTCCGATCACTTCTCAACCAGTCCCCGCCATCCTGGAGTATCTCCCGTATCGTGCCGGTGATTGGACTGCTCCCCGTGACCATGAACGTCATCCCTTTTATGCTGGTCACGGCTATGCGTCAATTCGCGTTGACATCCGTGGACATGGTAATTCCGAAGGTGTTCCTGGGGATGAATATGATGCCCAAGAACTTGCTGATGGCGTCGAGGTTATCCACTGGATTGCGGAACAACCGTGGTGCACCGGGAAAGTCGGCATGTTCGGCATAAGTTGGGGTGGATTCAATTCCCTGCAATTAGCTGCCCTACAGCCACCACCTCTTAAAGCCATAGTAACTACCTGTTCCACCGATGACCGCTATGACAATGACGTCCATTATTTCGGCGGTTCCCTCTTAGGGGTAGATATGCACGCCTGGGCAGCCACCATGTTGGCCTTTGAATCCCGCCCACCAGACATCGCAGTGTGGGGGGATGCTTGGTTAGATCAATGGATCTATCGACTCAACCGAATGGAGCCTTTTATTGATACCTGGCTAAGCCATCAAACGCGTGATTCCTATTGGCAACATGGATCAGTATGTGAGGACTATTCCGCCCTCAACGCGGCTGTCCTCGCGGTTGGCGGCTGGTGTGACCCCTACCGAGACACCGTATTAAGGCTGTGTCACCATCTTTCTGCGCTCGATAAACCCGTCCGCGGAATCATTGGGCCGTGGGCACATCAATACCCAGACCGAGACCTGCGCCCCGGACCTCATATTGATTTCCTCAAAGAAACCCTCAGGTGGTGGGATTATTGGCTGAAAAATGAGGATAATGGCGCGTTAGATACGCCGCTATTGCACACGTGGATCACTGATTCTCTCCCGCCAGCTCCCGCCTATGATTGTTTACCTGGCCGATGGGTAGCCACCGCCCAGTGGCCGTCGGACTCTATTAGTACCTCCCTATGGGAGCTGTCTACGGCACACCTGAGTCCGTTGAGTTCCCGCAGCTCCGAGGGAATCAGGATCCGCACACCTCAGCACTGTGGTAGTTGCGCTGGACGCTACTTCCCTTTCGGAAATGATGCCGACCTCCCCATTGATCAGCGCTATGATGATGGTCTTTCTACCCTCTTTGACTTCCCCCTGGATACTGACCTGGAGATACTAGGAAATTGTCGGCTCCATCTCAACGTGTGCTCCGAAACTACCCGCGGCCAAATTTATGTGCGCCTATGCGATGTTGCACCCGACGGCAGCTCCACGCTCATTACCCGCGGAAACCTCAATTTCAGTTCCCGTGAGGGACGGGACAAAGCTATCCCCATGCCTCCCCATCAATGGGTGAACGTAGAAGTTCCGCTGACGGGGATTGGTTATCGAATCCCTGCCGGACATGTCCTCCGGGTTGCTCTTTCCACTGCCTACTGGCCATGGATTTGGCCACAACCAGAATGCGGGGATCTGCTCATAGATCCATATACCTCTGCTGTGGAGATGAGTCTTCGTAACGTTCCAGCAGCAGCTGAGCTTCCCGCGCCGGAATTTGATTCTCCGGTCCAGGCTGAACCCTTAGCAGTGTCCTATCCAGAATCTACCGGCGCTGGTTCTCAGCGACCTGAGCGGCTCATCAGTCACGATATAGCGGCCCAGGAAACGTTTATTCAAGTTGATCCGGCCTATGGCGGTACTCGGATTTACCCTGATGGGCTCCACTTTGAAGAGGACTCAGTGGAACGTTATTGGATTCGGTGGGATGATCCACTTAGTGCCCGTACCCAATCACAATGGTCAATCCGCCTCTCCCGCCCCGATCACGGCTGGCTGGCTCGCTTAACCGCAGATACTGAGATTCGCTGTGATGCCGAAAATTTCTACACCCTCTCCCGCGTTCATTGCTGGGCTGGGGATGAGGAAGTTTTCCACAAAACCTGGGAAAGAACCATTCCTCGACAGGTGTCCTAAGCTCCCCCCGATCACAAGACAGAAAAACGCTCCTCTTTCTTGCTTCTTTTTTAGAAAGAGGAGCGTTTTTAAGCAGAGACCAGGTTTTTAGGACTTAGTGGTGATGATGTCCGTGTCCCTGAGCAGCTTCTTCTGGATCTTGTGGCTTTTCGACAATCGAGGCCTCGGTGGTCAGCACCATCCGAGCCACGGAGGTGGCATTAACCACAGCGGAGTGAGTAACCTTCACCGGATCAATGATGCCTTGTTCAATCAAGTTGCCATATTCCAAGGTAGCGGCGTTAAGGCCCATTCCATTAGGAAGCTCAGCGGTACGAGCAACAACCACTGAACCATCGAGACCAGCGTTATCGGCAATCCAATAGGTGGGCTTTACTAGGGCACGAGCTAAAGCCAGCACCCCGGTTTTTGCCTCACCCTCGAACTCGGCAGCATAGTCTTTAAGCTGCTCGGCGATCTGTACGAGTACAGATCCACCACCAGCGATAACGCCTTCTTGCACGGCGGCGCGAGCAGCATTAATAGCATCCTCTACTCGCAATTTGCGCTCAGAAACCTCAGTCTCAGTAGCCGCACCGACCTTAATCACGGCGACTCCACCAGACAGTTTCGCGAGACGCTCTTCCAGCTTCTCTTTATCCCAACTGGAATCAGTGCTCTCAATTTCGCGGCGAATCTGCTCCCGACGTTTTTCGACGTCCTCAGCAGTGCCAGCCCCATCAACAATGACGGTTTCATCCTTGGTCACGGTGATGCGTCGAGCACTACCAAACACGGAAGCATCTGCCTCATGCAGATTGATTCCTACCTCGGGATCAATCACCGTAGCGCCGGTTACCACAGCAAGGTCATCCATAAAAGCCTTACGGCGATCCCCAAAGTAAGGGGACTTCACAGCGACAGCTTTCAATGTCTTGCGAATGGAGTTCACCACGAGCGTCTGGAGCGGCTCACCCTCAATATCTTCTGCGATAATAAGCACCTGCTTGCCGGATTCTACGACCTTTTCCAGGATCGGAAGGAAATCCGGAAGGGAGGAGATCTTATTACGGACCAACAGAACTAACGCATCATCGAGGACTGCCTGCTGGCTGTCGGTATCGGTGATGAAATAAGGAGACAAGAAACCCTTATCGAAAGAAATTCCTTCAGTAATGTCCAGGTAGGACTCAATAGACTGGGATTCCTCAACAGTCAGTACCCCATCTTTTCCTACCTTTTCCATGGCCTGAGCCACCATGTCTCCCACGACCTCGTCGCGAGAAGAAACGGTAGCAACATTAGCAATTTCAGCGGTCTCTGAAATCTCCGTTGCCCGAGCTTGAAGTTCACTAACAACTTTTTCTGCAGCGGCCTCAATACCCCGGTTCAATTCGATGGGGTTAGCTCCAGCAGCGACATTCCGCAACCCTTCTTGGATGAGTGCCTGAGCTAATAACGTCGCGGTAGTGGTTCCGTCACCGGCAATGTCATTGGTCTTGACGGCAACAGACTTCACCAGCTGAGCGCCCAGGTTCTCAAAAGGTTCATCTAGGTCAATATCGCGGGCAATGGTCACGCCGTCATTGGTAACCGTCGGGCCACCAAAGGACTTATCCAACACCACGTTTCGACCCCGTGGCCCTAAGGTAACTTTGACGGCATCCGCAAGGGTGTCAACGCCACGCAGCAGATGCTCACGGGCTTCCTGATCAAAAGCGATCAGCTTTGGCATAGAGGCGTACCCCCTTTAGCTTTCGACGATGGCCAAGATGTCACGAGCAGAAAGAATGAGGTAATCCTGCCCGTTGTACTTAATCTCGGTTCCGCCATACTTGGAGAAGATCACAGTGTCACCTTCTTTGACGTCGAGCGGAATACGATCACCCTTCTCATCAAAACGGCCTGGGCCCACAGCAATAACAGAGGCCTCTTGCGGCTTCTCCTTAGCAGAATCAGGGATCACCAACCCAGATGCGGTGGTGGTTTCAGCTTCCTTGATTTGAACCAGGATACGGTCCTCAAGCGGCTTGATGTTGACGTTCGCCACGATTTTCCTCCATGTGGATATGTATGGACTGTGAATGATGCCGGTTGTGGAATCCAGCCCAGCCGTCGTCGCGGGTGAACAACTGTCTGTAAAACAACCTGTTTGGCACTCTACCCTTGCGAGTGCCAGCACTCAACCGTGCCCCCTGCCAGGGGAGTTTCTACCTCCATAGCAGGATCCGTCCCGACGTCCAGACCAGAGGGTTGTGCTCCTTCGTGAAATAACTGGGCCGCCAGAGCAGCAATCATCACCCCGTTATCGGTACACAGAGCAAAATCCGGAACCCTTAACTCAATTCCAGCGGATTGGCAGCGCGCTGCCGCCAGTTCCCGGAGCCGTGAGTTCGCCGCAACCCCGCCGCCGAGTAATAACACTTGTGCCCCCACATCTTGGCAAGCCCAGATTGCTTTCTTCGTGAGCACATCGCACACCGCTTCTTGGAAGCTGGCGCAGACATCTTCCAGGCTGATGACTCGGCCTTCTCGCTCAGCAGCTTCGACGTAACGAGCGACCGCTGTTTTTAACCCTGAGAAGGAAAAATCATAGCGAGTATCGTGACGTTTCATGAGGCCCCGAGGAAACTGAATGGCTTTGGGGTTTCCTTGTCGAGCGTAGCGGTCGATGACTGGCCCACCTGGGTAGCCTAACCCTAGCAAGCGGGAAACTTTGTCATAGGCTTCACCGGCAGCATCATCGAGGGTGGAGCCTAATTCCCGCATGGGTTTTCCTACGGCGTGGACTTCAAGGAGCTGTGTGTGTCCACCGCTGACTAACAGCGCCACCGAGTGAGGAAGCTGTTCATCGCCTAGATTTGCGACCGCCACATGGCCGCCTAAGTGATTGACTCCGAAGAAAGGAACATCCCACGCAGCTGCATAGGCTTTCGCTGCTGAGGCACCCACGAGGAGCGCACCGGCGAGTCCAGGTCCGACGGTGGCGGAGACCATATCCGGACGATCAATCCCAGCCTCCGACAATGCGGCTTTCATCACCTGACTCATCGCTTCGAGGTGTGCCCGGCTCGCGATCTCAGGAACTACTCCTCCAAAACGGGCGTGTTCTGACATGGAGCTAGCTACTTGATTGGCGAGGATATCCATCCGCCCATCATCATAAAGCCGAACGATTCCCACGCCGGTTTCATCGCAGGAGCTTTCTATTCCCAATATGACGTGAGCCACGGGTTAATCCTTTCTGCGTGGGGGTGGACACGGTGACTGCGCAGGGCGCTTCATGCAAAAAGCATCCGCGCCGCTGGGGCGATAATAGTTCTTCCGGATTCCCAGTTTTTCAAAGCCGGTTGACTCATACAGGTTAATCGCCGGGTAGTTATCAGTGCGAACCTCGAGAAAAATCGGAGCTGCTAAAGAATCAGCCACCGCGAGTATGTTGCTCAATAACAGTCTGCCTAATCCATGGCCTTGAAACTCCGGATCAACTCCGATGGTGTGGACTTCACACTCGGGCTCGGAGGGGGGACCAAGGACAGCTAAACCAGCGTAGCCCACCAGATAATGTGGTTCTTCTTCGGAACACACCCCGACATAAAAAGTGTGTGGTTGACCTATTTCAGCGGCGAACGCAGAAGCCGGCCATGGGTCCTCTTCTGGGAAAAGCTCTAATTCCAACTCAGCAAGACGAGGGGTATCCCGCTGGGTTAATTCGCGAAGTTGCCAGCTCATGAGGTTGGTCGAGGAATTGCTGGAGACAAGGGCTTAAAGGCGGGAACGTGCGCATCGGGTCGGCGAAGATACAGGGGAGTCAAAGGCTGCGGGGGTTTCTTGAGATCCACGCTGCGCACCAGAGAGGTGGGAGTGGGGATCAGATCAAAGCGGGTAGCCGAGATGTCAGGAGAAACTACCTGGTCAACAAGGTGTTGAGGAATGTTCAGCGCACGAAGATCAGAAGGAATCTCCACCTCATGCGGTTTAGTCACCTGAGGGCCACGCAGTCGCTCGGTTGCTGAATAGGTAGCCCAGTACACCTCCTTGCGTCGGGCATCGGTGGCGACGAGAAAACGTGAGTCGGGGGTGTACGTTATCGAATCTCGAAGGTTCACTGCGATGGCATCTAAGGAGCAGACCCCATAAACAGGGATGGATAAAGCGTCACCGAAGGCCTGAGCGGTTGCCATTCCCACCCGGAGACCAGTAAACGGACCGGGACCAATTCCCACTACGATGGCGTCGAGGTCTGAGAAAGAACAGTGGGAGCGACGCAACACGTTGTGAGTGGTGGGGACCAACAATTCATTATGGTGCCGAGCCCCTTTGATGACTTCTTCGTCCACGAGGTCTACGGATGCATCGCCGTCTCGGCGCACTACTCCTACAACGACGTCGGGAGTAGCTGAATCAAGCGCAAGAATCAACACAATATCCCAGGGTAATGGCTAAGAAAAATGAAAGATACACTGCGGGCCTAAAAATCCATCGGCGATTAGTGACCGTTCTGCTGGTGAACGCTATCTACCATCCGGGTGATCTTTATGGTCAATGGCCACCGCACCTCAATTTCGCGCTGATCAGGTTGCCAGACTCGGTGGAGCTGAGTCATAAAATCTTCAAATTCTTGACGACCTTCCGGGCCAGATTGTTCTGCAGTTTTCAATGCTGACCAGGTTTCTAGATAACCCCGAAAATCTCGATAGGTCATGGTCTTTCGCAAGGTAGTTTCGCCTTGAGGAATGTCCTTGCCAGGCAGGTCAATACCGGAAAGATTCGATTCAGCAATCTTTCTTTCCGGTTCCCAGAACCGATGGAAAGGACCCCAGTAAAAATCTTGGAATAAGGCATTGAGGTGCTTATCTACGAGGTAGCACGTGGCATAACTCAGGACAATCAAGATTCCGCCTGGTTTGAGCACCCGGCAGGCCTCGCGGTTGAACTTAGCTAAGGGCACCCAGTGTATTGCTTGTGCCACGCTTAACAGATCTACGCAGTGGTCGCGAAAGGGTAGCTCCCCGGCGTCAGCACATAAGTAGTCTAAACCGGGGGCTAAGGCACGTCCCTGAAGCTGAGCACTACTAGGGTCACACCCCACAGTCCGATCAAAATAGGGGGCGATAAGGGTGCTGAATTGCCCCGTTCCACAACCTACATCGACGGCTAAGGAAGAACCTGGAGACAACTCAGCCACGCGGCGGGCCACCTCAGCAGGATAGGACGGCCGAAACTGGGCATAGCTTTGACCATTGTGGAAAAGATCACTCATATTCTTCATCCTAAAGAATATGAGAGGTAGATCGATATCAAGAGGATGGAGAAACTTACGCCATGAGGATGACTGCCAGGAGCTGACAAAGAATGATTTTTCCGATCATAGCGGTGGGATAAACCGTGGCATATCCGCGTTCAGCAAGCTCGGTTTTTGTTTGTACGTTCAGATAGCTCATGACGGCTGGATTAGTGCTTAACCCGGCCGCCATCCCCATGGATTCATCCCACGTCAACCCTAGGAGCTTTGTTCCGACTACCCCACACAGCAGGGTGTATAGGACGGTGATTCCAAGTCCGACGGCGATGTACTTCAGCGAGGAGAAGTCAGTGAGAGCTTTCGCGAAGCTAGGGCCAGCCGTTGTTCCTACTCCAGCTAAGAATAGTGATAAGCCGAGTGCAGAAAGAGTGCGGTTTGCGTGATAGGGCAGCTGCCAATTCACTTTTCCGGTGCGCACTAGGGCCCCGAGGATCAGCCCAGCCACAATTGGGCCACCGCCAAAACCAAGAGAAACCGTAGCCCCTCCGGGAAGCGGCACCGGGATAGCTCCCAACAATAACCCAAGGAGCAAACCCAAACTCATCGGTAACAAGTCCACGTTGGCCAGGGCCTTTTCCGAATCCCCTAAAAGCGCTCGGGCCCGAGGGATATTGTCCCGGCGCGCTACAACTCGTACCCGGTCGGAAAGATTAACCACCGTGTTATCCCGAGGCACCACATCATTATCGCCTTCCCTGATCCGGGCGATGAGGAAACCATGCTCGTGGGTCCGAAGTTGTTCCACCGTGTGCCCAGCAACCGTGGGGTTAGAGACGGTTAGGCGTTGATACACCAAGTCCGCTTCAGCAATATCAGTCTGTTCTTCTACTCCTAGGTGCGGTACAGCAGTATTTAATGCGTCGGCGGTTCCGTTGAGAATAATGAGCTGCCCCCCGGTTATTCGCTGGGTAGGTTCTACAAGCTCATGGTGGCGTTGATCATGAACCATGCGAGTAGCAATAATGTCTGCCCCGCAACGCTCTGGCAGATCCCGCGCTAAACAATCTATTCCAGCTGCTAGCCTGACTGCTCTCCACTCCAAAGGCTCCTGAATAAGCCCTTCAGAACGGGCATCCTCCCTATGGTTGACGTTGGCGACGGAGGCCCCAACGGCAGCTACCAAGATCACCCCCACAACACCTCCGGGATAGGCCAAAGAATAACCCACCACTGGGGTGGTTGAACCGGTGAAAGTTTCCACCACTGCTGCCATGCCGGGGGTGGAGCTTAAAGCGCCGGCGAACATTCCAGCGCCTTGCTGTGTTTCCAGACCAATGCTCCTGATGAGGATCCAGGCAATGACTCCGAGAACCACCATGAGAAGCACTAGGAAGGCATTCATTTTCCAGCCACGGGTTCGAAACTCAGCGAAAAACCGCCCACCTGCGCTGAGGCCGATGGCGTAGACGAATAAGGCGAGCCCGAATTGATAAACAAAAGCTGGGATAACGATGTCGCTATTTAGTGCAGAAACTGCGAGTGCTACAAAAAGAACTGCCGCGGCGCCAAGAGAGATTCCGGCTATTCGGATTTTCCCGAGAGCTAATCCCACCGACAGAATGAAAGCCAAGGCGATGAGCGGCTGGGCTGCGAGCACATTAAGCATAATTAAAGGCAACCACCTGTCCGACTATTCCCACTCCCATCTGTTTTTATGTGGGAATGGTTCTGACTATCTGCGTTTGCCTTTAAGGTATCATTATTCGCTGCTGTGTCGCCAGGTGAGAATCCGTTCCTCTGACTCCGGATCGCTCATGACTGCTGTCTCTCGATCTAAAGACACGAAAAGATAATCAGAAGAGAGGTTTTCTATCAGCCCCCCACCCCACTCAGCTACTACCACTGCCTCATCCAGTTCAGTGTCTAGATCTAAAGCATCTAAGGCCCCCAACGGATCTGTTTCACCATCAAGTAGACGATAAGCATCCACGTGGATAAGGGTGGGGGACCTTAAACCAGCGCCCTGCTGCGGACGATGTTCCCGCGCGACTACAAAGGTAGGGGAAGTCACCCTACCTCGCACTCCCATCCCCCGCGCTATCCCCTGAGTAAGGGTAGTTTTCCCGGCCCCCAAAGGGCCATCGAGGATGACGAGATCTCCTGCTTCTAGGGCAGCCCCAAGTTTCTCCCCAAAGTCTTGAGTATCCTTCGCCTCTGGAAGACTGACTCGACCCGATAAGGGGAAACTATCTTTCATCACTCACCGACTTCACCATGCCCGAGGGTACGTACTCTCGTTCAGTACGCCCAGTTGGGCGACAGAATAACTCATAATCAATAGTGCCTAGCCGTTGGGCTAGTTCACTGGGAGACAACGCGCCTGGTAGGGAACCAAAAAGGCAGACCTCATCGCCCGTTGTTATCTGATCTGGGTTTTCTCCTAGATCAACCAGAAATTGGTCCATGCATACTCGGCCTACCTGCGGATAACGTCTTCCCTTAATGGCAACCTCCAACACTCCTTGAGCGGAGCGAGGCAAACCATCGGCATAGCCCACCGGAACGACGGCTAGGTATCCAGCGCGCTGGGCGGCCCAGGTCAAACCATAACTAGTGGCTTCCCCTTGAGCGATAGGTTTTACCATCACCACCTCGGATAGCCAGCTCATCGCCGGCTGAACCGGGAAGGACTCTTGGAAGACTGGCTGGCCGCCATACAGACACACTCCTACCCGAACCATGTCGCCATGAAGATCAGGGCGAGTCATCGTCGCTGGAGAATTACACAGATGATTAATTGGCAGCTCCAATCCCACCGCGCGGCCGCATTCAATAGCGCGGAAAAACTGTGTGGCTTGTAGGTCAGTCGCTGGATTTTTAGGATCGTCGGCGGAGGATAGGTGGCTAAAAACTCCTTGCACCTGCACTCCGGGGGTGTTTTTTAGGTAGGAAAAAACAGTTTCCCAGTGTTCCGGGTCCACTCCTGAGCGGTGCATCCCGGTTTCTACCTTCACGTACACCTCAGCCGGTATGCCGCGTTGAGTCACCTGGGCAATTGCTTGGGCGTGGGCTAAAGACGCCACCCCCACAGCAATATTGTTCGACAGCACGTGAGCCATAACCTCCGACGGGATGTGAGGTGTCCACATCCAAGCCAGCACCGGAACCTCAATTCCGGCACGACGTAGTTCCAGAGCTTCCGGCAAGGTAGCAACCCCGAGGGCGTCGGCCCCATTTTCCACCATCACCCGGGCAACAGAGACCGCACCGTGGTTGTACCCGTCGGCTTTAACAACCGCCATGAGCTGAGTGCCCGGCCGCAATCGCTCTTTCACAACCCGAGTGTTATGGGCAATCGCCCCCAGGTCGATCCGCGTTTGAATCAATGGACGGCATAGTGGCGTCGATAAATTTTCCACGTTACTGCTATTCAACGGTGACAGACTTCGCGAGATTACGGGGCTTGTCAATATCCTCATTGCCACATTGACGTGCAATCTCTGCCGCCAAGAACTGCAAAGGCACAGTCGCTAACAACGGCTGCATCATCGAGGGAGTTTCCGGTATCCGAATCAACCAATTGGCATAAGGTTCGACAGCGGTATCGCCCTCTTCCGCAATCACAATAGTTTTTGCCCCGCGAGCCCGAATCTCTTGGATATTCGACACAATCTTGGAGTGCAGCAACGTTACTCCCCGCGGGCTGGGAACTACCACCACAACAGGAAGATCATCCTCAATGAGCGCAATGGGCCCATGCTTAAGCTCTCCGGCCGGGAAACCTTCAGCGTGAATATAGGCAAGCTCCTTCAATTTCAAAGCACCCTCGAGGGCAACCGGGTAGCCAACGCCGCGACCTAAGAACAACATGGTGCGCACCGCCCCTAGAAGTTGCGCAATGTCAGTGACCTGATCTTCGCACGCCAATAGCGACTCAATTTTCGCTGGGATTTCCTCCAAGGAACGGTAGATCTCCGCAATTTCATCCGGGTACTTGGTGCCTTTAGCCTGGGCTAGCGCTAATCCCACGATGTAATTGGCTGCGACTTGCGCTAAGAAAGCTTTGGTGGACGCTACCCCGATTTCAGGGCCAGCGTGGGTATAGAGCACCGCATCTGACTCGCGGGGAATCTGCGAACCATTGGTATTACATACCGCTAAAACTTTAGCCCCCTGCGACTTTGCATGTCGGACTGCTTCCAAGGTATCAGCTGTTTCACCGGATTGGGAGATTGCTAAAACCAGAGTGCGCTCATCTAACACCGGATCACGGTATCGAAATTCGCTGGCCACCTCAATTTGCACCGGAATACGAACCCAATGCTCAATGGCGTATTTTGCGAGAAGGCCGGAATGATAGGCCGAACCACAGGCCACGACAAACACCTGATCAATATATTTGAGGTCCTCGTCACTGAGGTTCTGTTCATCTAAGGTAACCCGGCCATTGTGATAATGTCCTGCCAGCGTGTCACGGACCGCGGCTGGCTGCTCATGGATTTCCTTGAGCATAAAGGAATCAAATCCGCCCTTTTCCGCTGCAGCTAGATCCCAATCGATCGTGAAGGCTCGACCTTGCGCAGGCGATCCGTCAAAATTGAGGATCTCAAAATCATGCTGACGGAGGACGACGACGTTATCTTGTCCTAATTCCACCGCGTTCTTCGTGTATTCGATAAAAGCAGCAACATCTGAACCTAAGAACATCTCATTGTCGCCTACCCCCACAATGAGTGGAGTTGAACGCCGCCCAGCAATGATCTGATCGGGATGATCAGCATGCATGAAAAGCAGAGTAAAAGCTCCCTCAAGACGGTTAAGAACCGCTAATGCTGAGGCCTGGAAATTACCGGCAGTCTCCCCTTCTTGATAAGCCAGCGCCAGCAGGTGTGCGGCCACCTCGGAATCAGTTTCCGACATCATCTCTATACCTTTGCGCTGTAGTTCTTCCCGCAGCGGCGCAAAATTCTCAATGATGCCGTTGTGGACAATGGCAACCTTGCCATCGAAGGACATATGGGGGTGAGCATTTTCATTCGTCGGTCGACCATGTGTCGCCCACCGAGTGTGCCCAATGGCGGTGGAACCGTGGAAGTTTTCTTCACCAATTTCGGCAATGCGATCCTCTAAATTACGCAGTTTTCCTGCCCTTTTTACCGAATTAATTTGGTGATTATCCGCTACTGCAATACCTGCTGAGTCATAACCCCGGTACTCCATTCGGCGCAACGCATCCAGCGCCAGCGGCATTCCCTGACGGTTACCTACATATCCAATAATTCCGCACATGGACCCTAGACTATATCCTGGGACACGTGTCTGAGAATTTGAAGAAACATCTATCGAAGTTATCCAAGCGTGGTCCCCATCATGTCCTCGTGGGAGACCTGGACTATGCCGGCCTTCCGGGGAAGGTCTATGTCCCTGCGGAGGGCAATGGAGTTCCAGGAATTGTCTTTGGGCATGACTGGATGAAAAACGTCGGGAAATACCACGCCACGCTGCGTCACTTTGCCAGCTGGGGAATCGCAGTGGCTGCCCCCAATACCGAAACCGGTTTCTCCCCTGATCACCGTGGCTTTGCTGCCGACCTAGAATCCTGTCTACAAATCATCGCCGGCGTCAAGTTAGGTACCGGAAGTGTCACCGTGGGACCCGGGAAATTAGGTCTGGTAGGACACGGGATGGGAGCGGGATGTGCCGTCCTGGCTGCTGTTGACAATCCCAAAGTTAAAGCAGTGGCAGCACTCTATCCTGCGGTTACTGCCCCGTCCGCCGTTGCTGCTGCTCGATCACTAGATATTCCAGGTTTAGTTATTGGTTCTGGCCATGACTCTTTGATCGATGCCGGTAATCCCGCAAAACTGGCGTATAGCTGGCGAGGAGACGTCGCCTACCGAGAAATCGCTAAGGCTAATCAGTTGGGCTTTAGCGAGGACTCTTTGCTGAATTTAGCTATCGGAAATGGCAAACCTCAGTGGTCTGCGCAGGAAACAGCTCGCGGACTGATCACCGGCTTCTTGCTGCATCAACTAGATCAGCAAAATAAGTACTCCGGTTTTTCCGCCGCCCTGGCTGAAGCTAAGAAGGTGCGCTCCTACGTGGGTGAAGAATTAGCCGAAAAAGCAGGAGTAGAGCTAAGTTCCAGTACCGCGCTGAGCGAAATTCAGAACTAGGTCGTAGCCATAGCCAAGCACTGAGGATGAGGAGCTACTCCCACCTCGATTCTCTCAGCACACTTTTTACTGGACCGCGCCGGCGCAGCGACGTCTCTTGCCCTGGTGGTTGTTCGCTTAATTGTCGCGGTTGAGAGCGCAGTCGATCATTGGGCACCTGCCGAGTAGCTTCTTGCAGAACCTTCTCAAATTCCAATAATCGCGCTTGCGCTCTCGCTCGAAACTGCTTCGCAAACTCTTCAAATTCATTCATCACCATTCTCCTGCCTTATGAGCTTCTCCCGGCATATCCACCGTGGTTGAGGTGGTATTCTGCTCTTCTCTGTCGGCTGAGGCTGCACTCAACCCTTCTTCACCAGTTGGCGTGTGGGGGCTAGAAGCTAATGAATCACTCCCTAGATCCGTGACCGGGGCAGCGGCATTGTCCATATTCGCTATCTTTCCCGCCGGAGGTGGTGGCTCCGGCACGTTATCAAGATCAACGCTTGACTCCCCGGCCGTCTTAGCGCAAGGTTCCGGATCCGGAGCTTTGGGTGTCTCTGGTTTTTCAGGGCATAGATCACCACTCTCCCCTACGTTTGGCTCTCCCTCATCGGGTGTTTCGCAGAGCTCTGGAACTTCAGGGATCTCTGGCACTACCGACATCGGCAAACAGTTTTCCAGGTGAGAAATAAGGGCTCCAGCTCCCGCCACCGCTACTCCTATTCCCGCTGCGCCTAATACTCCGCCGAAAGACTCAGCGTTCGGAAGCGTAAATGGCGGACATTGTAGGGGTGGTAGGGACGGTATCTGTGGAATCGACAGGCCTGGGGGTGGGGTTGGAGTAGTCAATCCCGTAGAACCACCCATAGTGCTCGCCGTTGACGTCGCTACTTGAGTTGCTGCATTAGCTACGGCACAATCCTGGGCGGATAATGCCGAGGGAGTCTGCGGCGCAGGATGATCAGACACCCGTTCAGCACAGCGTAAGAACTGGTGAAAACATGCTCCTAGGGCTTCATCCCGGCTGTGAAAAGAATCTTTCACACATCCCCCCGCCTCATTGATGAGGTCTGCAGCACAACGCACTGCGGCATAAAACTCCTCACTGCGTATTGCCGGATCCAAGGTGCCGAGAAAACCCACGAGGATTTTCACCGACTGCTGCATTAATTTGAGGACTTCATAAATGGCCGTATTGGTGTCCTGGCAGATGCTATCAATAGTGTCAGCTGCATCTTCCGCCTGCACACAGAGCTGATCTGCGCGTTCATCCTGATGAGCAAAATCATTAAGTAACTCTTGAAGAAACCCAGCTATTCCACCTTCTAGCACGCCGTGGAGAAGATCATGCGCGTGCTCCAAAGCTCCTGATATATAACCCGATAAAGACGGCCCCGACGCTCGCTTCACATGTTCGGCTAGAGCCCCGGTATCAAGCCCATCAGTGCGTTGAGCTAAAGCCAGGAGTTCTTCGGTACTAGATTGTGGACCTTGGTACAAACCTCGAGATGCACTTTGGAGATCCCCTACCGTCGATGCATAGATATCTTGAATAGAAGAACCTGCAGATAGCGTCGAACTCATCGTTGCCCCCTCATTCAGAAATCGACATATCTTCAGCGATCTGACGGTCCGTGCCACCTATTTGCTGGAGATCACGCTGCGCCGCATACACCGTTGTGTCCGATAGATCCAAACGATCAAGATTAGCTTGATAGACCTGTTCTAACGCAGTTCTTAGCGCGTGACCATAATCGCTAAAACCCTTCCCTAGGGCTTCGGCCGGAAAAGCCGGAGGGCTTGCACAATGCTCATGACGGCACTGTTCCGTAGAGATCCGGGTAGCTTCGAGTGCTGCCATTGATTGTTGAAATTCCACGTGGATACTTGACCTGGAAATCACAAAACGCCCCTTTTCGCCGTGCCAGTGTTTTTACACCTTGGACTGGAAAAGAAGCGTTGAGGTTCCCGTCGGGCTGTGAAACGATACGCCTACACTGCGGCAACCACCGCAGCAAGTCGTCCCGCAACAGCACGTGCTTTGTCTTCTGAGGCGGCCTCTACCATCACCCGGAATAACTCCTCAGTGCCGGACGCGCGCAGGAGGACTCGACCTGTTTCCCCCAATTCTTCCTCGGCAGCAGAAATTGCTGCCCGAACCGAAGGATCATCCAAAATGGCGTTTTTATCAGACACCGGAACATTGATGAGTACTTGCGGCAAAACCTGCATAACCTGGGCGAGCTCCTGGAGCGAGGAGTGAGTTTGAGCCATGCGCGCCATCAACGATAAACCAGTGAGTAAACCATCACCTGTCGTGGAATAGGCCGGCTGAATGATGTGCCCCGATTGTTCACCCCCGAGAGATAAATTCCGAGCATTCAACTCAGCTAGAACATAACGGTCCCCCACCTTGGTGTTCACCATCGAAATGCCAGCGTTATCCATCGCGAGTTTTAACCCTAAATTCGACATCACCGTGGCAACCAGAGTATTTTCCCGAAGATTATTTTTTTCCTGCATGGCTACCGCTAAGATCGCCATGATCTGATCCCCATCAACGATATGTCCTTCATGATCCACCGCTAAACACCTATCAGCGTCGCCATCATGCGCCAAACCAAGATCAGCCCCATGCTCTAGAACCGCTGCTTGAATTTGGTCGATGTGGGTGGAGCCACATTCATCGTTGATGTTGTAGGCATTGGGTTTATGGTGAATAGCAATCACCTCAGCCCCCGCCGCACGGTAGGCCGCAGGCGCAACATCAAAAGCCGCACCGTTTGCTGTATCCACAACGACCTTAATCCCAGATAGATCGGTCCGCACCGCATGGGCAAGATGATGAAGATAGCGTTCCCGGGCATCTGGGGCTTCTTCAATAATCCGCCCAATTCCGTGTCCGGTGGGGCCTTCCTCATCCAATTCGGACATGGCGTTTTCGATTTCATCTTCAATGTCATCCGGCAGTTTATGTCCCCCGGCCGAGAAGAACTTGATGCCATTATCTGGCATGGGATTATGGGAGGCGGAGATCATCACCCCAATATCTGCCCCATAATCATCCGTGAGATAAGCCACCGCCGGGGTGGGCAAAACTCCTACCCGCAGCACATCAACCCCTCGGGATGCCATTCCCGCAGCCAGAGCGGCAGCCAGCATTTCTCCCGAAACCCTAGGATCGCGACCAACAATAGCCACTGGGCGGCGCTTAGAGGAATGTACCTCTCGAGTAAGCACCTCGGCTGCTGCCGCTCCTAGCTTTAACGCCAGGGAGGCAGTGAGTGTCTTGTTAGCGAGGCCACGAACCCCATCTGTTCCGAAAAGTCGAGTCATGACAGCTATTATGCCGTGCCCACGGGGTGAGATTTTAGCCAAGGTGGGGTGTGTTGGTGTTATTTGTGCGACGTCCACACCTAGTCGAGGCAACGCAAAACGCCCCCTAGTGCTGAGGCCCAGAGTATGTCCCAGCGAGAAAACTGGGAATCTAAGCCAACAACAATAAGAGGCGATGAAGCTGCAGCGATTGGATTAACGCTTGGAGTACTGCGGTGCACGACGAGCCTTGTGCAGACCAGCCTTCTTGCGCTCCACAGCACGAGAATCACGGGTGAGGAATCCTGCCTTCTTCAGGGCGGGACGATCACCTGGGTTGTAGATATTCAGAGCACGGGCAATAGCTAACCGGAAAGCACCAGCCTGTCCGGTGGGGCCACCGCCTTTCAAGTTAGCTTGAATATCGAATTGTCCTTCACGCTCTAGAAGGGTGAGCGGATCCTTAATCAGCTGCTGATGCAACTTATTCGGGAAGTAATCCTCCAAGGTGCGACCGTTGCAGGAGAATTTTCCGGAACCCGGAACCATCCGAACCCGTACGATAGCGCGCTTACGACGTCCTACAGTCTGGATGGGACCTTCGTGCTGAGCGGGAGCCTGAACCTCAACTTCTCCTTCGCTTTCAGCTGGAGCTACAGCATCACCAATGGTGTTGGTGAATTCCTCAGTAGCAGCAGCTGCAGCAGCGATGTCCGCGGCGTCGGCAATATTGTTCTCGGTGTTATTTTCGGTCACTGTGCCACCTGCTTGATCTCGTAGTTCTCGGGCTTCTGGCCGGCGTAAGGATGATCCTCACCAGCGAAGACATGCAGCTTCTTTACGGAAGCGCGGGAGAGCTTATTGTGCGGCATCATGCCTTTGATAGCTTCAAAGACAGTACGCTCTGGGTGAAGATCTAAGGCACGACCCAAGGTCATGGTCTTCAAACCACCCGGGTAACCGGAGTGGCGATAGCGGAACTCACGCTCACGCTTGTTGGAAGATACACGAACCTTGTCAGCATTGATGATGATGACGTGATCACCACAGTCAACGTTGGGGGCAAAAATCGGCTTGCCTTTTCCGCGCAGCAGATTAGCTGCATGGGTAGCAAGACGACCCAGTACCACGTCAGTGGCATCGATGACATACCACTTGCGGGTAATGTCACCACTCTTCGGGTGGAAAGTAGACAAAATGACTCCTTTAAAAGTCTGTCCAGAACTGCCAGCCAAAATCCTGGTGTCTGAGGCGAAACCAGGGGTGGAAATCAAACACGGCGGCCGGTGGAGACCCGAGTTGATTACGCTGTTTGCCTCTAAGCTTTTGACTTCCGGTTCATCTCCGCAAGACATAGCTAAAGCAAACTCCACACAAGTGAACCATCATAGCGATGTTGACGACCACTTCCAAACCGCTCACTTTTGTGTTTTGAGCGCAGTGTTCCCATTATAAAAATCACAGCACCCGTCGTTTCTGGAACACGAGTGCTGTGATTCCGGCTCACAGACCATTCCCCCGATCTTTTCGGTACTCCTGGAACTGCCCCATCTGCCCTGGCATGACTACCATTCATGCCCTCAGTTCAAGGAGTGAGAAAATACGTGAGTTATCGGCCCGGAGCAGGCTAACCCATGTGCTTTTCTACCCCCAGCTTGCCGCTGCACGCCGATTCACGTCACTCATCCTCTCATTTCCTTGAGACACAGTGCGAGAAATTGTGGCTAGGACATGGTTAAGCTCTTCAGCTGCGCGATCCCACTGGTTTTGCGCTGCCTGGTAGGCAGTTGCGGCCTCTCCTTCCCAGCTAGAAACCATTGGTTGAATGTGTGATTTAAGATCCGCAAGAAGTTGATTGATCCGCCCAGAGGTGGCGGAAATATCTGCAGCTGCCCCCTCAATAGCGCCAAATTGATATTTAATCTGCGTCATCGTTGTTATTCCTCCTGCTGCTGATTTATAGATTGAGTCCTTGGCCGCCGACAGCGCTGAAGGCCTGGGCGTTGTCTGCTTCGATATGTGCGTAATTGGCCGCGTTTGAGCGAATATTTTCACTAATCGAACTCAACGCCTCTTGTATTTGCCTAGCAGAGCTATTCCATCTCTCCATGAGCCCATCGAAGCTCACCTGGGCCTGTCCTGCCCAACTACCCCGTACTCCGTCAACTACCCCACGCAATCTTTGGAGTTCGCCCTGTACCTGAGCATTGGTGTCATCCACTCGACCTGCCGTAGCTAGCATGACATCAGCTTCAGTTCTTAGTAGTGACATGTGTTCGCCCCTCCTCGAACATTCTCATTGATCTTTAATGTGTCGTGAAACTCCGGGGAAACTTTCCCCTTTCGGTAGCTTCATTTATTTAAGACCCGAGAACTGAGTAACTGGTTCCCACAGTCGCTAAATCTCGTGCCATATCTCGCCGAAACCTTTTATGACGTCGGACCAAAAGACTCAAAAGCCATTCGACAAGCCGCTTGCTGAATCACTGTGGGTTTATTTCTGGTGTGACAACCCACACTGTATTGAAAACCGTCGCTTAACCAGGTTTCCCAGGCCACCTCGGAACCATCTCCAGGCTCTTCTCGATACTTAATCCTTCCGGATTCTTCGGCCACCAGCTGCAAGGAAGGGTCCCGCTCAATCTTGTTTCTAATTTCTTTTTCTACTTCCTGTGCTGGCACCCCATGCACAGGATCGTGAGCAAGATGGATTCTTAACTCTGGGTCTTTCCCTACGGCCCTCAACGCACCTGATTCCTCCTGCAAGCTAAACCCCTCAGGGAGTCGAATCTGCACACCTCCGCGACTAAGCACCACTGGTTCTGCTTCTTTAACTTCCGGAATCGCGGAACGCACCGCACTGGTTTCTAGTTGAGAAGGGAGTTGATCGACGTCCACCTGACTAGCGTCCGGCGCAGTGTGAGGTTCGCTGCTGAGCACGTGTCTAAACGCCCACCACGATATTCCGGCAAAAACAACAGCAGCAACGCCTAACCCCACCACAATCAATTTCTCAGCACCCTGCCCCACGTCTGCGCGAAGATTAAGGCGTCGAGTCTCTAGCGGTGTTTCTTCATCCTCAATGAGGTTCGTTCTTTCCTCATTGTCATCAACGTGCACCCACGGAGAATCCTCACTCTCAAGTTCCGGAGATACCTGTGATTCGTTCCGAATGGGGTGTACTTTTACCCCTTTAGACTCCAACAATTCCTGCAAAATTGTGGTGACTTCGTTATCAGCATCAAGGGTAACGTCGATTTCTGGCCACTGGGGACCTACGCTTGACTGAATTTGATCAAGAACACCAGCTGCCGCCCACCCTTCTCTAATCCCCACACCTGTTAAATCATATCGATAAACCGTTTCTGGGCCTTCGATAATTGTGGCGGTATCCAGGACCGTCAGGATGACTTTGGTATCTACCGAGTGTGGCATGGCTACACCACCTCCGCCTCAGCGCAGTTATTCACGATACGACATACTCCCCACACCTCGCCGCGACGTTGCCACTTACCACGCCCCGGTGGCTGTGATTGTGGTTTTATCCCCATGATTTTTCCTTCTTCGGGGTCTGCATCTAGTAGCAGCACTGCGGGCTGTTGATCCTTGAGGGCAGAAAGAAAGGTGCTGAAAAACGCTCGCGCTATTCCACCTGACTTTCGAGCGACAACAAGATGTAAACCGATGTCTCGTGAATGGGGGAGCAACTCCCCCAGCTGATGTAGATCTGCTTCTGAAACTAAATCAAGATCATCAATGAGGAGGTAAATATCCGGACCCTCCCACCAGTCTCGTGCCCGAAGCTGAGAAGGGGTGATGTCCGCACCGGGCAACCGTGTCCGCAGTGTTGTTACAGTATCGGCGAGTAGCTTCTGGGACTCCACAGAGGAAGCGGAGTACCCGGCAAGCATATTCTGCGGGATGGCCCCTAAATGACTTCGCCGGTGATCAATCATGACGATCCTCGCCTGATGTGCAGCTAGTTGGCTTATTCCTGCGGAGACAGCGGCCAGGAAAGTCGATTTCCCTGAGCCTTGAGAACCTGTACAGACAATGTGTGCATCTTCTTGAGGGTTCCAGAGCAATGTGTCTAGCCGTGGACCTCCAACCCCTAGAGGAATTGCCTTGGGGTGCGAAGACGGAAGGTCTGCTTTCTTCACTTCATCCGGAAGCATCCTCAGCTGCGGTACTTTTTGGCACCCACGCTTATACGCTGTTTCTGCCACATACGCTAAATCCTGGGAGCTGCTCATAGCAATAAGCATTTGCTCTGCTGAAGGAGTAATTCCCCGGCCTGGTTTCAGGGGTATTTTGCCTTGAGCGTGTCGGTCAATAAGTGAATCCATCGCTTCACTTAAGCGCAGTTCAACTCGGTGCTGAATGAGGTCTCGGATAGCGGGCCGAAGCGTCGTCCACCGAGAGGTAGAAATGCACACATGAATTCCGGCGCCAGGACCATCAGCAGCCAGGCGACTTATTTTGTCCACTAAGTTCTCAAAGTCCGAGCTAATGACATGCCAACCATCAATAAGCAGCACGATTCGCCGCCCTGGCTGCACACTGTCGTCTCCTTCTATTCGAGAACACAGTTCATCAATCATGCGATGAACTCTTTCTGCATCTTGTTGTTGAGCAATGCCGGCAACATGCGGCAAATACGATAATTTGCTCAGCGCCCCTGCCAGATCTAGTACATAAAAAGCCAAGTCTTCAGGGCCGTGGTGAACCGCCAAAGACACTGCGAAACTAAAAAGAAGAGTAGATTTCCCAGAACGTGGTCCACCGCATACGGCTAGATGACCACCGCCAGATTCCAGGTCTATCTGGAAAATATCTTGCCGTTGAAAATATGGCCGATCAATCACCCCTAACGGCACGTTCCATCCTGCAGCTTCTTGGGCGATGTCAGATAACTCAATTCGGTCGGGTAATGGGGGAAGCCACATTTGATGTGCTGTTTCACCGCGTTGGTGAGCTGCTGCGGTCACGCACTCCACCACGGCGTCGACGACTGTGGTTGAGTGGTCAAGAACCACTCGCTCAAGCTCAGCCATTTCACCTTGCGTTTGAGTAACATCCTCCCACGAATCGAATAGGTGTACAGACACTCGCGGGGATTCAACTTCGCGGATTTGTTGAGGTAAGGGTCCAGAGACATAACTTGCTTGGAAACGAGTGATTCTGTCTGCATCACTTCTCAAAAACCCAGCACCGGGGTGACCGGGAAGCTGATGGGCGTCGGGAATACCAATTACTTGTCGTGATTCAGCCGCAGAGAAAGTTTTTAGCCCTATCCTGTAGGACAAGTGGGAATCCAAACCCCGAAGTTTACCTTCTTCAAGCCTTTGGCTGGCTAAGAGTAGATGGATGTTCAGGCTTCGCCCCAAGCGTCCAACAGCAACAAAAAGATCGGCGAAATCAGGATGGTGCCCGAGGAGTTCGGAAAATTCATCGACGATGATGAATAAAGCTGGAATAGGCTGGAACCCGGGAAGTTCCGGACACGCAGCATTGTAATCACTAATATTGGCGAAATTCCCAGCTTTCCGCAGAATCTCCTGACGGCGATTCAGCTCCCCGCTAATGGCATCTTGCATTCGATCCACCAAGATGGCCTCTTCCTCCAAATTGGTGATGACTGCCGAAGTATGCGGTAGTTTTTCTAGCCCTAAAAATGTTGCACCCCCTTTGAAATCCACCAACACTAAGTTCACATCAGCTGGTGAATGAGTGCTCACCAGGGAAACCACCAGCGTCCTCAATGTTTCGGATTTCCCGGAACCAGTAGCGCCAATACACAATCCGTGTGGCCCCATTCCTCCTTTGGCAGACTCTTTAATATCAAGGAAAACTGGCTCTCCATCGGAATCAACACCAAAGGGAATTGCTAAATGCCCAGAACCTCGCGGCGCCCACAAACCATTCCAATCAACTTTCTTAAGATCGGTAATCCCTAGTAACCCCAGCAAACCTAGATGCTCTTCCCCGGGTATTGACGTTCGACGCCCACCTAGCGGCCGGTCATAGCGGCTCAGACGTCGAGCTAGATCAAGGGTCTGTAACCTATCGAGCCCATCAGAAACCCCCAGCTCTTCTCTGCCTGTCTCAGTAATCGCTGATAGATAATGCTCACACTGAATTAAAAGGCCCTCTTGTTCACAGCAGTCATAAAGAAAAGTTCCGGGACGCGTTCCAACGTCGATAATGCAATCCCAATCGTGATGGCTCAGAAACTCTTCTGTCCCGGTTGTATCTAGGTGATCAACAACAAGTATTCGATGCTGGGCGTGCAAATAATCGCGATGATGTGGCACCCACTTCAACCATCCCCATCCTCCGCCGATAGCATGGACCCCTACCGTGTCGGGACCATGATGAAAAACTAACTGGGCGATAAGAGCCCGAGCTACGTCAGCTGCATGAGTTCCCCGTAAACCTAGATAAGGGAAAGCCTGAAGCTGGATGACAATAGGCATATCTGCCACTTCCCCCACCGTAGCAATCGTATGACGCAAAGACACTGCACAGACCGGATCAAGGTCCTCGGTTGCCCCAGGGTCACGCACGCTTAACGGGGTGCATAGTTCCATCGTTCCACTACCGCACCGAACTTCTAGGACATCGGGGTCTCCCGTTGCTCGTTCCCACATTCGCCGACTTCCCACTAAAGTCCATAGATCACCAGGATCAGGGTGCCGGTGAAGATCATGACGTCGTTGGGCAGCCGCGTTTTTCAACGCCTGTTCCCGCAGGCTCCCAAGATGGCGAAGATAAGTACGACGGGTCTCGTCGATATCATTACCGCTTCCATTACTCAGCATCATGAGCATAGAAGCCACCATCATGATGGGGAAAAGCAACATCATTGGGTGTATTTTGCCGTCCCCGAGAAACAGCATGGCGACCATCCCGATCATGGCAGCCACCATCACGATCGGAATCAAAATCCGGATCAGAGGTAACTTTTGTCCTCGTTGTGCCGCCGGGACGGCCTCAACTTCTAGACTTCCAGCCGGGAGCGGCGGAACAATCTCTCGTTCAGCGAGACCAATAACCGGAACGGTAGTGGTCAAGGAATTGGATAGCACAACATCCCCCCTAAACAATTTCCCTCCCCTATGGACTTATTGCCCATCCTAAGTCATAATGATCGCAAACACCATACTTTTGGGGAATTCGGGGGATTTTCTATGATAACTGACCATGTAGTTCGCTTAACTATCCGCATTCATGTTGGAAATTATCACCGAGAGGCTGATCTAGCGATACCGACCTCATCCACTCTTGCGGAGGTCCTGGGAGATATCACCGCGCTATGCAACGCTCCAAAGATTGATCGACCATGGCAGGTGGCCACTGTCACTGGACAACTTTTTGATCAAACTCGGCCGTTAGCTGCTCTCGGAGTTCATCATGGAGACATCCTTGTGCTCTCACCCCGCTTGGAATCAGAGATGCCGGTGTTACGCGACGCTGCTGAGGCTTTGGTTCATCGCTCTCCCAACCCCTCCTTGCACCTAGAGAATTATCTCCCATTTGCAGCAACTATTCTCAGCATGTGGGTGCTCCTGGCTTTAGCACTCGATAGTGTTCCTTATTGGTCACGGATATTCCTGCTGACCTTAGGCTTAATCGCAATCCATTATCGCAGTCAGCACAATCTTCTCCTGAGCGTTTCTACCGTAGTTAGCGCTCTTAGCACTGGATTCCTCTTCGCTATCCCGGAACTTCACCTTCCCCACGGGCAACAATTGGCTTGGGCACTAGTTGCCGCGCTAGCCTGCGGTGGAGTAGTTCTCATGTTGTTGAATTTCAGCAGCACGGTGAACATTGCCCTTAATGCAGTAGCTATGGTGTGCGCTGTAGCTGGACTCATGAGCGCCATCGCTTTAGGAAGCGGTCTCTCGTATCGAGGCCTTGCCGCCATGCTGGTCTTGGTGGCCGTGCTCATCCCCTTGACAGCCCCACATGCAGCCATTTACTTAGCCGGGTTAAAAGTCCCTCGCCTTCCTTCACCGGGACAAGCATTCACCATTGCTGATGAGCAGATTCCCGATATTGATGGGAAGGTGGAACGGGCAGAAAAACTCCACGATGGTTTCCTTGCTGGCGCAACGCTATGTATGGTTCCCGCAATCATCGCCTTAGGGTGGAATGGTGATGGATGGGTGGTTGCGCTCTGTGTAAGTTGCTCTATCGCCATTAGTATCCATGCCCTGCGTTATCGACGCCCCGGCGGCACACTCGCGCTTAGTCTCATGGCACTGGGCTGCATCATCGCACTTATCCTCGCGGTTATCCATGCTGGATTTGTCACCTGGGCCTTAGCTTTATGCCTGGGATTATGTCTTTTCCTCTGCGCTGCCCCGTTGTGGGCAGCGCACCTAGCTCGATTACAACCCACCACTCTGGTCTGGTTTGAACGCGCAGAATCAATTGCCCTTGCGCTATCTATCCCTTTAACGCTTCATCTCATGGGACTATTCGGCTTCATCCGAGGCTTGGGGTAACTGTCACATGTCAATAATCTCTAGAGTTGTGTCGGGAGCCCTTGTAGCTGGATGTCTCCTGAGCGGATTATGTTTCTTCGGCACTATTCCCGTAGCTCAAGCTCAAACCCGCTGCCCGGCTCTTCACCACCGTTCTTTAGCGCCCCAACCCCCTGATCCGAATCTTCTAGCAGCTCACCGATTCTCTCAAGGTGCTGGAGTCAAAATAGCTGTCATCGATACTGGTGTCTATCCTCATCCCAGATTGGGCGAAGTAATCCCCGGTGGTGATCTAGTCGGTAACACCAACGGCCTAGAAGATTGTGATCGGCATGGGACTATCGTCGCGGGAATTATCGCTGCCCGTCCGGCTCCTACTGAGGACTCCTTACTGGGAGTCGCTCCCGCTGCAGAAATTATCAGCATTAGACAAACTACGAAATCCGGTGAGGATGCTACTGGGACTTTAGCGGGCATGGCCAAAGCTATAGAAAAAGCCCTAGAACATCATGCTGGAGTAATTAATCTTTCCGTGGTGGCGTGCTTATCACCGGCCCGCGCAGCCACCGTGGACCTGGGGGTGCTTAATACTGCTCTTGCTCACGCAGAGGCTAACAATGCCGTCGTTGTGGCCGCAGCCGGAAATCGAGGTCAAGGATGCGAACCTGGCGACATCGTTTTCCCTGCTCACAGCAACACAGTGGTGGGTGTGGCCGCGCTTGATCCAGATGGGAAACACACCGATTATTCACTAAGCGGCCCGCACCTACTAGCAGCACCAGGCCATGTTCCGCTAGGTTTGTCTCCGCTAGGTGATCCCCGACCGGTCCAGGGAATCCAGACTAACCAGGGAGATCAACCATGGGAGGGAACCAGTTTCGCGGCACCGGTCATTTCCGGGATCGCCGCGCTGTTAAAGGAGCGTTACCCAACAGAAACCGCTGCCCAACTTCGGCAGCGAATGTACTCCGCAGCATGGCCAGCAAATGGTGAGCTTGATCCGCTTCGTGCACTTGGGCATCTGCCTGGGCCTACCACAGTAGAAGACACCGAAACTCGATCTATTTCCCTTCCCGCACCACAACAGCAAGATCCACGCCCACAACAAAGAACCGCTTTCTTACTCGTGGTTGTCTGTGGATTCGTGATCCTCGGATGGTTAGTTAACGATGCAAGCCGATCCACCGGGCCAGAGGATCTAACCACTCCGCGGAGCCCCAACGCCAGAAACCATAAGCCAGGGCGATGAACACCACCCAGATCACCACGACTAAAACAGCCATCATGAAAACCCTGGCGCTCAGACTTTGCCGGCTATACCATGCCGCCAGGCGATCATACTGGTGAACACCCCACCCCAAAAGGTTTCTGGCCCATTTTTGCTCCAGAGAGAGAATTCCCACTCCCACAAACGTTGTCAACCACCCTTGACCGGGCAGAGGGATAGTAATGATCCCGATGATGACTACCGTCCAGCCTAAAATCAGTGTGAGAGGTCGGACCAGGAAACCATAGCGACTTTGCTTAGTTTTTTGGTGGGTCTCTTGTATTCTTTCGATCCGTTCATGGACCATCTGCCGCATCGTTGCCATAACGGTCCCTACCCTAGTAGAGCTTTAGGGCTGCCACCAGAATCTTCGTGGAATATCTCCCCGGGAACCATCATCTAATAGCTTTATCCCCAGGACTTGATGGAGCTGAACTATATTATGTTCAAATCCCCACTCAGAACCTGCCATGTAGAGTCCCCAGAGCTTAGCGATAGGCTCCCCGACGAGGGTGGTTGCCTGATCCCAGTGTGCTTTGAGATTTTCACACCAATCATGCAGCGTCCGCTGATAATCGTAACGCAGGTTTTCTTCGTGGAGAACTTCGAAACCAGCATCTTGCATAGTCGAGATAATTGTTCCCGAACCTGCCAATTCTCCGTCGGGGAAAATATAGCGATCAATAAAACTACCTGTTTTCCGGAATCGATTGTCGGGATAGGTGATGCAATGATTAAGCATCCGACCACCGGGTTTTAGCTTGGAATAAATCTGGGTGAAGAAATTTTCATAGTTATCTCGGCCGATGTGCTCCAGGATTCCGATTGCAGAAACCGCATCAAAATCCTCTTCTTTAACGTCACGATAATCAAGGCATCGCACCTCAGCTAGGCCCTCTAAGCCTTCCTCGGCAATAGCAGCACGAGCCCACTCATATTGTTGCTGAGACAAGGTGACCCCCAGAGACTTCACGCCGCGTCGGGCCGCGTACATCACCATCTGCCCCCAGCCACAACCGACGTCCAAAAGACGATCGCCTTCTTTGAGATGGAGTTTCTCAAACACCAGGCGGTGTTTATTATCTTGAGCATCCTCTAACGAAGTATCCGCAGATGGATAATAAGCGCAGGTGTAAGTCATAGAGTCGCCCAAGACTAACTCATAGAAATTATTTCCTACATCGTAGTGTGAGGACACAGATTCTTTATCGCGCTCTTTGGAATGCCTCGAAAGCCCCTCCACCAGGGCCTTTCGCCATCGACTTGTCTGTTCCACCTCTGGAATAGGTTGAATCTTTAGTGCATTGTATCGCCGAAGTGAACGCAATAAGGTCACCACAGTCGCCGCATCGGGACGTCGAACTGCTTTGTAGAGTTGCTGCAAGATATCGAACATACGATAGGGATGAGCTGGGTGTTCACCAGAGATTTCTAGCCCGCCGGTGATATAGGCTCGGGCCAAACCCAAATCTCCAGGTGCGGTAGCAATGTAGGCCAATCCTTGTTCATTAGCCACATCGAGTCGGAAGGGGCTATCGTCCGGCCCGGTAGCTGAACCATCAAAAGCACTAATCCTTAGGGGCAACGGCGCGACGGTCAAAGCCTCCACCATCTCGGCAATATTCATCGGTGCTCGATCACTACTCGGCATTCTCTTTCACGCTCTTTTCTACTCCGGTCAATCTCATCGTCACTCTCTGGCTTCGATCTATCCTGTTTTCTTGGTCATGCACTGTCCTCATCCGCCTCAGGAACCCCCGACGGTTTTTTCATAGAGCCGAGGGAACCGTCCTTGAGGGTCATAAATGCTTTTGAGTTTTTCTGGAATATCTCCACCATAAAGTTCCTTGAACTCCGATTCGCTATAAAAAGACTCCGAATACAGCGACTTATGCCCCCCAAGATCCTTCACTTTGTGCTCAATTAGTCGATTAAATGCTCCCGGGGCTGTGTTATCTCCCAACAAGTTCACTGGAACACTAGACCAGAAACCAACGTTGACCCAGAGACTCCGGGAATCTAGGGGGTACAGGGGCCACGGGTGCGGGGACTCTTTAGTGAGCGTGCCTTGAGCTATTAGGTCATCAACCCCGTCGCGCAATTGAATAGGGCATAGCCATACTGGTTGGATGTCACTGGCCTGAAAAAACCATTTTAAAAATTCTGGGAGTCGATCACAGGTGACTTCGATATCTTGAACTACGCGTTCTCGGGCAGGGCGTCCGGCTCGAGCTTCCAAACGATCAGCGATATTGTATTTCCGGTCCCAGTCGATGAGCTTCCAGTAAATATTGGAGCGCAATAGATCTCGCGGCCACAGTTTTCGGATGCGTGGGTGTTGAACGCCGAAAGCTCGCGAACACCAAAACCAATCCGGATCCCATCGCCAAAAATAATCGCGAATGCTGAGGTAGTCTCGCAATATTCCGGTGGAGTGTTGGAGAGAACGGTAGTAAATGCGCTGCCGGGTGTAGTCACTTAATGGTGGTCCGTCGGGGATTCCTCGTCCTAGGCTGAGATAGATCTCGGTTGGCGAAAAAGCTACCCCGTCTAAGAATTCGACGTCTAAACCTTGGTAGCTCTTGGTCGTGGCGATGCTTTCTAGCAGGTTGGCTGCCTCATCACTGCTATGGCAGCGGACGTGTCTGAGCTCGACTACGGGAGAAACGGGAACTAAGTGGATTTTCAGTCTCAGCGCGTAGCCAAGGCTCCCGTAAGAATTAGGGAAGCTGCGAAAAAGATCGACGTTATGGTGAGCCGAACACGTGAGGATGTCCCCCGTCCCGGTAAGGATATCGAGTTCTTCCACCGCCTCGTGAGGAAGCCCCTGGCAAAACGACGTTGATTCCACCCCCATACCGGTCACTGCCCCACCCAAGGTAATGGTTTTTAACTGCGGCACTACCGTCGGGCTTAACCCAAAAGGCAAAGTGGCATCCACTAAGTCCTCATAGGTACACATCCCCTGAACATCGGCGGTTCGTTCCACCGGATCAACAGCAATGACCCCTCGAAGCCCAGAGACATCCAGCGTCGCTGTCGAGGTAGTCCTCGCCCGAAATACATTAGATGTGGTTTTCCCTAATCTGATTCGCTGCTGAACAGGGATCTCTGCATAACTCCGACGCATCGCACGGATAGCTTCTTCATGAGCTTCCCACCCCACCGGCTGAACAGTTTTCGCGTCGAGCCCTCGCCCCAGATGAAATGAATTAGTCATCCGATCAATCTGATCCAATAAAGATTCCATCCACCGCATAGGGATCTAGACTAGGCCTTTAAATGCTTAATGGCTCTAAGTACTCCACCCTATTTCGGTCAATCTTTTTCCTCTAATAACGGTATCTCTGAGCGCCCCAACGCGCTTCCTTGAGCCAGTAATCGAATGATCATCCACGGCGCTGAACTGGCATTTTCTTCCGACAACCCCAAGGCTTCCGCGGCCTCCTGGTCCACCACCTGATGAACCCCACCCCACTCGGAAATAAGGTATAAACCTCCTCCAGTTTTTATCCCTATTGCTCCCACCCCAGCGCCGATATACCGCTGTGCCAAAGAATCACCGGCTAGGCGGACTCCTAGTTTCTCCGCTGTCTTTCTTCCTTTCTGCAACCCCCCTTCCCCTAAAAAGCAGAGATCATTGTCCGCCGGATCTAACCACCTAGGAGCAAAACGAGGAAGATCTATTTCTGGCTCTAGAGAATCCGGTTGCTGAGCAGGATAACCTCTACTCACGTGTCGTTCTTCTCGACCTGCATCAATCAAAATCGCAGACTGAACCCCCGAAAGAAATCGAATTTTTCCTTCATGCTCTAGCCAATATCCTCCATCACCGGTATGAAGAACCACTCCCGGAGGAAGAGATATTGCCGGAAGTTCAGTAGCCGCATTAAGTAGCGCCTCCGGCGGTTGCCATCGCGGTGTCGCAGAATCAATCCCCAGATTCCTGCGCACGGCACGACCTTCGACACTAGCTGGGTCGGGTAGTTTTCTTCGCCCCACGGCATCAACTAACCATTCTTCTTCTCCTTGGCGTACTAATACAGCCTCGTTGTCGGCACTAGCGTCGTGGTTTTTCTTGGCGCTCACCACAATATCGCCGGCAGATTCCTGACATACGCTCCATGCCAGATCAGAAATGGGGTGATTGGCAAAAACTCCCGGCGCGTCAAGTATTCCTATCGGTGAACCCATGGGTTCTTGAAGGAGTACCTCATCGGAGATGGTCACCGGATCAGCCGGGGAACCAATAATTAACCGCGCGGAGGCTAGGTTTGATACGGGGTGAACCGTTGGCCCCACTCGAACAAAAAGGGCCCCCGAATCACTCCGAAGTATAGGTGCTTCGCCTGGATCAATGGCAGGTTGAAGCACAGCCAATGCTCCTGCGCCCAACCCTAGAAGGAGCGCGGCGATAAACCCGAAAAGCGCGGCTCGTTGTCGTCGCCCAAGAGGATCATGAATCATCCTGGCGTCGCCTAAAACCAAGGCGTGTTCTACTCTCCTCTTGAGAAATCTATGTCCGCTTACTTGCGCCGAGGATGTGGAAATGAGAGGTTCTGCCACTATTCCCCCCTGTGGTTGTGGATCATCGCTACCGATTCAACCCCCTAGTAAATCGGTGTCAGGTGAGTATATCAGGTTCGGCCGTCTCCGGGTCGGTGATAATAGGGCTTATTTATCTCAGCTGGTGTTTTTGCCAACCCCAATTCCCCGAGGGTGGGTTGATGCGGTAAGGGATCCGGCGACTCCCCCGATGAGCGCATGGCATTGATTTCCTCATCGCTAAATTCAGCATTCACCACAAAAATGGCGTCTTCAGCGTCCTTATATACCAATGTTAAACCGGGGGTTTGATAAGTTCCCTCCGTGAGTGGAAGCCACGGTTTTTGGAAGTCCCAATAATTAGGTGGAGATAAAACCAAGTATCGGATATCAAGATCTTTAGCTAACTGGTCGACGTGGTTAGCGGCATCAGGATCGTTCTTTGCCCCGGTGCCAAGCTGGTCAATTCCTCTCCACAGCGCATAAAGTTTGGAGGATTTCATAGGAAGCGGCCAATGATAATGTCGTGCCACGCTAGGTAAACCATTCAGCGCATACATCCACCCCGCGCCGTCGGACGGATCATGCATGATTAACCCCTGGTAGGCCCTGGGTTGCTGAGCTAACCAGTTAAAAGCGTGACGGTCTCGATCAGTGACGGTGATGCTAATCGTCCGCAAATTCTGAACAGACCACCGTGCTTCTTCCTGTATGGATTGGAAGCCAAACCACCCACATGCCCCAGTGAGAGTAAGCGAAAGCACCACTAACACTGCCCCGCCGGTCTTTGGCGCCCACCGTCGCAGGGGGCTAAAAATTAATCCCAGCACTGCGGCCAGCCCGACGCCCGCAGCCGTCGCAGTCAATAACGCCACCGGCATGATTAATCGGTGCGGGGTAGCGTAATGCAATTGACCTATGAGGTTAAGAATCTTCCCGTAGGGATCCGGCAACGGAGTAAGAGCGTTATACGTCAATGCTGCGCTGAGCAGGTAAAAGAGCAAGGCCCAGATATTTTTCCACCAGAAAACTAATGCTATGGCGCCAATCGCTGCGAGCAAAAGGATCCAGGCAGGATTAAACGGAGCCCCTTCATTGACGTGGCGGGTCGTCATGGTGATGACTTCGAGGATGGAGTCTCGGGTGGAAAGGTCTTCGGTAGCGCTGAAACTAGCAACTGCGTCTACTTCACCTTCGCGCCCTAGGAGCTGAGGCAAGAGCGGGAGAATGCCGATAATCCCGCCTGCCGCCAAGATGAGGACATCGCGAAGCCGACAGCCAAGTGAACCAAGGAAAGATTGCGGGGTACGAACCGGCTTCCACACCAGCCAACACAACCACCATAGTCCTAGGCCAGTGATCACTACGGTGGCTGCTGCAGGATGCAGCTGGACTAGGCCCATAAAAGAAAGCCCACAGCTTAGCAGCATTATTGGCCGATAAGGGGCAGCCATGAATGCAGCTAACACCACCCCGGATGCGCATAAAGCGGCGGTGTATGGCCAGGCGCCAACATAGTTTCCAACCCAGTAATAGGCGGGAATGACGGTGACAATGACAGCGCCGCTAGCTGCAGCGATTTGGGAGAAAATTCCTCGATCGTTGATGAGCCGCCACGCAACCGTCGCCCCACTAACCGGCAGAATGATTCCGGGGATAATGACAGAGGAATAATTAATTGCCGTATTTGGAGTTAATCCAGCTAGATGGGCTAATACCCAGGTGCCAGCATGCCAAGCAACGGGATAATACATGGCCTGGTGCGTTTCTGGATTGTGTAGCTCTCCCATACGGGTAGGGTCTGCAATCCCGGTTTCATCAATCCACCGGACGACATTGGCATGCCATAGAACATCCCAACCTTGGAAAATAGTGTCCATCCCATGAGGAAGAGCGTTGATCCACTGCAAACTAGGCAGCATTATCACCAGCATTCCCACAAGGACCCCCGCCGCGGGAAGCAACCAGATAGGATCCCCTAGACCCCCGGGACTTCCCAGCCTCCACCCTTTCGGTTTGGTGGTAGTGGCGGTAGCTGATGGTTCTGCTACGGGATGTGAGTTGAGATCTAGCGGCGTTTCGATGACTAATGACCGACCACCTTGAGCAGCCACCGCGACCTCTGATTCAGGGTGATGCGGCCAACGCTCAAAGGTGCGTCCGCCCCACCGCCACAGCGCTGCGATGATTAAGAAACCACACCATACTGCGATCACCGAGATCAAGTTGTAGCGAACCCCGATAACGCTGGTTAGCCAACCGGCAAAGCCATAAATACCAAAACTAATCGGTAGGCCTAACGCCGCCGACCACGGTGCCCGGAGACCAGTGATCCAGGCGAATAAGGCACCAGGGACACAAAAAACTATGATGCCTAGCACGGTGACGCCCAACAGCCCCATGACGGTCTTGTCGTTCCTTTCGCTGGGAAGTTTCCAATCGGATGGATTGTAACACCAGGCTAATGTCAATCGATTAAAGAATTTCGGCGTTTCCGCGTTACTGCTGCCCGGCTAGCGAGTTCTTCATCAGGTGGATAATGTACCCCCACCAAGGTTAACCCTCTAGCTTCAGCCAAGGGCACGAGAGATGATCGTTGATGTTCGGTGAGTAAACCGGGGACTGCGTCAAGATCAAGACGACCATCGGCACATTTAAGGGAGGCTCCGACAAGTGCTCGCACCATGTTCCAGCAAAAAGCATCGGCTCGAAGCCGCGCTCGATACAGGCCAGGTTCACTCGGGGTCGATATGTCTTCCCAGTGGAAAAACTGCAAGTCTCGAATGGTTGTGGAGTGTGGTCGAGCTTTGCAGAAAGCAGCAAAGTCATGCAAACCGGTTAGTCGCTGGGCCACATCGTTGAGGATGGAGAAGTCTAGTTGGCGGGGCCACCATCCGGTCTCTAGCCGCCGGGTCGGGAGAGGGCCGGAAGGATCAGTACTGACGCGGTATTCATAGGTGCGGGATAACGCAGAAAAGCGGGCGTCGAAACCCGGCGGAGCAAATGCACAACTGGTGAGACGCACATCTGTGTCGAGGAGCCGGGAGAGTCGACGCACTAACCGCTGCGGTTGTCCTGCTAGGCTTCGCTGCTCCAGACAGTCGACTGGGACATCTGCGTGAGCTACTTGCCCACTGGCGTGTACCCCAGCATCTGTTCTCCCCGCCACAACCAACTGGACCGGGCACCGAAGCACCAGTGACAGTGCTTCTTCCAGTTCCTGTTGAACGGTACGAAGGCTAGCGTCTTTTTGCCGAGCCCAACCATGAAACCCGCTTCCTTCATAGCTGACCCCTAATTTCAGTCGAGCCGTTGCACCACTCACTGGTCCTCCAACTTCCGAGCTGCTTCCACAATGGCCCTGTCTTTTTCTTTTCTTTCTTCCCCTTGCTGTTGACGTCGAGTCTGCTGAGCAACCCCCGATTGGCGACCACGCTTAATTAACCATGTCGCGTGCATGAGGAAGCCCAAACTCAAACAATCAATTGCCATCCGCTGATATAGCCCTGGTTCTCCAAGCGGACCTGCAGTAGCATGCCGGAGTGCCAGGATCATGCCGATCAGGGAGAAGACGCACCACATCCAGGTCCAGGCAACTGTGGGGCGAAGAAGAAGGACGCTAAGCCATAACAGCAGGGCGGTTAGTGCACCCACCCAGAGGTGTGCCCTCGGGTGGGCGTCGGCCCCGAGAAACGCCCAGAGGATAAGGCTGGCGCCAAGAGCATAGAGAATGACGGCTCGACGCATGTGCAGAACCAAGAAAGTAGCTGCACCCGCTGCAGCAACACCAGCAAGGAATAGCCCTATGCTGAACCATACAGACCCCGGGCTACAGAGATTTCTCTGGGAGTAATCTTCTACCCACGCACCACAGGTTCGGACGCTGAAATCACCAATGAGGTTATAGCGGGGAGTGTACAGCACGGGCCAGCGAATAGCTGCAATAAATTGTCCTCCATACCCACAGATAAGACCGAGGATGAGGCAGATACCGGCATAAAGCTCACGGCGTGAAGTCATATTCATACCTTAACGCACCGAAGGGACGTGATTATGGCATAAAAACACCCCGGCTCCTCATGGTTCTACCATGATTCCGGGGTGGTGAAGCAGTCTGTTTGCTAAAGCTCAGGAACTACTTGTCAGCAGCCTTTTCTTCAGCTTCAGCAGCTTTATTCTGAGCCTCGGATTCTTCGACAGCTTCCTCATTGACCTCAGCCTCAGTAGCTTCGGCGTTCTCGGTCGCTTCGGTAGCCTCCGGAGCTGCTTCCTCGGCAGCGGCCTGCTCTGCGGCTTTCTTGGATGCTGCAGCGCGGGTAGCCCGGGTAGCCTCGGCGGACACGGTCTCCTCAAGCACCAGAGAAATCTGAGACATGGGAGCGTTGTCACCGGTGCGGTTTTCTAATTTCACGATCCGGGTATAACCACCGGGCCGATTTTCAAATTTCTCCGCCAGATCCTCAAACAAGTAGTTAACAACCTTCTTGTTGGGGATGTGACGCATTACCTGGCGACGGTCGTGCAAGGTGCCCGACTTCGCTTTGGTAATCATTTTCTCCACAAAGGGACGCAGGGTCTTAGCCTTAGCGTCGGTGGTTTTAATTGCACCGTGCTCGATCAGTTGAGCGGCCAGGTTAGATAGAATCTTCCGCTGGTGGCTCGGGGAACCGCCGAGACGGGGGCCCTTCTTAGGGGTAGGCATGGTCTTCTCCTCGTGTACGGATCAGGTTGAGCGCAGTGAGCTACTCGGAATCTTCACTATCTACGTCGACGTAGTCGCCCGTTTCCGCGTCATATCCCTCCAAAGTGGTGGGATCAAAGTCTTCTGGTGCATCCTTCAAAGTCAACCCGAGGCTAGCTAGCTTGATCTTCACTTCATTGATGGACTTCTGACCAAAGTTTCGGATATCCAGCAAATCAGATTCGGTGCACTCTGCGAGCTCACCAACAGTGTGGATTTCCTGGCGCTTCAGGCAGTTATAAGAACGTACCGAGAAGTTCAGATCCTCAATGGGAGTAGCGAAAGCAGCGATGTATTCGCTTTCCTGCGGGGAGGGCCCAATTTCGATGCCTTCGGCGGCAGTATTGAGCTCACGCGCAAGTCCGAAAAGCTCGACGAGAGTCTTGCCGGCGGAAGCCAGAGCATCACGCGCGGTGATGGAATTCTTGGTTTCCACGTCAATGATCAATTTGTCGAAGTCGGTCCGCTGCTCCACACGAGTAGCTTCAACTTTGTAGCTGACTTTAAGGACGGGAGAGTAAATCTGGTCCACTGGGATGCGTCCAATATCGCCGGACGCATTGGAGCTTACTGCGGGCACGTAGCCACGACCCCGCTCCACAATCATCTCAATGTCCAGTTTGCCCTGCTCATTGAGGGTGGCGATGTGCATATCCGGGTTGTGGATTTCCACTCCAGCTGGAGGCTGGATGTCACCTGCGGTGACCTCACCTTCGCCCTCTTTGCTGAGGTACATAACCACCGGCTCATCGGAGTCGGAGGACAGTACTAGCCCTTTGATGTTCAAGACGATGTCAGAAACATCCTCTTTTACACCATTAATGGTGGTGAACTCATGCAGCACACCATCAATTTTGATGCTGGTTACCGCTGCTCCAGGAATGGAGGACAGCAGGGTGCGACGCAGTGAATTTCCGAGGGTGTATCCGAATCCTGGTTCTAGCGGTTCGATAACAAACCGTGAACGTGAAGAATCGATGTACTCCTCAGTAAGGGTGGGTCGCTGGGAAATGAGCATGGAACTCTCCTTGATGACGCCCGCTATATGACGTCGGTAGACGGAAAGGAAATATTAGGAAGATTCGGACAGATTAACGTGAGTAGAACTCGACGATCAGCTGTTCCTGAATCGGAATGTCGATCTGAGCGCGCTCGGGCAGCTGGTGCACGAGGATGCGCAGGTTAGCAGGAACAACCTGAATCCACGCCGGAACAATGGCGTCGACTAGATTTTCCTGGGCTTCCTCGAACCAGATCATCTTCTGGGACTTTTCGCGAACATCGATGATGTCATAACGCGAAACTCGGTAAGAAGGAACATCGATTTTCTTACCATTAACCAGGAAATGTCCGTGGGAAACCAGCTGGCGTGCCTGACGACGGGTGCGAGCCAGACCAGCACGGTAGACAACGTTGTCCAACCGGGATTCCAAGAGCACCAAAAGGTTGTCACCGGTCTTGCCGGGAAGACGGTTAGCTTCGTGGTAGTAGCGACGGAATTGCTTTTCCATCACACCATAGGTGAAGCGAGCCTTTTGCTTTTCTTGCAGCTGGAGCAAATACTCGGATTCTTTGATTCGAGCGCGGCCAGCTTGTCCCGGAGGATAAGGACGACGCTCAAACGCCTCATCTCCGCCGACAAGATCGACGCGGAGGCGACGGGATTTACGAGTTGCGGGGCCAGTGTAACGAGCCATTCTCTAGTTACCTTTCCTTCCCTATTAAACGCGGCGGCGCTTCGGCGGACGGCAACCATTGTGCGGCTGCGGGGTCACGTCGGAGATCGAATTGACCTCAAGGCCGGCGGCCTGGAGGGAACGGATGGCGGTCTCACGGCCCGAACCCGGACCCTTTACGAACACATCTACCTTCTTCATGCCATGGTCCATGGCTTTACGGGCAGCGTTTTCTGCCGCCATCTGAGCAGCGAAGGGGGTGGACTTACGGGAGCCCTTGAACCCCACGTGCCCGGAGGAAGCCCAGGAGATCACGGCACCGTGAGGATCCGTGATAGACACGATGGTGTTATTGAAGGTGGATTTGATATAAGCGTGGCCACTGGCCACATTCTTCTTTACGACGCGGCGGCCAGAACGGCGCGCGCCAGAACGAGTCTTTGGAGGCATAAGTTACTTCTTCTTTCCGGCGATCGTCTTCTTCGGGCCCTTACGGGTGCGTGCGTTGGTCTTGGTGCGCTGACCACGGACGGGCAGCCCACGACGGTGACGCAGACCCTGGTAAGAACCAATTTCGATCTTGCGGCGAATGTCAGCCTGAACCTGACGGCGGAGGTCACCCTCAACCTTCCAGGTGTTTTCGATGACGTCGCGCAGGGCGCTGAGCTGCTCATCGCTCAGGTTGTCGGTGCGCAGATCCGGGGAGATGCCGGTACGCTCCAAAAGTTCAGCGGCTCGGGAAGGCCCGATACCATAGATATAAGTTAGGGCGATCTCCATGCGCTTATTGCGCGGGAGATCAACTCCAGCAAGACGTGCCATGCGGCAGTACCTTTCCGGTTTGTACGGTGGTTTTCTCCCTGTTCGCCCCCACAACAAAGATGTTGCCCGGTCGGAAGCCGGGTTTATTCTCTGTTCACGTGAGGCTCCAGCCACCGTGGCCGAAGGTGTGTGAGGTGTGTCGTTACATCGCCATATCCTTAGCGAAGCTAACGCATCACGCCCAGAGCAGGGAGGCGGAAATCTTACTTGTAGCGGTAAACAATGCGACCACGAGTCAGGTCATAGGGAGAAAGCTCCACGACCACGCGGTCCTCGGGAAGGATACGAATATAGTGCTGACGCATCTTCCCACTGATGTGGGCAAGTACCTTGTGTCCGTTATCAAGCTCGACACGGAACATTGCGTTCGGCAGGGGTTCGACAATGCGACCCTCGACCTCAATTGCGCCTTCCTTAGCCATATCCTCCGCATTCCTAACTGCTACTTTTGAGATAAGTGCGCAGTGACTGCACACCAACGACGTAGCTTACTAAGCGACCTGCATAAATGCAAACCTTCCTGAGATTTTTCTGCAGCAGTGCACCCGCACCCCTAATCCTCTCTCATTTCTCGGTAGTCTTATGTCTAGATCAGCTGTTTTATTGGGCAGAAAGGCACGGCGCATTACCATGTCTGAAGGCAGTCACCCAAAAGTTCGCGGTTCACTAGAAAAATCCATTGACATCATCAAGGTGTTCCGCGATACCCCTCACGGCCTCGGGGTCAGTGAAGTTGCCCGGCGCTCAGGCATCCCTAAATCAACCGCCCACCGAATTCTAGCCATCATGGTTCAAGAGGAACTGTTGGAGCGCACCGGTAATACGTACCGCCTCGGCCCTCTCCCCTTTGAACTAGTCTCCGGTTCTAACCTCTCCTCCCAGGCGCGCCTAGCTGCTGAAACCTTGACTCCTTTCCTCGCTGCTCTTTTTGAGCAATCACGTAAAACCGTACATCTGGCTTATTTATCCGGCACTGAAGTTGTCTACATCAACAAGCTTTTTTCCTTCTCCCGGTTTTCTCTCCCCTCCCGGATTGGTGGCCGAGCCCCCGCCTATTGCACCGGCGTAGGAAAAATCCTGTTGGCATATTCCGATTATTGGCGCTCCCAGGTGTTAACTCAGGAACTTGCCGCGTGGACCCCGCACACCATTACTAATACTGATCAATTAGAAAAGGAACTGATCGAAGCAAAACTCCGGGGTTATGCCTGTGACAATGAAGAAATCCAAAGCGGTCTTTCCTGTATCGCTGCCCCTGTTTTCGGACATGGCCCCGAGCCCGTAGCCGCGTTCTCGGTCTCCACCAACACTGCCGAGTTCCGCCCCGATAAGGTTCTTCCCCTATTGCTCAAAGTTTGCCAGTCCGCCAGCCGCGCCATGAGAGATAGCGAAAACCGCCTCCGCCACCCATGAATGTTCCACCCGATGCCCACCTCGCCGCACAAAGTGCAAGGAGGATCCCCACTTTCGGCAGACCGTCACCTTAGGTAAATTAGGGTAGGCAATCATTCCCTAAAAGGAGTTGAGATGACCTGCTACCCTCCCGAAGCTTTCGCTACCCGCGACATCCACATCCAACCCACTCGACGGGGTGCTTCCATTTTTAGCGCTAAGGTTCTGAAGAAAACCTGGGTTAATCAGAACCTCTTGAGAATTAGGTTGCAGTCCACCGATCTTCATGACCTCATACTCACTGGCCCCGATGAATTCTTCGGCCTCTTTATGCCTCGTCCAGGCAGGCGCTATATTCCGCTGCCACCCTTTGAGGGCGGAAATATCAGAAAGCACACTGAGTTTCTCCCCCTCGATGAACGCCCTGATCTTCGCTGGTACACGATCAGACATTTTGATCAAGCTCAAGGAACCGTGGACGTCGACATTGCTACTCATGGTCTTAGCCGGAATCATGCCGATAACGCTGGGCCTGGGTTACGGTGGGCACTGTCCGTATCCCCCGGTGATAGCGTCGGGTTTTACCCTACTCACGGGTTATGGGTGAATTGCTGGACTAACCAACTTCTTATTGGCGACGCCTCCTCCGCCCCATCCATAGCGTCGATCATTGAGTTCCAACACCTTTTTCACCCTTCAGCGCTTGACCATACCCATGTATTGATCGCCTGTGAGAGTGAACAGGATATAGAGCCAGGGCTACTGGATTTCTGGGAAGGCCACCTCTCTAGCGCCGCGGTTGTCTACGCACCTCTCACTAGCCAAGCCGCCTTAATCAAACAGACTCTCACCCAAGCCTCAGCGGCTCATTCATCCCTAGCCTCGGTGGATTATGTCTGGGCTTGCGGAGAGCGGAAACTTGCCCGCGCTGCATATTCCATTGCCGTAAAGAGTTGGGGCATCCCCACCACTCAGGTCTATTGGAGCCCATATTGGTTGGAGGGGCAGCCCCGCCCATAACCGTCAAGCCCCGTTCATAAAAACCGGGTGCTTGAACATTCTCATGCTAAGCACCCGGAAACTGAACACTCAAAGTCACACTTTTTAGCTTCGAGCTTTAGCGATAGCCTCATCAATCTTTTCTGTGTATCGCTTCAACACCCACGGCACCGAGAGCGGATTGACCATAGAACTTGCAGTCACCATAGATTGATCAGTCAAAGCCACTTCCGAACCTCTAGCAATCGCAAGAATCTGCGAATAGATGGGGTCCTCATGCAAGGTCTTTCGTACCGCATCATCCCTATAGAAGGTAAAAATGAGATCGGAATCCTTCAACAGATCTAACTTTTCCGGGCTAAGAGGCGCTGAGTCAGTACCACTGGCAACCTGCCCCCGAAGACTCTCAACCACCGGATCCAGGCGCAGACCTAATTTGCTCACAAAGGCTACTCGCTGCTCAGTGGGCATAAAGACCCCATAGGAATCGGGCCCGGCATTGTTATAGATATAACTGAATGTAGTGTTCTGATATTCCGGCTTTTCAGCCTTACTGAATTCCTCATTGATCTGGTTAATCAGCTTGTCCGCTTCCTCTGGCTGCCCCAGTGCCTTTGCCACAGTCTGAATTTGCTCTTCCCAGGTAATAGTCCACTTCTCTTTGGGGTAAGCCACAGTGGGAGCAATCTTACTGAGTTTGTCATATTGTTCCTCAGTCATCCCCGACCACGGGCCAAGAATAAGGTCAGGTTCATACTTAAGAACTTCTTCAGCACTAAGCTCATCTTGGCTCTTGATCAACGCCGGGAGCTCTTCTCCCTTTTCCTCAACAGCTTCTTTCACCCAAGGGAGATAACCCGACTCATCAGCTCCCCAGCTGTATTCCTCCATAGCTACCGGGGTGACCCCCAAAGCTATAGCAATTTCTGCAGAACCTTGGCCAATCGTAACAACTCGCTCAGGTTTAGAAGTGATTTCGACAGTTCCTAGGGCATGAGTAATGCTCACGGGTTCAAAATCACCACCCCCCTTAGCGGTGTTTCCCTCTTCTTGGCTACAAGAAACCAGCCCGAAGGCTAAGCCTACTGAAGCCACCAAGGCCAGGACCCGGTGATGGAATCGTCGTCGACTATGAGGCTTAGCCTTTTCTCGATCTACAAGGGCAGTGTGTGACATGCTCTGTCCTCCATAAAAGTGAGAAAATCGCAGATTCGATGTGCGCACTTCTCAAAGCATATTAGTTTAGTTTAGGCTAAGCTTACAACCTGTCTTTTAAAAACTTTTTCCATTTAATGCTGAAAGCTGGGATCAAACACAAGGCGCAACTTTGATTGAGGATCGAATTATCCAATGACTAGCTGTACTCGCGGGAATTTGCACCGACAACAACTTTCTGGAGTCGAGTGAGAGCTTGCCTAAGAGACTACGCGAAAGACCATCCTGAGATTCTCGGTGAACCAGGTGATACTGGCAAAGAGGCCGATACAGCTGGGCTGTGGCGCGCACTCACAGCCGCTGAGTTCCGTCATTCCACCCTGAATCGTCTCCAGATGCTTAATCCTAAAGCGATGATTGACCTTGCTGACCAGGCTTCTGGATTGATCTACGCCGGGACGTTACCTAATCCTTTGGCACATATCAGTCCACATATAGAGTCCTAAAAATTTTAGGATAGGCTTAACATTATTATGACGGCTACTTGTTCCTATTCGGGCCACCCAGGCTCCAATTCTCCTACCCGATTAAGAAGAAACCGGCTCCTAGGCTTGCTTGTGATCGGGCTTATCTTGCTAGTTACTTGCTTAGCTAGCATGAGTCTTGGCGCTCGTGAGATTCCCTTACGCGAAGTATGGGAGACTCTTCCACAACTTCCCACCCTCGTGGAACACCCAGAGACCGCACACGCAGATGAACAAGTTATCAGCGAGCTGCGGCTACCCCGCACCGTGCTCGGACTAGTGGTTGGCTCAGCACTAGGAGTAGCAGGCACCCTGATCCAGGGTCACACTCGCAATCCCTTAGCCGACCCCGGCATGATCGGGATTTCGGCAGGAGCTGCCCTGGCTGTCGTCACCGCTTTTTCCTTCTTCGGGGTAAGCTCTATTTCTCTTACCGCAATCATCGCCTTCGCCGGAGCTATCCTAGCCACCGCCGCAGTCTTCGGTCTGGCCACCTTAGGTCGCGGAACCTTAAACCCGATAACCCTCATCCTCGGTGGCGCAGCCATCACCGCTGTCCTTACCTCTATCACCAGCGCTTTAGTCCTCCTCGATGAACAAAATTTGGATCGTATGCGCTTTTGGACTGTGGGCTCCCTCACCGGTAGAGATCTCACCATCTTTTGGGGAGTATTGCCATTCATTGCCCTCGGCCTCATCCTGGCTTTGGCCACTGCCCCAACAGTGAACGTGCTTAACCTTGGGCAAGAGGCCGCAACGGCTCTGGGAGTCAATACCCATCAGGCGCGTATTTTTGGGATGTTTCTTATCGCACTTCTCGCCGGCGCAGCCACAGCAGCCGCCGGCTCCATCGGCTTTATCGGTCTTGTTATCCCTCACATATCCCGAGCGCTCTGCGGGTCAGATTATCGATGGATCGTCCCCTATTCAGCATTAATCGGCCCCATCATTCTTCTCAGCGCAGACATAGTGGGAAGGTTCGTCGCTCGCCCTGGCGAGGTTCAAGTGGGAATCATCCTGGCTCTCGTCGGGGCCCCCTTCTTCATGTACCTTATCTATCGCAATAAGGTGGTGACGCTCTGATGCCACCACTCACCTGGATTCAGAAAACCAAGATCGCTAGCCGACCTGCTTTTCGCGTCGGACCTATTTCTTCGGTGTGGCGACCTTGGCCCCTAGGCGTAACCTTCCTTCTCGGAACTGCGGCGATCATTCTTTTGTCTATCTCCCTTGGAATTGGTGACTACCCCCTGAGCATCCCGGAAGTACTTCGGATCCTCGTCCTCGGAGATGGAAGCCGTTTGGAACGAATCGCGGTCTTAGAGTGGCGGCTTCCCCGGGCGCTCACCGCTATTGTGGTTGGTTCCGCACTGGGATTATCTGGAGCGCTTACCCAATCAGTGACCCGAAATCCTCTGGCCAGTCCGGATATCCTCGGGATCACCATGGGTGCGTCAGCCGCTGCGGTGGGTGTGATTACACTCAGCGGACGTTCCGGGGTGATCGGTTCTCTCGCTGGGTGGCTCGGCGCAGTGGGGTTGCCCACCGCAGCGCTTTTCGGAGGTGTGCTTACCGGCGCGCTCATGTGGGCCCTGGCCTGGAAAAACGGTTTGGACCCTTTCCGACTCGTGCTGGTCGGAATTATTCTGTCGGCGGTTTTGAACGCGGCCATCAGTTTTCTCCTCATCAGAGCAAGTTTGAAGGATGCCACCACGGCGCAGTTCTGGTTAGCGGGTTCTCTCAGCGCCTCAAATTGGGATCGCACCATTCCTATCACCCTGGTGCTCATCCTGTGCATTCCATTGATCCTGTGGATGGCTTTTGGCGTGGTGGCCAGCAGTCTAGGTCGAGACATTGCTTATGCGCTGGGCCAAAATGTCACCATCCAACAAGGTGTTTTCCTCCTCATCGCGGTCATTCTTGCCGCAGTAGCAGTCGCAGCAGCTGGACCCATTGGTTTTGTCGCCTTCGTGGCGCCACAGTTGGCCCTGAGACTATGCCGCTTAGCTACTCCCCCATTGATCGCCTCAGCTCTGATGGGCGCGGTGCTCCTTCTTGCTGCTGATGTCCTCACTCAAGTGGTGCTGCCCGGTGAGCTTCCCGTCGGCCTTCTCACCTCCACGCTCGGTGGCGTCTTCCTTGTATATTTGCTGATCAACACCAGCCGAAAGACCTCCCTATGAGTATGAGTATTTCTGCCAAAAATCTCACTGTCGCCTATGGCGAAAAGACCATTCTCTCGGGGGTGGATATTTCCTTTCCCGCCGGGCGCGTGAGCACAATTATTGGACCCAACGGTTGCGGCAAGTCCACTCTGCTTAAGTCAGTAGCACGCATCATCCCCGCCCAAAGCGGCAGCATCGAGGTAGGGGGTGACGATGCCCTGGCAATGAAAAGGCGGCAGCTGGCTAAAAAGATTGCTCTTCTTCCGCAAACTCCGATGGCTCCTCCCGGATTGCCTGTGGCTGACCTGGTGGCTCGGGGCCGTCACCCGCATCAATCATGGATTCGGCAGTGGTCCGCTACCGATGAAGAGGTTGTCTATACAGCTTTGAAATTCACCGGTTCTGAGGATCTAGCCGACCAACCTATTGATGCGCTCTCCGGCGGACAACGCCAGCGAGTGTGGATTTCAATGGTCTTAGCCCAAAACACCGATGTGCTTTTCCTCGATGAACCCACCACCTATCTCGACCTTTCTCACTCCATTGAGGTTCTCAACCTGGTGCAGCACCTCAAAAAGACTCTGGGCAGAACCATCGTTATGGTGCTCCATGATCTAAATCTCGCGGTGCGCTACTCAGATCACCTCGTAGTCATGGCTCAAGGGAGAATCCTCGCCGAAGGAACCCCCCAAGACATCATGATCCCCCAGCTTCTAGAGCAGGTATTTGGGCTCGACGCCCTGGTGGTCGAAGATCCAGCTGTCGGAGGACCATTGATTGTGCCACGCTAGATAGGCGTCGGACTATAAAAACCACCATTTTTCGGGAGGAAACATAAGGTTGCGTTTCACTCAGCGGAACACGAGGTACGCATATCGCACACCGTAGCTCACAATGACCCTAGTCACCTTTTAGGAAGATTAGGAGTCACACCTCACTATGACCACAGTTTCTGTGCCTCATCCTGAACAATCGCCCCCTCAGCCGACGCCACAAACCTCTGATAAAGAGCGGCGAAGGACTCTGATCTCAAGTTTTCTCGGCTCCACCGTGGAATACTATGATTTTCTTCTCTACGGTGCCGCGGCAGGTTTAGTTTTCCCCCACCTCTTCTTCGATAAGAACATCGATCCCTTCCTCGGACAATTGTTCTCCTACATGACCTTGTTCACCGGTTACCTTGCTCGACCCGTGGGAGGTTTGATTTTTGGTCACCTCGGTGACCGGCATGGTCGGAAAAACATTCTCTTCGTCACCCTTATGGTGATGGGGCTGGTTTCTATTGCCATCGGCCTCTTACCCACCTACGCCACCATCGGTGTAGCTGCCCCCATCACCTTGGTTCTGCTACGCATGATTCAGGGCTTGGCCGTGGGCGGCGAATGGGCCGGCGCCACCTTGATGGCCGCCGAACATGCCAAAGCTAAATCCCGCGGTATTGCCGCTTCCATTGCTGTATCCGGCGGCCCCGCTGGCGCCGTACTTTCCACCCTGGTTCTAGGTATTTTCGCTGGTCTTCCCCAGGAACAATTCCTTTCCTGGGGGTGGCGCATACCCTTCCTTCTGTCCGCACTCCTCGTCATTATCGGCCTCTACATGCGGTACCAGCTCACTGAATCCCCAGAATTCGAAGCAGCAAAAGCCGCTGGTCACGTTGAAACCGGCGTGCCTTTAAAGAGAATTTTCACGGTCTACCCCAAGCAAACAATTCTCGCCGCTCTCGCTATCACCGGTTCCCTATTCATCCAGGCGCTCATGGCGGTAGCCGTGGTTCCGTATCTGGTTGATCACGGCCTCATAGAACAGCAGCCTGCACTCATGATGCTGACTTTCTCAGCCTTCCTCCACATTTTCGCGATCCCCTTCTTCGCCTGGCTGTCCGACAGAGTGGGCCGCAAGCGAGTAATGCTCCTCGGCGCGGCTATTTCCATCGCTTTGATCTTCCCGATGTTCGCCGCCTTTAACTCTGGAAACTCCCTCCTCATATTCTTCGGTTTCATCCTCGGTAACCCCATCATCCAGGCCTCCATGTACGGCCCTGTTGGTGCTTTCCTTGCCGAGCGCTTCGCTCCAGAAGACCGCTACACCGGAGTCTCGGTCACCTACCAATTAGGTTCAGTCCTCGGCGCTGGGCTAGCCCCCATCATTTCCTCAACGCTTCTCCATCTCAACAACGGCTGGGGCACGACAAATATCGCGTTGTATTTCATCGCTCTCATGGTGATCAGCGCTCTCTGCGTCGTACTTGATGACACCCCAAATAGGGAGAAAACCCGCGTTATCGATGCTTCTGAACCGGTTTAAAAACTCTTCGCAACGTAAAGAAATAGAAAGGATTCATCATGGATGCAGATGTCATTATCGTAGGAGCCGGCCCGACCGGTCTTTCGCTTGCCAACCTTTTGGGTCAACGAGGCAACAAAGTGCTGCTGCTCGAAAAGCGCGCTGAACTCATTGATTACCCCCGTGGGGTGGGCCTGGATGACGAATCATTCCGCACTATTCAGCAAATGGGTTTGGTTGATGAAGTCACCCCCTTCACCATCCCGCACCACATCATGCGGTTGGTGGATGGTCGCGGGAATGTCATTATGACTAATCACCCCCAGGGTCGCCCTTTTGGCTGGGCCAGGAAATTCGGTTTCCTTCAGCCCTTGGTGGACCGTGCCATATTCGACGGTCTTCAGCGGTTTGAGAATGTCACCGTGGAATTCGGTAAAGAACTCTCCGGTATCAGCGAAGACGGTGATCGCGTCACGATCACCGCACGCAGCGTCAGCGGCGAAGAGGGAGAAAATCGCAGCGATGAGATGACCACCTACACCGCCCGGTATTTGGTGGGCTGCGAAGGCGGACGATCATTCACCCGGAAGTGGATGGGGGTTGATTTTGAAGGTAAATCTCCATCAACCCGCTGGGTAGTGGTGGACTGTAATAACGATCCTCTTGGTTTCCCCAATGTCTATCTCGGTGCCGACCCTAAACGCCCCTATGTGTCCATTGGTTTACCTCGCGGCGTTCGTCGATTTGAATTCATGCTGTTTGAGGATGAGCCCAGTGAAAAGGTAGAGGATGATGCATTCGTCGCAGAGTTACTGGACAATCATCTCCCGGAAGGCACCCAACTCGATATCATCCGACGCCGGGTCTTTACCCACCATGGGCGCATCGCTACAGATTTCCGACAAGGCCGTGTACTTATCGCAGGAGATGCTGCTCATCTCATGCCGGTCTGGATGGGACAAGGCTTCAATTCAGGAATTCGAGATGTCACCAACCTCGCGTGGAAATTGGATGCCGTTATTAAAGGCACCGCTGCTGATGCGTTATTAGACACCTACGTGGTGGAACGTCGTGATCACGCCAAAGCGATGGTAGACCTGTCTATGGCCTTCGGATCAATCATTAAACCCACCAATAGGCAGGTGGCTTTTCTGCGGGACAACGTCGCCAAGGCAGTCAATCTGTTCCCTCAAGCCAAGGCGTATTTCGAAGATATGCGGTTTAAGCCCATGCCCCGCTATGGTCGTGGCGCCGTAGTAGACCAAGAAAAGTTGACCTCAGGAAGCGCTGCTCGTACCAATAGCACTTCGCGCCTACCGCGCCTTATCCCAACTCGCAACGCCCTCGTCAAGCGTTCCCCTGTCGGCTCCCAATTTATCCAACCCACAGTGGAACACAACGGCACCAACGTACTCCTTGATGAGGTTTTCGGCCTAGGTTTCGCGATCATTTCCTGGGGTATTGATCCCGCCCGGTTATTCTCCGCTGAACAAATCCAACAGCTTCAAGCGCAGAATGTTCGCCTCATTTGTGCGGTATCACCCACCCAAGTTGCGTGGGCCCAGCAGCACTGCGAAGAAAATGACACCGAAGTCCGCGCCGAGGTGGTTGCTGATATTTCCGGCGACTTGAAGAACTGGTTCGACGTCCACAGCGTAGGCACTGCTTTCGTCCGCCCAGATCGCTTTACCGCCGCGGCCTGTCTGAATACCGACGTCCCCCGCGCCTGGCGCGCTTTAGTCACAGCCGCCTCACTGAATGTCTAAACACCCACTCCCCCTACATCTTTCCTGAAAGGATGCTTTTTACCATGTCAGTTGCTCTTTTGGCTATGTCACATAGCCCCTTACTTCACCACAACCCTCCCGCCCCTGATGTTCAACAAGGGTTGGACGAAGCAATGGCCAAAGCAAAACAGTTCGTCCATGATTTTGACCCTGACCTCGTGGTAGTTTTCTGGCCTGATCATTTCAACGGGTTCTTCTATGAGCTCATGCCCCAGTTTTGCATTGGCTACCAGGCCTTTGGCACCGGAGACTATAACTCCTTTGACCAGGATTTAACTATTCCGGAACAACTTTCAGAGGAACTAGCCCAGTTTGTCTTAGACCACGATGTAGATGTTGCTATTTCCCGTCGCATGGAAGTTGATCACGGTGCAGTCCAGGCGCTAGAGATGCTCTACGACGGAGCCGTGGGCGCTAAACCAGTGATCCCGATCTATATCAACGGTGTTGCTCGTCCTTTTGCGCCCACCCGTCGAATTCGTCAACTGGGTCAAGCCGTCGGAGAATTCTTTAAAACCACAGACAAGAAGGTTCTTTTTATCTCCTCCGGTGGTCTTTCCCATGACCCACCACTTCCTCGCTGGGATGAAGCTACCCCCGAACAACGCGCTCTTCTTCTTTCTCGTGAGGCTCGCACCTCGGAAACCCGCGCCGCCCGAGAAGCCAGAGTTATTGAAACGGGTAAGAAATTTGCCGCTGGTGAAGCCGACATCATGGACATCAACCCCGAGTGGGATCGCCAATTCATGGCTGATTGCCGATCTGGAAACCCGGAACGTTTTGACCAGTACTACTTTGCAGACATGGATGCTCAAGCTGGTCATTCTTCTCATGAGGTCCGCACCTGGATGGCAGGGTTCTCTGCGCTCCATGCGGTGAATCCCAGCTATACCGTGGACTTTGAATATTACGAACCGATCCCGGAGTTTATCGCCGGATTCGGCATCATGACTGCCCGTTAATACTGAAAGAGAGTTTTCATGACCTCCCCCCGTGATGAAGCGCTCCGCACGGTTGCCGAAGAATTATTTGCTGTCTATGACACCAAAGAGCCGGTTACCCCGCCGCGTACATCCATACCTGGGCTTTCCTTGGAGTCCGCCTACCGTATTCAACAGTTCCAAGAAGACATGTTTCTTGCCCGTGGAGATCGGATTGCCGGACGAAAGATCGGTTTGACTTCTCGAGCCATGCAGGAACAACTCGGGGTTGATAGCCCAGATTTCGGTTTCTTCACTGATCAGATGTGTCTTCAAGGACAAGACACCATCTCAGCAGATCGTTTCCTTGCCCCCAAAGTGGAACCAGAATTGGCCTTCCACCTGGGAACTTCGCTTAACCCCGGCGCCAACCTGGAGGAGATTTCTGCAGCAATTTCAGGGTGCTACCTCGCTGTTGAAATCATTGATTCCCGAGTCAAAGATTGGGATATTCAGCTCGTCGATACCGTGGCTGATAATGCCTCGTGCGGAGCGGTGGTGCTGTCCGATCAACCAGTAGATATTGCGCTTGAGGATCTCTCGTCGGTCTCACTCACTATGTATCGCAACTCCGTCGCTGTTGGAAGTGGAACGGGGACCGCAGTGATGGGTAACCCCATCAAACCTTTGGAGTGGCTCAATAACACCCTCTCGTCTCTGGGAACCCCACTACAAGCCGGAGACATCATTTTGACCGGGAGCTTCTGTGCTGCCGCCCCCTTAGCAGCCGGTGATCTCATTGAGGTGGATTACGGCCCGTACGGAACCCTCCGTCTTCACTGCGTCTAAGAGGTGCACGAACCCTAAGAATTAGGAATACTCATGACAAAAAAGATGACAGCCGCCATTGTCGGCTCTGGAAATATCGGTACTGATTTACTCTTCAAACTCCAGCGCAGCTCTAACAATGTTGAACCGGTGTATATGGTCGGAGTGGATCCCCAATCTGCTGGTTTGGCAAGAGCTAAAGACCTCGGTATCACGGTCAGCGCCCAGGGGGTAGATTGGCTTTTGGCTCAAGATGACCTCCCTGATTTGGTGTTTGAGGCGACGTCTGCTGGCGCGCACTTAGCTCATGCCCCCCGCTACCAAGAAGCCGGCATCCGGGCTATTGATCTCACCCCCGCAGCCGTCGGACCTTATCTGTGTCCTTCAGTGAACCTCGATCAACTAGAAACTGTTGACAATGTCAACATGATTACCTGCGGTGGACAGGCCACTACTCCTATTGTGGCTGCAGTCACACAAGAGGTTGAGGTTGCTTATGCTGAGATCGTTGCGTCGATCTCCTCGAAATCTGCTGGTCCTGGCACGAGAGCCAATGTTGATGAGTTCACGGAAACGACGGCCGCTGCGCTCCGTGACGTAGCTGGAGCACAGCGGTCTAAGGCCATCATCATTCTTAATCCAGTAGAACCACCCATGTTGATGCGCAATACGGTGTATTGTTCTCTGCCCCCGGAGGCCGCAGTACCTGGGGAACTCCAAGAAAGAATCAAAGAATCTATCAATCGCATGGTGGAAAAGGTGCGGTCTTATGTGCCGGGGTATCGCCTGACAGCGGAACCGCAATTTGATGAGGCTCGTCCAGAATGGCGAGACTTGGGGCGAGTCACCGTGCTCATCGAGGTCAAAGGCGCCGGTGATTTTCTCCCTGAATACGCCGGAAACCTGGACATTATCACCAGCGCTGCAGTTGCTACTGCTGACCACTATGTTGAATTACTTCGCACTAGCTCTGAGAAGGCGGGTCGATAACGTGACTTCCCCACACATCCGAATTAATGACACCACACTTCGAGATGGGTCCCATGCGGTTCGTCATCAGTACACCAAGGAACAAGTCCGAAGCATCGTGAGAGCGCTCGACGACGCCGGAGTCACAATGATTGAAGTCACCCACGGCGACGGACTCGGCGGTTCTTCCTTCAACTATGGTTTTTCCCGAACTTCTGACCTAGATCTCATCGAAGTAGCAGCTGAAGAAGCTAAGCAAGCAAAAATTGCAGCTCTTCTTCTCCCTGGTTTGGGCGTGATTGATGATCTTAAAGAAGCTCATCATCGAGGGGCCTCGATGGTCCGCATCGCTACCCACTGCACGGAAGCCGATATTTCTATCCAGCATTTCCAGGCAGCCAGAGAACTCGGCATGGAAACCGGTGGATTCCTCATGCTGTCACATCGAATCCCTCCGAAGGAATTGGCCCAACAGGCCCGCATTATGGTGAATGCCGGTTGCCAATGTGTCTTCGTGGTGGATTCTGCCGGCTCTTTGATTTTGGATGAGGCCGCGGACCGCGTGAAAGCACTCGTCGATGAAATTGGAGATGACGCCCAGGTTGGATTCCACGGCCACCAAAACATGTCTTTCGGGGTAGCTAATTCCGTGTTGGCGGTTCGCCAAGGCGCCCAACAAATTGATGGTTCCTTGGCTGGTTTAGGTGCTGGAGCTGGAAACTCTCCTACTGAAGTTCTAGCGGTTGCCTTTGAACGCCTCGGGGTTCCGACCGGAATTGATGTCGAAAAAATTCTTGATGCAGCTGATCTGCTTAAAGGAATGGTCAGTTCCTTACCGTCCATGGACCGCGGGTCAATAGTTCAAGGGCAGATGGGGGTCTATAACTCATTCCTCCTTCATGCTCAACGAGCAGCTGAAAGATACGGCATCCCGGCTCAAGATATTCTCCGCGAGGTAGGACGTCGGGGTTATGTCGGCGGTCAAGAAGACATGATCATCGACGTTGCTGTCAGCTTGAAAGAACAACAATAATCTCATTGATATAAGGAGTTTTCGCTATGTCGACAACCGAAATTCCGCAATATACTACTGATCCATTCTTCAACTTGGAAGATAAGTGGATTGAAACCCAGGATGGTGAGCTTACTCACTACCATGAACTTGGTGAAGGCACCCCCATCCTGTTCCTCCATGGTTCCGGTACTGGGGTGACGGCAGCTGCCAACTGGTGGCTCAACCTCCCCCAGATCGCTGAGGTTGGCCGTTGTATCGCTATCGACTCCATTGGATATGGACAATCTATTACCGCACCGGGAACCGAGTATGGGATCAAAGAGTGGGTGCGTCATGCGGTGAGAGTGCTCGACGCCCTGGGGATCGAAAAAACATGGATCGTCGGCAATTCACTGGGTGGTTGGTTAGCTTTTCAGTTTGCGCTGGATTTCCCGGAGCGGTTGCTCGGTATCGTTTCTATGGGAACTGGTGGGGCAAAACTTACCAAGGCATTGAAGGGGCATTCCAACCCGACTCTGACCCCAGAAGGTATCCGTGACACCTTAGAGCTTTTCGTCGTCGATAAAAGCCTGGTTACCGATGAATTGGTGCAGCTTCGCTATGAATCCGCGTTAAATGACACGGCGTCGGACCGTCTTAAAGAGGTAGTCAGTGCCCGCGATCGGGACCGCACTGAACTTCCCCTGGATTTTGAGCGTTTAGCTCAGCTGGATATCCCCGTGTTGCTTATCCACGGAGTGCAAGACGCAGTTATTCCGGTCCAACGGACCTGGGATTTACTCAACACTATCCCCCATGCCGATGCTCATATTTTCTCCCAATGCGGGCATTGGTCCCAGGTGGAGCGATCTACAGAGTTTAATGAAGTGATTATCAATTACCTCAAGCACCACTGTTAAACCGCTCCTCTCATGGCTAAACCCGGAACCTGACAATCACGTTCCGGGTTTAGCTAGGTGTAGATAGCAGTAATCTAGTACACGTAGACGGTGTCGCCTACCTCAAGATTGTTGAAATAGTGAATTGCATCCTGCTGGCTGAGGTGAATACACCCTGCCGAAGGTACATTGACGTCACCCTCGTGGAAAGCAATCCCCGTGTTGGTGAAGTACACCGAGTACGGCATCGGGGCATTGTTGAACTCGTGGCTGATTTCATCCTTAACCTTGCGGGTCACCGTGTAAGTGCCCTTAGGGGTAGGAGTGCCGGCGGCGCCAGAAGAAATCGGCACATCTCCATAGGTCACCTGACCATTTTCCTGCAACCAGGAACGGTGCCCTTCCAGATCAATACATGCCTTCGCAGCGGCCGGACATACGGAATGATCCCCGGGGGCGTTAGTCACCGGAGCTGCCGGCTCCAGTTGAACTGGGGCCGGGGTCAATTCGGCAATCATTCCGGGGTAAATAGCCTCTACCACACCATCAATAGCTTGGCTAGCTTGCTGTGAGGAACCCTCAGGCAGTTGTTGAGCCTGGGATTGCCAGTAATTACGGTTGTTCCAGACCCAGTCCCGAGCTTGATGGTCTAACTGGGCAGCAGCTTGATCCGGGGTTGGAAGCTGCGGAACATTAAGTTGCGGAAGCTGCGGTACTTCCACAGCGGCAGCGTTGGCGGGATTAAGTGCAATACCTGCCGCTACCGCACCAGAAGAGGCAACGATAGTGACACGCTGCTTAGTCTTGGACGGCTTAGCATGACGAGGCTTATAGGACATGTCACGGACTATAACACATGCACCGGAGCTTTTTAGTTTTGCCCTCCCACACGCGGGGTGAGAATCCTCGGCCCAGAGGACGTAGCAGCTACGGTGTGCTCCCAATGAGACGCGACCCCGCCATCTACGGTTACCACCGTCCATCCGTCGGATAACTCCTCGTTTTCCCCGCTCCCGAGACACAACATAGGCTCTATTGCTAGGACTGACCCCTCTAAAATTCGGGGGCCGCGCCCTCCTCTACCTTCATTTGGTACGAAGGGATCCTCATGCATGTTCCGCCCAATGCCGTGTCCCCCATAGCCTTCAACTATGCCCAAGATCACACCGAAGCGTTGCTCAGCCGCATGAGTTGCTTCTTGCACCGCATGAGAAATATCGGTCAGTCTATTCCCCGGCATCATTTTCTTCATCGCTTGTTCTAGCACCCATTCGGTTGCTTTATTTAAGGCATCAACCTCATCCGCAACCTCCCCTACCCCAAACGTGAGGGCAGAATCCCCCACCCACCCGTCGAGGGTTGCCCCACAATCTATGGAGACTAAATCACCATCATCTAGATAGCGCTCCGGTGAGGGGATCCCGTGAACAATAACTTCATTGACTGAAGCGCAGATCGACGCCGGGAAGCCCTCGTACCCCAGGAAGGTAGGAATAGCCCCGGAATCACGGATGACGGTTTCTGCAATGAGATCTAGGTCCTTCGTGCTTACTCCCGGCTTCGCTGCCTCGCGAACTGTAGTGAGTGCGTGTCCAACAATCTCTCCGGCAGCTTGCATAGCATCTAATTCACCTGGAGTACGCGGGGTGATGACGCGCGATTTGCGGCGAAATCCCATCAGGTTTTCTCCTTCGTAGAAAAACCCGGCTACCGAGGCGGTTCGGTGCCGGGGTAAAGCATTGGCGGGTATCGCTTGAGGGGACGGTATTTTATCCCCGATCCAGAAGTCCTAGGAACGACCAAGCGCTGTCATCGCGCGGTCATTGATCTCTTCTACGCTACCTTCAGCGTCGATATTGATAATCCGATCCCCATAATGATCGATTAACGGTGCGGTTTCTTCACGGTAGACACCAAGGCGGGTACGGATGGTGTTCTCATTATCATCAGCACGGCCGCGAGCGAGCATCCGCTCAACCACAACATCTTCAGAAACATTGAAGTTGAGTACGCCGTCGAGTTTATGACCCTGCTTAGCCAGCAGCTCCTCAAGGATATCCGCTTGCTCTACGGTGCGGGGGAAGCCGTCGAGCAAAAATCCCTGCTCAGTATCGGATTCAGCTAAGCGAGATTCCACCATCCGCGCAGTAACATCGGTAGGAACTAACTTACCGGCATCAATGTACTGCTTGGCTTCAATCCCCAACGGCGTTCCTTCTCCGATGTTGGCGCGGAAAAGATCACCCGTGGAAATGTGCGGAATTCCCAGCTTCTCGGAGAGGAGTGCAGCTTGGGTACCTTTGCCGGCACCGGGGGGACCGAGGAGGACGAGTCTCATTTCAACAATCCTTCGTAGTTACTTTGCAGTAGTTGGCTTTCAATCTGTTTGACGGTTGTTAGTGCCACCGAAACCATAATCAGGATCGCTGTACCACCAAAACCTGTCATCCCTGATGATACGTCACCCACGCCTAGGTCTAGGGCAATATTCGGTAAAACAGCGATGATTCCCAAATAAGCAGCACCAACGAACAACAACCGATTCATAACAAAACCGAGGTATTGCGCCGTGGGCCGGCCTGGGCGGATCCCGGGAATAAATCCGCCGTACTTCTTCATATTGTCGGCCTGATCATTCGGATCATATTGCACTGAGACGTAGAAATAGGAGAAGAAGACGATGAGCACGAAATACAGCACAATGTATTGCCACGATGACGGCGATTGCAGATACTGAATGACGTTGCGCTGCCACCAGTTATCCGAGGGAGCCAAATGCCCAGACTGAATAATTTGGGTAATCAGCACCGGCATATAGATCAGTGAGGAAGCGAAGATCACCGGGATAACACCGGCTTGATTCACCTTGAGCGGCAGATAGGTAGAGGTACCGCCGTATTGACGGCGCCCAACCATACGCTTGGCATATTGCACGGGGATCCGTCGTTGCCCTTGTTCCACAAAGACGACGCCGATGACCAGGATGACTACCGCCACGGTTACAGCGGCAAAAACTACCCCGCCAGAGTGAGCCAGAATTCTTGCGCCGTCGGTGGGCAGACGGGTGGCAATGCCGGCGAAAATCAGCAGGGACATGCCATTACCTACTCCCTTTTCGGTGATCAGCTCACCGAGCCACATCACCAAAATGGCACCCGATGTCATCACAATCACCAGAAGCACGAGATCCCACACTCCGTGCTCTTGGGCTAGTACCTGGACCCCTGGGCCGAGCAGTTGACCGCGAGAGGCCAAGGCCACTATGCCAGAAGATTGCATAGCCGCTAGTGCAAGAGTGAGGTATCGGGTGTACTGGGTCATTTTTGTTTGCCCAGATTGCCCCTCCTTCTTTAATTCCTCGAACTTCGGAATTACGACAGTCAGCAGCTGCACAATAATTGAGGCCGTAATATATGGCATAATTCCGATTGCAAAAATAGATAGCTTGAGCAATGCACCGCCGGAGAAAAGGTTGATGGCGGTATAAAGCCCAGAGTCTTGCTCTAACTCGTGCAATCGGCTAGAGATGGACGCGTAATCGACGCCGGGCGAGGGAATCTGCGCACCAATGCGGTAGAGCACAATGAGGAAGATGGTCACAATGATCTTCCGGCGCAGATCCGCATCTTTAAAAGCGGAGATAATGGCGGACACTTATCCTCCTGGCCCCCTCGGCCTACCACGTGGCAAGGATCTCCACGAAGGCTCGACGTTAGGAGCTGGTTTTTCGCTTAACGGGGCCGGGCGGCTACGCCCGACACAGTGGACTTCACTACCCTACCAGCCCTAGGCTCACCGTCCTAGCTAGAACTCCCTCTTTCCTATTCCACCCGGTTCCGCCAAGTTTTCCCTAGGCATGTATTTTGGGCTCGGGAAGAGGTCTCGCCGCACTATCACTACCCGGTGTCCTTAGCAGCTGAGCGCCCCAAAAATCATCTCAAACACCTCATTTCTTGTCGATGACTGTGCGCTGATCAGTAAGAACTGCCGTTCCACTGGGAGGAGTGTGCCGAATCTTCTTCCCCGACACTCTAGCTTCGTAGTCATGATCTCTGAAATGCGGAAACTCACCCGCTTGATGCCACACCGCTTGGAGCCTAGAGGAAGTCACGTGACGGCCGCTGAGCAACGTCGCACTTTCGCGTCAGATGGTGCAGCGCCGATGAGAAGAAATTATCGGTTGTGAGTTTTTCAAGTTCGCTGCGCTTGAACCCATGCAGCTTTTCGATAGAAAAATCCCGGCTACCGCGTTACCGCAGTGCCGGGAGGATCAGGCAAAGTTTTTACTTGCCTTCAACGGTGACAGAGCCACCGGCTGCTTCAATCTTCTCACGGGCAGAGCCGGAGAATTTATCGGCAACCACGTTGACCTTCACGTTGATGTCACCATCGCCGAGGACCTTGACGGGTTGCTTCTTGCGCACCAGTCCCTTGGCCACCAAGTCAGCTTTGGTGATGTCGCCCCCCTCGGGGAATTTCTTTTCCAGATCACTAACGTTGACAACCTGGTATTCCACCCGATTCGGGTTCTTGAAGCCCTTGAGCTTCGGCAGACGCATGTGGATGGGCATTTGACCACCCTCGAATGCTGCCGAAACCTGCTTACGAGCTTTTGTACCTTTGGTACCACGGCCGGCGGTCTTACCTTTGGATGCTTCACCGCGACCAACTCGGGTCTTCGGCTTGTTGGCACCCTTGGCAGGACGCAGGTCGTGAAGCTTGATCGGTTCACTCATGGTTTATCTACTCTCCTGCCACTTCTTCGACGGAGACCAGGTGACGGACCACGTTGATCATGCCACGCACCTGTGCGGTATCCGGGCGAACTACGCTGTGGCGAATCCGCCGGAGACCGAGGCTCCGCAAGTTATCACGCTGCTTCGGGGTAGTACCGACAGTTCCCTTGAGCTGGGTGATCTTCAGTGCCATGCTTATGCCCCTGACCTGCGCGTGCACGCAGCAGTCGGGCCGGAGCGACCTCTTCAAGAGTCTTGCCACGGCGGGCAGCGACCTCTTCGGGACGCACCAGCTGCTTGAGGCCGGCCACAGTAGCGTGGACGACGTTAATAGCATTGTCGGAGCCCAGGGACTTCGACAAAATATCCTGAATACCGGCGCACTCTAGGACAGCACGCACGGCACCACCGGCAATAACCCCAGTACCGGGGGCTGCCGGACGCATCATCACGATGCCTGCGGAATCCTCACCTTGAACGGGGTGAGGAATGGTTCCGTTAATCATGGGAACCCGGAAGAAGTTCTTACGAGCCTCTTCGGCACCCTTTTGAATTGCAGCAGGAACTTCGCGGGCTTTACCGTAACCAACGCCAACTAGACCTTGGCCATCGCCCACGACCACGAGGGCGCTGAAGCTGAAGTTCTTACCACCTTTAACAACCTTGGAGACGCGGTTAATGGTTACCACGCGCTCCAGGTATTGGCTGCGCTCATCCTGCTGGCGGCGATCATTTCGTCCGCCGCGGCGCTCATTCTTGTTGTTGTCGGCGGAGCGTCCGCCGTCACGCCGTTCACGTCCCGGCATTACGCGATCCTTCCGTTGAGGTTCTGGGTCATGATGGTCATTAGAAATCTAGACCACCTTCACGTGCTGCATCAGCCAGAGCAGCTACGCGGCCATGATATTTATAACCGGCACGGTCAAATACGACCTTTTCGATGCCAGCAGCTTTGGCCCGCTCTGCGATGAGCTCTCCAACCTTTGCGCCCTTAGCTTTCTTGTCACCTTCCAAAGCGCGAATGTCAGCTTCCATGGTGGAGGCTGCGCACAGGGTGTGTCCGGCCAGGTCATCAATAACCTGGGCAGTCATGTGACGAGAGCTGCGGTGCACCACCAGACGAGGACGCTCCGGAGTACCTCGCAGAGTCTTCCGGATCCGGAAGTGGCGGCGAGCGCGAGCTTCACGACGGCGGGTGGAAATATCTTTACCCACCGGTACACGCTTCTCGTTATTTGCAGTATTGCTCATGCTTTACTTACCCGCCTTTCCGACTTTGCGCCGGATCTGCTCACCTTCGTAACGGATGCCCTTACCCTTATAAGGATCATCCTTCCGCAGCCGGCGGATGTTGGCAGCGATCTGCCCGACCTGCTGCTTGTTGATACCGGAGATGGAGAACTTGGTATTGCCATCGACGGCGAATTCCACGCCTTCCGGTGCCTCAATTAGGATCGGGTGGCTGTAACCAAGAGCAAACTCCAGGTTGTTGCCCTTCTTCTGAACACGGTAACCAACACCGAAGATTTCCATCTTAATGGTGTAGCCCTCGGTTACTCCGATGATCATGTTATTCACCAGGGACCGAGAAAGACCGTGCAGGGAACGGTTTTTACGGTGGTCATCCGGACGGGTAACCACAATTTGGTTGTCCTCAACGGCGACGCTGATCGGAGCCGGCACATCCAGGCTTAAAGTACCCTTCGGGCCTTTGACCTCTACGTGCTGGCCGTCGATTTTCGTTTCGACGCCGGACGGAATAGCAATCGGATTCTTACCGACACGCGACATTCTGTCTCACTCCTCCTTTACCAGACGTAGGCGAGGACTTCTCCGCCTACACCTTTCTCTTTCGCCTGGCGGTCAGTCAGTAGGCCATGGGAGGTGGAGATAATAGCCACACCCAGGCCACCGAGTACCTGCGGCAGGTTGGTGGACTTCGCGTACACACGCAGACCCGGCTTAGAAACACGACGCAATCCAGAGATAGAGCGTTCACGTTGCGGGCCATACTTAAGGTCGAGGGTCAAGCTCTTGCCAACTTTAGCGTCCTCAACCCGGTAGTCGCTGATGTAGCCTTCTTGCTTCAGGATCTCAGCAATATGCACCTTGAGCTTAGAAGAAGGCATCGACACAGAGTCGTGGTACGCGTGATTAGCGTTGCGCACGCGCGACAGCATGTCGGCGATAGGGTCAGTCATGGTCATATGAAGTGACCTTGTACCTTTCTCGTTACGGTTCCCCTACCCACCTGGCGTTCTCCGTGCATTCCGGGCCACTTCACGCTCCCCATATTCAATAACATGGGGCTCTCGCTGCCTCTGATCACACGGTCCGCATCCCGGCGGGGGGCCTATAACAAAGTAGGGATGAATACGTTCATGGATGTTCACAACACCTAAAAAGGCGCAGGAGTCCGTCGGAAAACATTACCTTTTTTCCACTAGATCTCCAAATCTCATCTGGCAGAGTGCGTCGAGGGGCCTTCCCACGGTCTAAGGTAGAGCCCATGAACGAACAGTCCGCACGCTTTTCGGAAGAACCTGCAGTAAAAACAGCCCGCGTTTGGCTCCATGCCGTTGCCCAGGATTTAGGGGTGTCTCCCGATCTCTTTGATCCGGTCATTCGAGATCTTTTGGATCTTACTCGCGACGTCGCCCACGGCCCCTCGCGCCCAGCTGCTCCACTCACCGCCTTTTTGGTGGGCCTAGCCAGCAACCAGCAGCAAGACACGCCTGAGACTTTAAAAGAGCGAATCACCCGAGTCCGAAACTTAGTCCAGCACTGGGAGAGTGACGATGGTCAGGCTTAGCCGCAGAGTCGCTACTCTCAGGCTTCGTCGGGACAGGGAATCCAACACTCATTGGCTGTTTGATCACCGGGCAGACGATGTCATAGTCGAGGAACCCCTGGAGGTTCGATCCCGCGGACAGGTCATTGCCACCACCATGCGCACACCTGGTCATGATATTGACTTCATTCATGGTTATCTGTTTTCCGAGGGCCTGATCGAACGAGCTGAGGATATTCGCGAAGCACGTTACTGCCCAGGCGCTATAGGCCCAGGCGGAACCAATACCTATAACGTCGTGGAGGTGGAATTATCCGGACGCAGATCTATTCCTATGGAGTTTATTCGTAGTTCGGTGACCACCTCAGCCTGCGGGGTGTGCGGCAGCAGCTCAGCAGAACAAATTATGGCGCGACGAGGTTACTCGCCGGTATCTCCGATTACTCCTCCCCCTGATCTTTTAGTGCACTTACCTCAGTTATTAAGAACTGAGCAAAAGGCATTTCGACGCACCGGCGGAGTTCACGCCGCAGGTGTCGCCACCACAGACGGTCAGCTGCACCTAGTCCGCGAAGATGTGGGCCGGCACAACGCAGCCGATAAGATCATTGGGGCAATGCTGCGCTCAGAAGAGATCCCCGCCTCCGGGAAAATCCTCGTCATGAGTTCGCGGGCCTCCTTTGAGCTGGTTCAAAAAGCTGTCCTGGCTGGTTTTTCTGGACTCGTAGCCGTATCTGCCGCCACCTCAGCCGCCGTCGAATTAGCTCGATCCGCAGGCTTGCTGCTAGTTGGCTTTACTCGCGATGATCGCTGCAATATCTACTCTGGAGACGTAGAAAGAATATAGGTAGCGCCCCAAGAGATCTCTGCGAAGGCTGCGTGACGTGAATTTCCGTCTCCTGGGCTTAGCACCAAGTATTTGGGCGGTGAACAAACTGCCGGCATTGTTGACCTCCTAACAGGGGTCAGCGTTAAGCTGCTAGACATCACTCACCCAAATCGTGATCGAGGGGTTGCCGTGCCCGACCTGAAGAGCCCGTGGGGTGGGACTCCTTGTTGGATTATCCTGCCGTGGTGCGTGCTGTCGAAGATTTAGTGCTCAGTGCGGTGGAGCTAATCGTGCCCCGGCAACCACACCACTGGGGACCTCGTCACTGTTTCCGGGGCTATTACTCAACAAGCTGGGCTGACTCTTTTACCTGACTTTGGTTGGAAGTACACCAAGTAAGAGGAGGGTTGATTAGTCTCGATAGGCCTCGCTACCTCGGTTTAACCAGGCGTACAAGCTGCCGATGAGCAGTCCACCACCAATGAAGTTGCCGAGGAAAACCAATACCCAATTCAGGAGGACATGAGCGGGAGTCATTGCCTCGATCATCGGGTTAGCACTAAAGAAAGTAATGCTCATTAGCGAGAAATTAGCGATGACGTGTTCTAAGCCGAGGCCGACGAAGATGGCGATGAGGGGAACGATGACAAAGAATTTGGAGACAATGTCCTTAGCGAAAATTGCCCCGACAATCCCCATATTGACCACAAAGTTCGCCATGATTGCTTCAACAAACATGTGGACCGGGGATTTGACTAGTTTTCCTTGAGATAAGGTGGCTATCAGGTGATCTGGCCCCATGCCGCTGAACTTTGCTGATAGTCCCAGGCCGGCGGCGATGATGATAGCTCCTACCAGGTTAAGCAAAGTTGTGACCACTACGACGGTAACAGCTCTGCCCCAGCCCACTTGCCGGGTGGTAGCACCATAGCTGAAGAACATCATGTTTCCGGTGGCGAGTTCAGCTCCCAGAATAACGATGCTGAACAGGCCGAGGCCGAAGAGCAGAGCAAAAACTACTCCGCCCATGCCTGCAGCGTGCTTTTCTACTGCGTTTCCTGCAACCCCGGCGAAGGCAGTACCCAGCGTCAGGTAAGCACCAGCCAACACTGCTCGAACCCCGAATCGCCCAAAATCTTCCCGAAACAAGGAGTCCTTTTTCTTCACTGCAGCCGCAGCACTGTCGTTTAAACTCATGTGACTTACCTTACTGTATGGAACTCTTTTTTCTCACCAGAAACTATATAAAGCTGGCGAGTTCTTCAGCCGCCCCATCTGCTACTTTCAGGAAGGAAAAGTAGGCATATAAGTATGGCGAAGGCCCCTTGCGTTCAAGGAGGCCTTCGCCATTGTCTTCAGTAGCAGGTACTGAATTATTTACTTCTTGAAGGGGAAGCCAAGCTCACGGAGCAATGCTCGTCCCTCATCATCGTTGGTCGCAGTGGTAACGACGGTGATGTCCATACCGCGCGGACGATCAACTTTGTCCACATCAATCTCGTAGAACATGGTTTGCTCGGTGAGACCGAAGGTGTAGTTGCCGTTTCCATCGAATTGACGATCAGACAAACCACGGAAGTCACGAATACGAGGAAGCGCCACGGTTAAGAGACGGTCCAAGAATTCCCACATCCGGTCACCGCGCAGAGTGACTTTCGCGCCGATGGGCATTCCTTCGCGGAGCTTGAAGTTAGCAATAGATTTCCGTGCCCGACGAAGCTGGGGTTTCTGGCCGGTAATGAGAGCCAGATCATTCATCGCACCGTTGATGAGCTTGGAGTCACGAGCGGCGTCGCCCACACCCATGTTGACCACGATCTTGGTCAATCCGGGAATCTGCATGACGTTGTCATACTTGAACTCATCGTTAAGCTTGGTGCGGATTTCCTCGCGATAGGTTGTTTTGAGACGGGGGGTGTATTTCTCAGCCATTCTTAGATGTCCTTCCCGTTACGACGCGAGATACGGACCTTCCGGCCATTCTCGTCGAAGCGGTAGCCAACACGGGTCGGGTTACCGTCAGAATCGAGAACCATCACCTTGGAGACATGAATCGGAGCCTCCTGGGTGACAATGCCACCGGACTCAGCACCACGCTCGGGGGCAGAGTTTGCGACGTGCTTCTTAACGCGATTAACGCCTTCTACCAGAACTTTCTCGGTCTTCGGGAAAGCCTTGATAACTTTCCCCTTAACGCCTTTGTCCCGGCCAGAAATGACGAGAACCATATCGCCCTTATGAATCTTCATTTAGATTACCTCCGGAGCCAGCGAGACGATCTTCATGAACTTCTTCTCACGCAGCTCGCGGGCAACCGGCCCGAAGATGCGGGTACCACGAGGTTCATTGTCATTCCGGATCAATACCGCAGCATTTTCATCGAAAGCGATGTAGGAGCCGTCGGGACGACGGGTTTCCTTCTTAGCACGGACAATCACTGCTTTGACAATGTCACCAGCTTTGACGTTTCCACCGGGGGTAGCGTGCTTGACAGTGGCAACGATGGTGTCACCAATGCCAGCAAAGCGTCGAGTGGAGCCACCGAGAACGCGGATGCACAGGATTTCCCGGGCACCGGTGTTATCAGCGACTTTCAGACGCGATTCTTGCTGAATCACTGAGAGTCTCCTTTTCGACCTGGTTTTCTGTTGTGCGTGGAATTTCCGACCCTCACGCACGCGGTCGGCATATAACGCAACTCACTGTGGATTGATCATTAATCCCCCAGTAAGCAACCTGAGCATTATGACATAAGCCAGCATGGGCTGGCAAATAGGAGCAATGGCGGTCATCTTCGAAGGGAAAATCAGTAAGAAATCTGTGTATAAAAGCAAAGAAACATATTTGAAAATGATTCCCAAATATGGTCTTCTTAGGGGTATGAAAAAGACTCTATTCCGCACCGGCGCAATCGCGGTTTCCGCCGCCTTGCTTGTATCTTGCTCCGCCCAGGGCGGAGACTCCGCAACCTCATCATCCTCTGTGGGTTCTTCCGCCTCCGAATCCTCCTCCGCCCCTACTACACCGAATGTCGAAGCCCCCGGCAAACCTGCACAATTAGCCGAAGTCCGCCACCAGACCCCGCGCGTCGCCCTTTCTTATGACGGAGGAGTTATGGTTCTTGATGCCGGGAACCTGGACAAGGGCGAGGCTCCCAAAATGGTTAAGGAGCTTGATAAAGATGGCTACCTGCGGCTCAATTCCGCTGGCGATGACCGCCACGTCTTTGTCTCCACTGGCAAAGATTTCGAAGTTCTCGATATCGGCTCCTACCATGTACCGCACGGCGATCACTCCCACTACTACGCCGGTGACCCCTCGTTCACCGGATTCAAGGCAGAGGGCGCTAAGCCTGGTCATGTCACTACCAACGGTAAAAAAGCAGTACTTTTTGACGATGAAACCGGGGATGTCACCACCATCAACCTGGAAAACTTCACCGTGGCTGACGCCTTCCAAGTTTCACCTCACCACGGAATTGGACACCTTAATGAGGATGGCACCTACATGGTGACCATTGCCGATAAAGAAGGAAAACGAATTGGTGTAGCCCAGGTAAAACCCGACGGAACCGAAATCAAGCGCTTTGAACAGTGCCCCGACGCCCACGGCGCTAAGGAAGCAGCCGACGGAGCGCTATTTGTGGGATGCACCGACGGTGGCCTGATTTATAAGGATGGCAACGTCACCAAGGTGAAAGCCCCGGATACTTACGGACGTATCGGTAATCAGGCCGGATCTAAAGACAGCAAATATATCTTGGGCGATTACAAGACAGATAAGAAAGCTGCCGAGGAAGAAAAACTGGAACGCCCGGAGCGGGTTTCGATCATTGATACCTCTAATGGGGACATCAAGCTTGTTGATCTGGGTACCTCCTACACTTTCCGTTCCCTTGCTATGACCGATGAAGGCCAGGCTGTAGTGCTGGGCACCGACGGCAGCTTGCATATCATTGATCCGGAACAGGGCAAGGTTGTGAAGACCATCAATGTCATTAGCCCTTGGAAGGAATCCGAAACCTGGCAGGATCCGCGCCCAGCGCTGTCAGTCCAGGGAAACGCGGCGTATGTCACTGATCCGGCCACCAATACCTTGCATGTCATTGACCTCAAGGGTGAAAAAGAAGCGCACAAAGTTGAGCTGCCGCATACCCCGGATGAGATTGTTATGAGCGAAGGATAAAAACACCCCCTGCTAATTACGGTCTCAATGCCCCCCCCCGATCGGACAATGCCGAGCGGGGGCTTTCTGATGAGGGCTACTAACATCCAGCCCCGCCCTGGATTATAAAAATCCGTGAGCTACGTATCAGAATGAAGCGGTCGATACCGAGGGCGTTAAGCAACACCTGGAACCTTGAGAATCAATATTGAGAATTTGATGAGCAGTCACTGCACGGCATGAGGATGAGAGCACTATATATAAGGGGAAACACAGATAACCATTCATGTATGCCACTACGACGCTGTCTACTATCTGCCCTCAAATAACCATGCGTGGGGCACTTGTCCCTAAGATCTCCGATTCTACGGCCCGGCACCTCCAATAATGCCGACGCAGCCCCATAGCTCATCCCAATAGCTATGGGATTCCTCGGGGAATATCGTCTACCCTGAGGACTGAACTCGTCAAGATATATGCACCTAAATATCAGTCGATATTAACAACCCACTATTTCCAAAGAAATTCTAATTGCGCAAAAACTCTTAGCTGAACCCAGATTCAGCACCTATATTCCCCTCAGAATAACCGTACCCGCTCAGCTGAATTTTTTGATATAATTCGAATGTCATCTTTCCTATCATCTAAGATATGGATACATCTTCTACCAGTACAGAATTTATATCAAAGTTATTTTGGAAAATAATTATGAGATCTCATGAACATCACCAAAGATGATGGGGTTAATCCACCCTTATTAGACCCTTTGGACTGGCGGTCCAGAACACGGATTTGGTGCGGAATTTTTCCAATATCAGATATTGCCTGGACTAGTTTATTTCTCCTGAGCACAGCCATCTCAATTCATCCGATTATTCTTTTCGGACCGCTAAAGTGGTATATATTTGACCTGCTCATCCACATCGGAATCACTGTCGCAGCTATTTTTCGAAAAATCTATATACAATATTCTGCTGCTGCCATTACAGTACTCTTCCTTCTTTTTCTTCTCGTTACTGCACTAACCCCAGTTAATTTAGGAATAAGTCCAATACTTTTCGCTGCACCGCTAAGTCTATGGACAGTTACTAGATGGGGTTCTGGCAGTATATTTTTCCTTCTTCTCGCATCCGCTGGGGCTGTCGTAAATCCCGGGGTCTTCGCACCCCCTATCCTAGGAGGTTTCGCTCCCCAACGAATTATCATATTCGGCATCCCCGCGGTGGTCCTGGTAGTGGGGTGTTACGCACATGCTCAGTGGCTAAGAAACCAAGCCGTCAAGAGATATAACGAGGTCACTAATGCTACTTTGCACCAGCGGATTACCTTGTCTCGTGAACTGCATGATGTTGTGGGCCACGGACTAACAGCTATTAAGGTCACTGCCCAAACAGCTCTATATTTGGACCAACCTCGTGAGAGTTTAACGCAGATCCTTGAGCTCACCGAGCGTTCCCTTGCTGATGTTCGCGCGTTAGTTGAAACTCTGAATGGCTCTGATATCCCCAACGCTGACCCAGCAATGATCCCATACTTCATACAACACAGTGGGATTCACGCTGATTTACCGGACAATCTCACTGTGGCACAGTCGTGGCCTTTGCGGTATCGCATTGCCCTGGTTCGGGCGGTCCAGGAAATATGTACTAACGCTCTTAAACATGGAGCTTCACCAGGAACTCTGGCATTGGATATCAACTCAGAAGGCTTTGTTCTTGAGGCACATAATCCGGTTGGCAAATCCGGCGTTGGAACTGGCTCTGGGCTCAGTAATATTCGGGACCGTATATCGGGAATAGGTACGATGCATTATGAAGTTCATGATGGCTGGTTCACGCTGAGGATATGTGTGCCATGATTAGAGTGCTTATTGCCGAAGATCAAGCTGCAATACGAGCCGCTTTTAGTGCCTTGATTTCCGCCCAACCCGACATGACGGTGGTTTATGCCGCGCGCAATGGCCTTGAAGCTATCTCACATCCGGCTGATGTCGCTGTACTTGACATTCGTATGCCGATTATGGATGGCATCGAAGCTGCCCGGAAGCTGCAATGCCCTGCCCTGATGCTTACTACCTTTCGCGAGGAATCACTGATTCTGGCTGCTCTTGAAGCAGGTGCACAAGGTTTTCTGCTTAAGGATTCCTCTCCAGAAATGCTGCTTGACGCTATCCGACGCATTGCCCGCGGTGAAAGTTATTTAGATCCGACGATTACAGCAACCGTTCTGAAGCATGTTCACTCTTCACAAACTTCAGTATCTACACCAGGAATGACTGAACGTGAGTCAGAGATTTTGACACTTATCTGCCAAGGGTTGAGTAATCGTAGAATCGCTGATCACTTGAAGATCGCAGAAACAACGGTAAAAACACATATCAAGAATCTATTGAGAAAAACTGACACCTCTGACCGAGTGAATTTGGTGATTTGGGCTGCTCGCCACGATCTTATCTAGGTTTTGCTGACATTCTCCGGTTGCTGATAGCACCAACAATCAGCGCTACGAACCAAGTTATAGCAACTATAATTAGCCAGTATTCTGGGTGCTCATGAACCACCCAATCCCAAGCCCAGGGTGCAGATATCCACCACCAACCTGATTCAGCAAGCACACTGGCACCAGCCATAAGGCTCCAGATGAAGATGAGGAATGAACCGGCGATTGCTAGACCCTCTGATATCACTGCCGAAAATGCAACAACAACCAATATCATGGCCACGATTCCCGGCATAACCATTACCTGATATGGCAAGGGAGAATTCATTCCAATAAACATGCCACCCAGTGAAAACACTACTAGCAGCGGTACATAAACGAGCAGCAATAGGGTTCTGAATAGTGTCCTGTGTCCTGGGCGAAAGAGTAAACCACGCCATGCGTCTTGATGGGCATGCCAGGCCGTGATTCCAGCGATCGTTGTTCCTAGTGGTAAACAGATAAGCGAATAAAATCCGCTTGCCGTTTCAGCTCCATAACGCATCCGCATGATAAGCAGCAACGTAATCATCATTACGCTCAAGACCGCCCACCCTTTCCAGGGCAATGCTATTGCAAGTGCTCTCCATTGGGAGGTACGTACTTGGTTCCCCACTCGAACATCCCTGATGAGACGGTCATGGCCCTTAGTTCTAACCCGATGGCGGATCAACGAAACTCCGACGCACCAACATACGACGCCTACGATGAGATGAAGAACTGCAGGTAGAACTGGGTCGATACCTACCAAGTCCTCGGGTTCAGCAGGTACAGAATTAGCGTGAACCCCAAAGACTTTTAGGCTAGCTCTCATAGCCCAGCACAGCGGGTTAAGGAACCAATTCGGTGACTCCGCTCGGTACACCGACAAGATATCCCAGATAATGCCGAGCACAGGAGCTATTACCATGCTTACTTTGCCGCTTAGACTCCAGAGAAGCAGGCCCACTCCGTAGGCGCCAAGGAAGATGACTGTTTCTAGCAGGAAAAACTTCCAGCTGAATCCAACAAGTGGAAGAGGCGCGAAGAGATGGCCTATCGAAATGTAACCTAAAACCACGGCAAGCCGAGACATTTGAACACTCCATCGGTGCTCCGGGCGCCACAAGAGCCCACCATATCTTTGACGATATTCACTGTATTCAGTGATTACGGGGGTAATGAGCCCTAGCGGCAGGATGATCCCGGCTTGATAGAGATGTAGAGTCGTTAAACCTCCCACTCCCCCATGTGCTTGGATTCCTGAGTTTATGCTCCAGGCTTGAGCAGCGCTGAGAAAGACAATTAGTGGAGTAGCCATTCGGAAGCTGAGCCAGGAGCGAATTATCTCTGCACGTAGAAACTTCATGATTTGTCCCTGCTATAGCGGAAAAAAGCATCTTCGAGACTTTCGCCTTCTTCAGCAACATCGTTTAAGGGTCCCTCGTATTTCATCGTGCCCTGTCCGAGGATTCCAACATCATCAACCATGTGCGCAACTTCTCCCAGTTGATGGGAAGAAATAATGACAGTTTTTCCTTCTTTTGCGAGCCGACGTATCAGTAGACGCAGATCCTTGATACCTTGCGGGTCTAGTCCATTTTGCGGCTCATCTAGAATAAGCAGCGGCGGATCAGTCAGTAGAGCCATTGCCAACGCCAACCTAACTTTCATCCCCGTAGAAAAACTTCGCGCTCGTTTTGACCCTGAATCAAGATCGACGACATCGAGAACTTCCTCTATCCTCACCGGGTTGGTGCCTGTGAGTAAAGCATGAACTTTGAGGTTTCCTCTCGCCGATAGTTGCGGATAAAATGCAGGTCCGTTAATGCTGGCACCGATCACCGTCCGATCCACCTGCCGGTCCCCGAAGGTGATGCTCCCACTGAAAGGTATTAACCCCACAATCGCATTAAAAAGAGTGGATTTGCCGGCACCATTAAGCCCGAGCAATCCATATACTCGACCTGGTAGTATGCATGCATTCACACCGTCCAATACCTTCGTTTTCCCATAGGCCACACAGACGTTGCGAAGCTCAAGTATTTTTGCCATAACTCGAAAACTAAAGCCAAAGTTTCATGAGCAACTCCTCCCTGAGGAGGAGGGAGATAACATTTCCTCCCTCAGGAGGAGTGATCACCGGATGCGCATTCATTCAGTTCTAGAACACAGTTATTGTCTTAGGCGGTAGCTCCTCAAGAACTCTTTGCACGGAAGACATGTGCCTTCGCGTCTACATCACAGGCCATGCCAGAACTCCGTGAGAGTCCAAGGATCCCTGTCAGAGTGCAGACATCCGGTCACCCGCAGAAAACCATTAACCTTTTCCTTACCAAAATAAGATGCCCGCCTCTGTTCTGATGGCGAAATGCTTCGAACAAACCAGAATTCAGCTCATCCGATCAGCACAGATCAACCATATGTAGCACTCACTCATTAGTTATCTGCCAGCTAAGAACTCATCCTCGGAGTTCAGCACAATACCCTCAGGTTTCTAGATAGGGTCAAAGCGTGAAAATGACTTGCGCTAGTACTGCCCGCAAACCTTACCCCGGGTGAAAATAGCGGTTGTACAAGTACTTCAGGACTTACATAACCTTCGTTGATACTTCTTTTTAAGGCGATCTACCTATATAGAATGCAGGCACGCCATATATATAATAGATAATACTATTCTTATTTAGTGATCTACAACACTTTATATGATATCTTGTTTTCTTAAAGAAACTTTTAAGAATTGACCGAGATCCGCTAAGGAGCAGCTATGCATTGGCGACGCACAATTTTTACACTGGCGATATCTATAACACTAGGGGTGTGCGCTGATCAGTCCGCTGTAGCAGCCCCTTCACTAACCAGAGACACTGATCGGCAAAACAACACTAGCTCGCAAGTAGAGGCATTTTTAGGCACAGAAGATTCTCCAACAGTAGACAGCGAAAGTGACAGCATGTCGCTCAGTCAACCTATAACGCCGAGTTATATTACCAACGCTGTAAACGAGGCTACCTACACCGACGATCCGGTCAGTTTCGGAGAAGTGGGCGGGCTAACCCAAGAGGAAGTGGAAGCTGCGCAGCAAATAGCTAGGGAAACACTTGCTGATGGAAATCCAAAGCAAACTGTCTCTCCGGGACTGATGTGGTCGGATCGTATTGGCCTTCCTCCCGGAGCTGATAAGACTACGGCGGATCAAGCTGAGATAGAGTTTGCCCGGGACAAAGCTGAACGTGACGCAGTTGAGCAGGCTCGCCGCGAAGGACGGTTGGTCGGCACAGACCGTAGCGAAAACTGCGTTAGCGTTCCGTTTAATCCGCATCAGGTGTGCGGCGCGATTGGTGAGCGCTACCAGCAGCTTGGTGGAGTAACCAGTTGGCTACTCTGGCCAGTGTCGGGGGAGATTATGAATCCGGATGGGGTGGGTTATAGACAGGAATTCAAAAACGGTTATATCTATTGGCATCCCTCGACCGGGGCTCATGCTATAGCAATTAATAATTATCGTGTATGGGCCAAAAACGGGTTCGAAACCGGGTGGTTGGGTTACCCGGTGGGTGGAGAAGTACCAGTGAAGGGATCTTCTCCCCTAGAAGGTGAATTGAACGGATGGGTGCAGCAATTCCAAGGCGGCAGATTGTACCGTACTCCAGTTACGCAGGGCTCGCGGGTTGCTGCCATTACAGGTGAAATTTTAAAACGTTGGGAAGCAATAGGAGGACCGTCAAGCGTGCTAGGCTTCCCGGTGAGTGACGAGACCGCCGCGCCAGACAATAGGGGCAGGTTTAACGTCTTTCAGTTTGGATCATTGTGGTGGCATCCAGAGACGGGAGCGTGGGAGGTTCCACAATCGGTAGATACTTTATGGAACTTAGCTGACGGGGTCACTGGCCCGTATGGATATCCTATTGGCGAGACCAAAGTGAATGAGTATCACATTCCTTACGAAACTCCTTTCCAACACGACACACTCAATATTTGGACTGAGCTAGATAAAGATGAGTGGGTACAAACTCCCGACGGAAAGACAGTATCCAAGCTTCTACTTCAGATTATGGGCGGCAACCAAGCATCTTCTCGCCAGGGTAGAGCTATAGGAGATGAGTTCACAGATCCGGCTACTGGTGAAAAACTAAAGATTGTGAAGGAAGGCAAAAACTCTTATGGAGAGGATGAGATACGGCTATCTAATGGCAAAGGAAGTCATGTTTCCACCTGCTCCTGGTCATACCATTCCCTTGATTCAAATCCTTTCGTGAAGGTTCCAACGGACTACAGGTATATAGCCTGCCACATGCCAAGGCGCTACACCCCACAGAATTCGCCAGCCCTAAAGAACTATTACATTAACGATGAAAAACTGAGCCTTCATGACTTCTGTTCAATCAGCCCCGACTGGTGGGCTGCGCAAACCGAAGAAGCGAACCCCGTATCAGGAAATTCACCTGTGGCGGATTTGAGAGGCCCATGCGCACGGCATGACCAGTGCTATGAAAAAATGCTGAAGCCCGGTGGCGTCCGAAGCTTTGAAATGAGGCACGAATGTGACAAACGGCTAAGAGCGGACATCTTTGAGACCAGTAAACCTATGGGTTTTGAAGCGGCAAACAGGGTTTCAACTTTGTATTACTTAACAGTCTTTCATGTGCAGGGAACTAAACCAGGATCACCTCGGTGGCCATGATTTTCTTCTATAGCTGGGGGTTACCCCTGAAAAAGGAATGAGCGCTATTTATGGATAGAACCGAACCAGCCAAAGCTGATTTCGCACTCGACCAAGCACTATCACTTTTACTATTTGCCCCTATCACCCTAACCAGTGCTGCCGCTATCATCGTGCCCCTCAACCCACTCCAAAACGGTCCCTACTACAATTACGACCCCTTCGATCTTGGAGAACCCCTGGCTTTTACTCCCCTTGGCGCACAAATCCTCATCTTTGCTGGAATTCTCACCCGAATCACACGCCGGCTGACAACAAAATACCCACACATACCGCCATACACTGCCCGCGTTCTTTTCGCTCTCACATGGATAGCCTGGATCCTTTACGGCCTTGATGGGGGCATCCGGGTAGCTGTCCTCATCTTCGCAATCATACTCGGAGCAACAGCCTGCATCCCGTGGACAAAAATACCACCCCTCTCACACCTTAAACACCCCAATCCACAAGAGTGGAAACCCGAAATAAAAAGTGCACTTTTTTCCTTCGCTATAATAATTATCCCAATTTTAGCGATCTTTTTATACTTCAACACTCCCCCCATTTTTGTCCCTACATCAAACTCTCATATTTATGAAGCGGTGTATAAATACCTCTTTGGCTTCTACTACAGTGCTCTTCTCGGATTTGTATTTCATTATCCCTTTATCATCCCACTATGGGTAATTCTTGTTTTCTATTCAGCCCGCTTACGGTGGAGAACAGGGCTATACGCCGTAGGAGCATCATTAATCGGGTGTGGAATACTGTGGGCAGCAAGCTTCGAATACCATGACCAAGGAATCACGTTCCAGAAATTCCCCTACCTGGATAGCTATCTAACGTTCATCGCCACCGTTTTATCAGCATTCCTAGTCGGAAAAACCAACTGGAAAAAACTCGTCCCCACTAAACGCACAAAGCAGCATTAATAATTTAGTGTTTGGTGGGCATAAAACTGAGAATATAGTGCTAATCCCTCAGGGAATCTGATAGTTCATATCTCTTATATCTGTCACCAGCATTTTCCCTGGGGCGTGGGTGATAGCGAAGTCCGGGCGTGAATTCATCACTATTGCTTGAGGGGTTACGCCACAGGCCCAAAACACCGGCACGGTTCCGTCGGGAATATCTACCGCATCTCCGTAATCGGGCTGAGCAAGATCATCAATGCCAATGCTAGCCGGATCCCCAATGTGCACTGGCGCCCCATGAACTTCTGGATAGCGCGAGGTTATCCGCACCGCATCAACTATCCGATCCTGTGGAATAGGTCGCATGGACACCACCATATTTCCGGAGAAGATACCTGCCGGGGCACAGGGTAAACAGGAATTAAACATCGGCACATTCCTACCCTGTTCTATGTGTGCCAGGGGAATACCATTGTCGTAGAGCGCAGTTTCAAAACTAAAGGAACAGCCAATAAGAAAGGCAACCATATCATCTGACCATTCTTCAAGGACGTTGGTCTTTTCCTCAGTAAACACTCCGTCGCGGTAAATCCGGTAGGCCGGAATATCCGTACGGATGTCCCCACCAGGAAACAGCTCAGAATTAAGTTGACCTGCTTCTAAGACCCCCACCACAGGACAGGGTTTGGGATTTCTTTGCGCAAATACTAAAAAATCAAAGGCATAACGTTGGGGAACAGCTAAGAGATTAGCTTGCATATATCCCCGGGCATAGCCTGCGGTAGTAACCATGTTCTCAGTACGGGCACGTTCCCGTACCTGGGCTGGCGTCATGTCAGAATTCTCCATAGCAACCATCCTAATTTTCCGCATCGCCCTTCTTGGCTGTTTTTGTACAGTGGCCTCATGGCTAAGAATTCTGAAATCCGTTCCTTTCTTAATGAACCTGATCACTTTCTGCCTGAGTCCCTGGGCGGTCTTGTTGCGGCAACCCCTAGTTTGCGCTGGGATTCCCGGGGTTTTCTTCACCATAAGAATTCTGCCGTTGATAAAAACTCGCAACCGGCTGTGGCCGTTATTTCTGGTGGCGGTTCTGGGCATGAACCCCTCCACGCTGGGTTTATTGGTGAGGGGATGCTGTACGCCGCTGTTCCAGGGCTCATGTTCACGTCTCCCAACGCGGTGCAAATCACCGAAGCCACCCGCGCGGCAGATAATGGTCGCGGAGTGGTGCACATCGTGAAAAACTACACCGGCGATGTCATGAATTTTCATGTTGCCCGTGAACACTGCCAGGACATCCATACTGAATTTGTCCTGGTCGATGATGATGTTGCCACCAACACTCAGGATGAAGATGACGGCCCTGGGCGTCGAGGCACCGCCGCCACGATTTTTGTAGAAAAGGTTGCTGGGGCTGCTGCCTGGATGGGTAAGAATATTTCGGAGGTTAGTGAGGTTGCCCGCTGGGTAGCCCAGAACTCCCGTTCCATGGCCGCCGCAATGTCCCCTGGCCATGCCCCTACCACGGGTAATAGCACATTTGATTTGCCCTCCGGCCATATGGAGGTAGGCGTCGGAATCCATGGAGAACGCGGTACCGATACCCAGCCAGCTACGGATGCCCACACCATTAGCGCAAATCTCCTCAATGCAATTCTTGAAGACCTTCATCTCCAGCCCCAGGAGGAGGTCGCTCTGCTGATCAACGGGTTAGGTGGCACCACCTCTTTGGAACTCCACCTAGTCTTTGGACAATGCCTTCAGCTTTTAGAAAAGCAGAATATTAAGGTCCGACGCGGACTTGTCGGGAATTTTGTGACCTCGGTAAATATGGCGGGACTATCCATTACTCTTACTCGAGTCACCGAGGAGATCCTCGAATTATTTGATGCTCCCACTACCGCCCCAGCTTGGCCACAGACCATAGCCCATGATCCTCATTATGAGGTTGCCAAACCTGAATTTGGTCTAGAGCAGCCCACCCAAGGTGTAAAGAATATCCCCTATACCCGCTTTACCCAGCGGGTTGTGGAACATATCGAGGAACTCACCGATTTAGATCGACAAGCTGGCGATGGAGATTTCGGGCACAATATGGCGGCGGCTTTGCGCGACCTTTCCCTCCCCCTTCACGGCAGCGACTCCGACGTAGCGGAATTTCTTTCTCGTCGCTTCCTAGTCAGGGCAGGCGGAACAAGTGGCGCAGTCTTTGGAACTCTTTTCCACCATTTAGCACAAGGATCTTTAACCGACGCTTGCCAAGCAGTGCAGGATCTTGGCGGTGCGAAAAAAGGGGATCGCACAGTAGTGGATGCCTTGCAACCAGCTGCTGAAGCAGAAGCTGCGGGAAAATCCGCCGCCGAGATTATAGCTGCTAGCCAGAAAGGTGCGGAGTCCACCGCTTTACTTCAAGCGAAGAAAGGCCGGGCATCATATCTGGGGAAACGGTCTCAGGGGATTATAGATCCCGGCGCACTTGTGGTTTCTTGGCTGGTAGAAGCCCTATACCAGCACTAAATACAGCCGAATAGTTTTAGCTAAAACGAGCAGATTCGGTCTCACCTAACGCGTGGGCAAGTTAGCGGCTTTTCTATAGCAGCTCAACGACCTACGTGAATTCTGCTTTCGTGGGACAATACTCCCTATCCATTTAGCCTCGAAAAAATAATGAACCGAATGGCAAAACGCCCGTAGCTGCCCATTTCCCTTCTTTCACCTGGGCTCTTGGTTGATATAACATCCACCCACCAGGCACATTGTTCAGTGACCCACAACACTTTATCTGGCAATTTGTTTCCTTACGTATCCCTGGCCTATACCGACCGGCTGATTGATGCTTGTCTGGTGGCACCGTGGGTGACTCATATTGCTCGGTTCAGTGGGTCACTTCCGAGGGCTCACCCACACAACGGGGTCCGAGTCAGACCTGGGGGCGCGGGAATCATGGGTCGCCACGATCACCGGAGTCGAGGCGGCCTTCTCGATAATGAGCTCCCACACAATGTCAGACCAACCTTGATCCAAACCTGCTGTGGGTTCGTCCAGCACTATGAGTTCAGCGTCATCGTCAAGCAGCGTGCGAAGCAGCACGATCCGCCGGGATTCGCCACCCGAGGTACTTGAAGATGTGGGTTTGAGAGCTTCGCGGCTCCGTTGCCCTCGTTGTGTGAACGCGTCCAGTCCTAGCCTTTCGAGTAGTGTTTCAGTTTCACCGCCATCCCTACCAAGTCGGATGTTATCTTCCACAGTGGCACCGATCAGCCTATTCTCCTGAGGGAGATAAGCGACTCGGCCTTTAGCTACCACAGGTACGTCTTCTTCGTTAACAATCCGCTCTAGCTGGGAGCTGGTACCCCGAAGGCCAAGAAGCTCTTCAAGCAGACTGGACTTGCCAGCCCCACTGGGGCCAATGACCCACGTAGGGCGTCCAGCAACGCACGGAACGAGGCCAGAAAAGTTTGCAGAAGATATGGGTAATTCGCTCTGGGTATTCTCTAGCACGGCGATTGCACCCTTCCACTGGGCTTCTGCCTGCACAATCGCGGAGAAGCCAAATCCTAGCGATTGGAGCGACATAATACTTGCCGTGCAGATACCAGACACAGCAACAATATTTCCGACGAGGTCGGGACCAACCTTGCCGGATAGCGCAACCGAGTAAATTAGCGCCAGCATCGCGATCGACAAGATCACGGACTGGGCGAGATAGAGGTTGCGTGTTGCACGAGCGCGGGCGATTCCCGCGCTTGCAAGAGATCGTCGTAAGTTAAGGAAGTGCTCTTCGAGCCAACCGTTCACCCCGAAGATCTTTGCTTCACGCCACATAGCCACGACATCTACGGTGTGACTGTGGGAATTATTATCTAGAGCAACAAATTCTGCGCTCCGGTTTCTGTGACGTCGGACCAACGGAGAGCTGACCAGTATGTATCCGAGACAAGCGAGTAGGAACACTCCTCCAGTGATCCAGCCACCAGTCTTGGTCACCATGATGAGGCCAGCCAAGATTCCGACGAAGGCTGTCAACGGTCCAAAAACAAAGTTTTCCCATGCTGTGGCAGCAGCGCGGCCTGCATTCTGCATCGCCCATGTTACTTCTGAATCATTCGCCCTTGATCGAATTTTCGATGAGCAAGTGTAGGAACGCCTCAGCTCACGGAGCGACAGATTTGTTTCCAGATCGATCTTGAGTTGTTCCGTGGAGGGAATCGCAATATTCCGGAGGATCATATTGGCGCAGAATAGAGCAACATAAATGAGTACAGCGTAGAAAATACCTCTACCGCCATGCCCACTTCGGGACTCGGAGGCGCCGAAGCTGGCCACAAGAAAACCGAGGAACCAGGGAGCTAGGATGTTTGCGACGTTAGCTGAAACGTGACTGACTAGCACGAAGAAAGCACGAGATGGCGAAACCTTAAAAGCTAGCGCCAAAATATCTAATTGGAACTGAGAAACTTTACCCAAACGGGACGGGTCTGACATGAAGAACGACCTCCCTATCCAAATATCTGCGATAAAATAAAGGCGTTCTCGCGGTGTCGTCCAACGGCCGAAACCAGTGGGTCGAAACGCACCATGTCAGATAAAAGCGAGTCCACCAAATTCGAAACTGCCATAGGTGAGTAGCGGGCTAGGATTTAAATACTGAAGAAGGTCGAATAAGTCAAGCTGGCTGCATACCGGTTGATCCCCAAAGAGCGGAATAAAGGAAGATCCGGTTTCGGCAAGAGTGCGAAACCTTCAAACGATAGTTGGGTTCTCGTTAGCACGAAGATAAGCGCACCAAACGCCATCAGTCTTGAGCTCGGAAGCGAAGAACAGACTCTCTCTCAGTAACTGCAAACACTGGAAGATCTCACACAGAGCTTTTTCATTCGACTCCCCGCGAGAAAATCCGGCCGAGCAATCAGCAGCGATATTAGGAGTCCCCTCTTGGAAACAATCCGAAAACCAGAGCGCGAACAACACCTTAATGGTGCAAAAAAATGAGATTTCACGGACAGAGACAACACCGCCACAGGATTCAAAGCAAAAAGTTCCTGCGCCTCGAGGCTAAAAACCCAGTGCGCGATCAATGACTGCCGTTCGCAAAACTCTAGTATCGAATGCCGAAACGACGATGTAAACCGCCTATGAATTGCCAAGCCCGAGCTATCGCGAAAATCACTTAGGGCCGCAGGTTGAAATCGGTCTTTCGGAAGGCAGCAATTCGCAAGCGAGATTGTACAAAGACCCTTGAACTACCCCATATTCTTCTGGGCCCACCTCTCTATAGCCTCACCGACCGCGGTGGCATTCTGCGGTTTCAAGGCCGTGGTAACACCAGGGCTACTGACTCGATCAAGCTCACAGATGAAGGGCTGGGGCTGATTGACTAATATTTTCGGGATGGCTTGTACGTACAAATTAAATCCACTTTCCCAAATATCACACGCCTCAAACCAAATGCTCACAGTTTTTAATGACCCACAACACTTTATCTGGTAATTTGTTTCCCTATAAATAATTTCAGGGTCTTTACAATGCAGGGACATAGAAATGGGCACTAGTCATGGATAACCCCACACCAGCCAGAGCTGATTTCGCACTCGACCAAGCACTATCACTTTTACTCTTTGCCCCGATCACCCTAACCAGTGCAGCCGCTATCATCGTGCACTTCAACCCTCCACGTAACGGCCTCTACTACCATTACGCACCTTGGCTTTACGGAGAGCCTCTGGCTTTTACCCCCCTCGCTGCTCAAATCCTTATCCTTGCTGGAATACTCACCCGAATCACACGCCGGCTAACAACAAAATACCCACACATACCGCCATACACCGCCCGGGTTCTTTTCTTTCTTCTCTGGATAGCCTGGGGCCTTTACGCACAGGGTGGCTTTTTTCGGACAGCTATCCTCATCTTCGCAATCATACTCGGCGCAACAGCCTGCATACCGTGGACAAAAATACCACCCCTGACACACCTTAAACACCCCAACCCACAAGAATCAGAAGGCCAAAACCGAGTCATCTACCTGTCCTGTAGTGCAGTATTCGCCCTGCCACTCGCAGTATTCGTTTTCATAGTTATCTCATATTACTTTCTCGATTCCTCAATCTATTCTCTCATTACCTTCGTCACGTTCTACCCCACCGGCGTCATTTTATGGTTAATGCTTGTTGCTTATTCAGCCCGCTTACGGTGGAGAACAGGGCTATACGCTGTAGGAGCATCATTAATCGGATGTGGAATACTGTGGGCAGCAAGCTTCGAATACCATGACCAAGGAATCACGTTCCAGAAATTCCCCTACCTGGACAGCTATCTAACTTTCATCGCCACCGTTTTATCAGCATTCCTAGTCGGAAGAACCAACTGGAAAAAACTCTTCCGTATCAACCATGCAACACAAAAATAAACGTCAGTGTTAATACACGCGGAGCTCAGAGATAAATGCGATCCAAAACTCTATACACAACGGTGTGAATTATTGCCCTTAGTCTTAAAGATGCACATGTCAGTCGAAAACACGACCTCCAGATTAATCGCACGTAACGCAAGAGAGAGTTATCTGAAATCTTGAGCTAGCTTCATTAGTGCTGCTATGCCGCTGTCTTGACCCGTTTTTAGGATTCGACAGCTATGGAAGTTTGCCGCTTTGAAAGCAGGCTAGCTCCAATAAGAAATGTTATGAAAGCAATTAAGCACCATATGAGGGAGGAAACAGCGTATCCAGCGTGGTCGGCACAATATCCTCCTACCAAAGCTCCGAGTGGAACTACAAACATGACAGATGTACGCATTGACGATAGGCCGATTCCTATTTTTCCTTGAGGAAGTTTACTGACAAAAAAGTTCATAGCCGAAACGTTAATCAGCACTATAGAGACTGACCAAAGAGCGGTAGAGATTGCGGCAAAGATAAACACTGGGGCGTGTAAAACGACGATAGATAGAAATGCCAATGTCGAGAGGACTTGCCCTAGCGTTGCTAGCGTAATTAATGCTGCGAACTTGAAGTGCTCAATGAGCCGTACGGCACCGAATGATGCTAAAAGACCGGCAGTAGCACTAACGATATTGAGACTCGAAAACCCAGAGGGATCCATATTCACTTCCCGCAATAAAAACAGGGTTTTGGGTGAATCAATAAAAGCAAGACCAAGATTTCCTGCAGCAATGAGAAGAACAGGAACCAAGCATTCCTTGTTGTGAACAATAAGCCGAAAACCCGTCAAAAGTGAGCCGCCATGTTCATCCTCGTCACCTTGATGAGGGTTCTTTTCCCGGCCAACATATGCAGATTGTTGAAGTGCCTTTCTTACTGGGAAGACGATCAAGCTAAGCGCAGATAAAGCCAGTACTGCAGCCCCGATATACCCTTCCCCATATAACTCACCAGCAGCAATAAGGGCTACCACACCGGGAGCCACAATTCCGATTGCTTTGTCTGCAGATTCTAGTCGCGGAACGAGTTTTGCGTTCCCTTCCGCGTTTTGGATTGATACAGCCGTGATTATTTGGGAGTTGTCTATGAAGATCCCGACTAGAGATTGCAGCACCTGAAGAATCAGAATTGTCCAAAAGGACAATCCGGCCGAAAGATAGAGATAGGCCAGCGTCGTTAGGAGAACTAGTTTGAGGGTTAATGCTGAGATTAAGACAGTAACTGGCGGTAATGTGTCAACTATTTTTCCGATAGGTACAGCAGAAACCAAGTACAATATGACGGACAGGGAATTAAGTATCCCCAGTTCAGTGCCCACGAACCCAAGTTGGTTGACAACAACTAACTGCGTTATGAGGCCTGCGGCACTTCCGGCGAAAGCATCCAGCATATTGGAGCTAACATAGTATCTTTCGATGCGGTTCATTCATCTCCTAGCTATCCAACTGCGCTTTTACTCAAAAAACCTCCATGGGCCCACATGATAAATCTTGCTAACCCCAGATAGCTAAGCATATTTCTCTTCAAACAAAGCCGAAAATACCTAACAATCTCGACACGCTTCTTCTGCCGCTGGCTTTGCATTATCCGCAGTGAAACTCAACGACAGACACAATCCTTCCGCATCAAGCACCTCCAACAACACCAAAGAAAGGATGATGCACCTGAAAATCGCAACCGAGTCAAGAGACGTCGCACATAAAAAATCCGGCCCAAGCATAAAGCTCGGGCCGGTTTCTAGCTAAATTACTTAGCTTTCTCCACGATCTCTAGGAGACGGAAGTGCTTGTCCTTGGACAGTGGCCGGGTCTCCTCGATGCGAACGCGGTCGCCTACGCCGGCTTCCTCGTTCTCATCGTGTGCCTTAATCTTGGAGGTGGTGCGCATGATCTTGCCATAGAGGGCGTGCTGCTTACGGTCTTCTACCTCAACCACGATGGTCTTCTGCATTTTATCAGAAACAACGTAGCCGGTGCGGACCTTGCGAGCACCCTTTTCTTTGGTTGCCTTCTCGTTCACGTTTGCCTCACTCATGTTTTAAGCCTCAGCTCCCGGAGCGTTGGACAGACCGAGTTCACGCTCGCGGATCACAGTGTAGATGCGAGCGATATCGCGCTTCACGGTGCGCAGACGACGATTGTTAGTCAACTGACCAGTCGCATGCTGGAAACGCAGGTTGAATAGTTCTTCTTTAGCTTCTTTCAACCGAGTGGTGAGCTCATCGGAGGAGAGCTCACGGAACTCATGTGCGGGGGTACCGGTAGCCATCAGTACTGATCCTCCTTCGAGATGATACGAACCTTGCACGGCAGTTTCTGGCCGGCACGGCGCAGCGCCTCGACGGCGATTTCCTTGTTCGGGTAGCTCATCTCGAACAGGATGCGGCCCGGCTTGACGTTAGCCACCCACTTTTCCACAGGTCCTTTACCGGACCCCATACGAACACCAAGTGGCTTTTGGGTCAACGGCCGATCCGGGAAGATATTGATCCATACTTTACCGCCGCGCTTGACGTGGCGGTTGATGGCGATACGAGCTGCCTCAATCTGACGGTTGGTCACATATGCCGGCTCAAGCGCCTGAATGGCATAGTCACCAAAGTTGATGCGATTTCCGCCCTTGGACACACCGCGACGGGTCGGACGGTGCTGACGGCGGTACTTAACGCGCTTAGGAATAAGCATATGGTTTAGCCCTCCTGCTTCTTCTCAGCACGCTGACGACGCTGTCCACCGCGGCGCGGACGCTCACGACGATCAGCGCGGCCGCGACGCTCTGCGGGTGCATTGATCTCGCTCTCGCGACGACCACCGACGACGTCACCCTTGTAGATCCACACCTTGACGCCGATGCGTCCGAAGGTGGTGTGGGCTTCGTAGGTGCCGTAATCGATCTCGGCGCGGAGGGTGTGCAGCGGGACGCGACCTTCGTGGTAGCGCTCAACACGGGACATTTCGGCACCGCCGAGACGTCCAGCACACTGCACCTTAATACCCTTGACCTGGGGTTGACGCATAGCAGACTGGATGGCTTTACGCATCGCGCGACGGAAAGCTACCCGGTTAGCCAGCTGCTCAGCGATAGATTGCGCCACCAACTGAGCATTGGCGTCAATACCCTTAACTTCAAGAATATTCAGAGCCACCTGCTTGCCGGTGAGTTTCTCCAAAGACCGACGGATACGGTCAGCTTCGGAGCCACGGCGACCAATCACAATGCCCGGACGAGCGGTATGAATGTCAACGCGGACCCGGTCGCGGGTGCGCTCGATGACAACGTCGGCGATACCGGCACGATCGAGACCCTTGGAGAAGAACTCACGGATCTTGATGTCCTCAGCGACGTAATCGGCGTATTGCTTATCGGCGTACCAGTGGGACTTCCAGTCGGAAGTAATGCCCAGCCGGAGGCCGTGAGGATGAATCTTCTGGCCCACTACTTGGCCCCTTCCTTCTGGCTCTCGACCACCACGGTGATGTGGCTGGTGCGCTTGCGGATCATGAAAGCACGGCCTTGTGCCCGGGGCTGAAAACGACGCATGGTCGGGCCCTCGGTGGCGTATGCCTCGGAGATCACCAAGGTACGGGGGTCAAGGCCGAAGTTGTTTTCGGCATTTGCAGCCGCAGAGGCTACAACCTTAGCCACTGACTTAGCAGCACGCTGCGGAGCGTACTTCAAAATAGCCAGGGCTTCTGCTACGGACTTGCCGCGAACTAAGTCGATGACCCGCTTAGCCTTCATTGGCGTGACGCGGACGTAGCGCGCGGTTGCGCGGGCGGAGGTGATAGTCTCACTCATCGCTTATCGACGTCCCTTCTTGTCATCTTTGACGTGACCCTTGAAGGTCTTGGTCGGAGCAAATTCTCCCAACTTATGACCCACCATGGAGTCATCAATGAACACCGGCACGTGCTTGCGTCCATCGTGGACAGCGAAGGTGTGGCCAATGAAATCAGGGAGAATGGTTGAACGACGGGACCAGGTCTTAATGACCTGCTTGGAGCCTTTTTCGTTCTGAGCATCCACTTTGTTGAGGAGGTGCTCATCGACGAACGGGCCCTTCTTAAGGCTACGTGGCATTCTTCGTTACCTCCTCTTAGCGCTTCTTGCTCTTGTTGGCGCGACGACGGCGCACAATCATGTTGTTGCTGTAACGGTTCGGGTTCCGAGTACGGCCTTCTTTCTGGCCCCACGGAGACACCGGGTGACGTCCACCCGACGTCTTACCTTCACCACCACCGTGCGGGTGGTCCACCGGGTTCATAACAACACCGCGGACCGTTGGACGCCAGCCTTTCCAGCGCATACGTCCAGCTTTACCCCAGCGAATGTTGATCTGATCAGCGTTGCCCACTTCACCGATGGTGGCGCGGCACCGAATATCAACACGACGGATTTCCGAGGAAGGCATACGCAATACGGCGTACTTTCCTTCTTTACCGAGCAGCTGGATGGATGCACCAGCGGAACGAGCCAACTTGGCACCTGCGCCAGGCTTCAATTCCACAGCGTGAACGGTGGTACCAGTGGGGATGTTGCGCAACGGCAAGTTATTCCCCACCTTAATGTCGGCATCCACACCGGATTCCAGGATAGCACCTTGCTTCAGGTTCTTCGGGGCGATGATATAACGCTTTTCACCATCGTAGTAGTGAAGGAGCGCAATATTAGCGGTCCGGTTGGGGTCGTACTCAATATGAGCAACCTTAGCTAGGATGCCGTCTTTGTCATTACGGCGGAAGTCAATCACGCGGTAACGACGCTTGTGTCCACCACCGCGATGCCGGGTGGTGATATGGCCGTGAGAGTTACGGCCACCCTTCTTCGGGAGGGGACGCAGCAGAGACTTTTCCGGAGTTGAGCGAGTGATTTCGCTGAACTGGGAAACAGAGCTCTGGCGGCGACCCGGGGTTGTCGGCTTGTACTTACGAATAGCCATAGTTCGTCCTTTTCTTTCGACTCTTCTTAGGCTGCGCCGCCGAAGATGTCGATGGAGTCGCTGCCCTCACGGAGCTTCACATATGCGCGCTTGGTTGCTTTGCGTTGCCCATATCCGGTGCGGGTGCGCTTACGCTTCCCTGCACGGTTGAGGGTGTTCACAGAGTCAACTTTCACACCGAAGATCTGCTCCACTGCTTGCTTAATCTGGGTCTTGTTGGAGTCCGACCGAACAAAGAACGTATAAACGTTCTGCTCCATCAGGCCGTAGGACTTCTCAGAGACCACGGGGGCGATGATGATATCGCGCGGATCTGCAATCTTGGCCATTTACTTCTCGTCCTCCTCATTCGCGCCAAGGACGCGATTAACGAAGGTGTGGAGGGCCTCAACAGAGAACACCACGTCATCAGAATTGAGAACGTCATAGGTGTTCAACTGATCGGCGTGCAGGATGTGGACGCCGGGCAGGTTGTTGGCGCTCTTACGGGCATTGATATCTTCACGACCGATCACCAATAGGACGGATTTACGGTCGGTAAGACGCTCAATGAAGGCACGTGCCTTCTTAGTGGAAGGAACCTGGCCGGGAACCAAATCAGAGACCACGTGAATGCGGTCATGACGTGCCCGGTCAGTAAGCGCACCGTAGAGTGCAGCTGCCTTCATTTTCTTCGGGGTGCGCTGGCTGTAGTCACGTGGCTTCGGCCCGTGAACAATTCCGCCACCCTTGTAGTGCGGAGCACGGATGGAGCCCTGACGAGCCCGTCCAGTGCCCTTTTGGCGATAAGGCTTACGTCCACCGCCGCGGACTTCACCGCGGGTCTTGGTGGAGTGAGTACCCTGACGCTTCGCCGCCAACTGAGCCACAACGACCTGGTGCATCAGCGGAATGCTGGCTTCCCGGTCAAAGATTTCGGCAGGCAGTTCGACCTGTCCGTCAGTGGTGCCTTCAGCGGTGTGAACGTCTAGCTTCAGATTCGTCATGCGTGTGCACCGCCCTTCACTGCGGTCTTGATGGTAACGATGCCGCCGCGGTTACCGGGGATAGCCCCTTTGATGAGCAGCAGGTTAGCATCGGCGTCGATCTTCTGAATCTTCAGGTTCTGGGTGGTGACGCGGTCATTACCCATACGCCCGGCCATACGCTTGCCTTTGAAAACGCGCCCTGGGGTAGCGCAAGCACCAATGCCACCGACGCGACGGTGAGATGCTTGGTTACCGTGAGCAGCGCCCTGGCCAGCAAAGCCGTGGCGTTTCATACCACCGGCATAGCCCTTACCCTTAGACGTACCGGTGACGTCGACGTACTCAATTCCGTCGAAAATCTCCACGGTAACGTCCTGACCGACCTCATAACCAGAGACATCGTCCATCCGAATCTCGGTTACGTGACGGCGGGGGGTAACACCGGCTTTCTTGTAGTGACCCGCCTGGGGTTTCTTTACCTTGCGGGGGTCGATTTCGCCATAGGCGATCTGGATGGCGGTATAGCCATCGGTTTCTTCGGTACGGATCTGGGTCACCACACACGGTCCAGCTTCGACGACGGTGACCGGAACTACCCGGTTATCCGCATCGAAGATCTGAGTCATACCGAGCTTGGTGCCCAGAATGCCCTTGATCTCGTTTTCGCTCATGAATTATTCTCCGCTGCCAAGTTTTCCGTCGATCACTGAATGTTCACGTCGACACTGGCCGGAAGATCGATGCGCATCAGGGCATCAACCGTCTTCGGCGTCGGGTCGAGAATGTCGATCAGGCGCTTATGAGTGCGCATCTCGAAGTGTTCGCGAGAGTCCTTGTACTTATGGGGAGAACGGATCACGGCAAATACGTTCTTCTCTGTGGGCAACGGCACCGGGCCAACAACGCGAGCGCCAGTACGGGTCACGGTGTCGACGATCTTGCGTGCCGACGCGTCGATCGCCTCATGGTCATAGGCCTTGAGCCGAATGCGGATCTTTTGTCCCGCCACGCTTTTCCTCTTCCTCGCTCGTCCCACATTCCTTAGGTAACTAAGGAAGCGGTGGAAATTCGCTTCTCGATTTCTCTATAACGTTGTCCGGGCCGGGGCCTCGGGCGCAACGCCAGTTATTCTTGACTACTTCATGACCGACATGACAGAAACATGCGATCATTCGTCAAGGTGGTAGAGCCCCTCCGATAAAAATTCTTTGAGGACTCAAGACCTACTGCCGCTGTTTATTTGCCATGCCCCTTCTCCGGTTTCATCGCCGCACATAAGGCGATGATTCCTTCACTGTGTCGAAGGTGTCATGTTCACAACACCACAACTCGCCTTATATCATGTTCTGAACATGGTAAACGCTTGTCATGTTGAGGTGACCAAGGTAGTTAACCATCTTCCGAAGATAAACGCAAGTCACTACTTTCGGTCTCAGTTCCATAAAGATTGTTGAATTAATTAGCCTCCAGCTATTTCTTCTTTCTAAGATGAGAGCGTACCTAGTTATCTGACGCATAAAGGAGCGTTAATCATGGCTGATGCCAAGCACACCCTTACTAAGAACACCCCGGCTACCGCTAATCCTTCCAAGGATGAGCTCAAAGACCAGGACAACGTTCTTCGTACCGATCGCGGCTACACCGCTATTGATGACACCGTCGTTGCAAAAATCGCTGGTCTGGCTGCCCGTGAAGTTTCCGGTGTTCATGCTCTGGGTGGCGGCGCTTCCCGGCTCGTGGGCAGCATCCGCGAGTCTATTTCCGGTTCCCAGAACATTCAGCAGGGTGTTGACGTTGAGGTCGGAGAGTCCCAAGCAGCCGTCGATATCGCTATCGTCGCTGAGTATGGTGTCGCCATCCACGAACTGGCCGACGCTATCCGCAAGAACATCATCAATGCCATTGAGCGGATGACTGGTCTTGAGGTGACTGAGGTCAACGTTACCGTCCACGACGTCCACCTGGACCTCGATGATGATGAGGACGAGCAGCCTTCCATCGAGTCCGCACCCCGGGTTCAGTAACTAATGGCACAGCACGATCAGCTCGACGTCGACGTCGCCGAAAAGCTCGCTGCAGATATCACCGCTATTGATGGCGTGGCTGATATGCACGCCGGCAACTTCGGCGAAGTTGCGTTGTACTACCCGCGCACGCGGGTCCGAGGTCTTCGTCAAACTACCGGAGATAACCCCCGTTTCGAGGTTCACATCGTAGCCGATCTTTCTCGGCCATTAGATTTATACGATGTAGCTGAGCGGGTACGTCAGGTAGCCTCTGCCGCCCAATCCTTGCCAGTAGATGTCACTATTGCCGACGCTACGGCCTAAGGTTCAACCTCGGGCTCGTGCCCGACACTTCTTAAATAGGGATTGAGAATTCCATGAAGTATTACACCCTGATCGGTATTGCCCTCGGTATCGCTCTCGCTTTTCTAGGACTAGCCTTCGGTTTCGGCGGTCTAGTACTAGGCGTTATCTTCGCCCTCATCGGCGGAGCTGTAGGAGCTCACTACGATGGCCACATCGATCTTCGCCAAATTTTCGACGGACTTAGGAAGCGTGACTGATGCAATCCCCGGATAATTCGGGAGGCATCACTAGGATCTCAGAACGCTCGGTCTCCCGCATCGTCGAGGCTGCAACGTTATCAGTTCCCGGCAGTGTCCGTGTCGATGGAGGCCTAGCGGGTCGTAGCTACCCTCGGTTCGATGTCGAGGTAGACGACACCGCAGGCACAGCGTCTGTCGAAGCTTTTATTGCCGTGAGCTGGCCTTCACCAGTTACATCTGTAGCAGAGTCAGTCCGCGCAGCCATTAAGGACTGGATCATCGGTCTTTGTGGCCTGCGCCCCGTGGCGGTAAATGTGGTTACCGGCCCTGTAGTCAGTAATCATCGCCGTGTTACTCAAGCTTCGATTGACGCCGCACCGGTCTCGCCTGTGGTCACACCTATTCGCACTCGGAACCGAGTGCGGATTCAAACACCGCAGGTGCGACGTTCCTTGACTGAGCTTCGACCTGTGAGCGTGAGCCGTAATCCGGCGCGACCCAAGGAAGTCATTTCTCCTCACGTCGCCCCAGCGGCTCAGCTCACCAAGATCCAGACTGCCCCCGAGCAACCTCTCAAGGAAATCAAGGTCAATGAACTGCCGGAAACTCAGGATGTGAAGGTTCGTTCGAAACTTCCTGAAGTTCCCGTCACAGTTCCTAAACCTGCCCCCTTGAAGCCTGTCAAGGCTCCAAAGCAGGACATTCCACTCAAGCGGATATCTTATCCGCGTGACCACCGCCCAGTACCCGTGCGGATTCAATCCCGCATCCCACGCCGCAAAATTGTGATTAAGAAAGGAGGCCACTGATGAGTGACACGGTCAACCCTGGCTACGGTCAGGAACCCCGAGCAAATCCCTTTGCCCGGTGGACCACCATCGTTATCGGTATCCTCTTAGTCGCATTGGCGGTTATTGCTGGCCGAGATATCTGGGTGCTGAGTTCTCAAACCACTCAACAACCGTGGCTGAAACCGGTTTTCGGGTTATTCAATGAGTCCTTGCCTAGTTGGATCGTCCCAGCTTCCATTGCAGCGATGATTATCGGTCTGATCCTGGTGATCATTGCGCTGAAACCGCGCAAGCGGACACACCGGGCCATCACATCGCCCATCTCATTGTGGACCCGCCCGGTAGATATTTCCCGCATGGCTTCCCAAACCGCTCGGAAAGTACCTGGAGTCAGTAACGCCCACTCCGCTGTCAAAGGATCTAGCTTAAGCGTCAACGTCGCCGGCGACACCACCGATCCTTCCCTAGCGGAACGCGTCGAGGCTGCCCTAGCTCCCCTGGTCAATCGGGTCGATTCTCCCAAGCAGGTTAAAGTACGCGTACAACAAGAGGAGGTCAACAAATGAGTCGTGGCCTAGCAACTGTTGATCGCATCATCGTTCTCCTCGTGGGGCTACTCGCCCTCGCTGGAGGTGCGTGGTTTTTAGCCTTGCACTACAACTGCCCACCAGCCCAGGAGTGGAACCAAAAAATCGATTCCGCAGCCATTGGGCGGGTGCCAGAGAATAATTGGTACCTGTACTTACTCATCGGGATCGTGGTGCTCAGTGCGATCATTGGATTATGGCTCATCATCGCGAATATTCGTCCCCGCGGCTTTAGCCGGGTGAAGTCATCAGCTTCCACCTCTGAAGGAACCATCGGCTTAAACATCTCTAAGATCGCCGAGGCGATTTCACGAACCGTGGAGCACAAGATTTCTCGCGTGGAGTCGGTGAATGAAAAGGTCGCATTTGACCGCAACCGTCCGACTGTCCGGTGGACCATCAATGCCCAGCCTGGCATTCGCATCGATGAACTAGCAGCGGTGCTAGAACAGTCTGAGCAGGATTTCCGTGAAGCTATTCGTGATATCGACGTCGATACTACCTACCGGCTTCATGTCCAACCGGTGGAGCGCTAAACCTCCACCACGTCAATAGCGGCAATCACTCCCCTGGTGATTGCCGTTTTTTCATGCCCCGGAACAATCTTCACAGCCTTCCCCAATTCCGCACACGCCAATCTCGACCACGACATTGACAGATACTTCACTTCGCGTTCTTCTTTGTGGAAAATCTCGATCTTCCGACCGACGAGGATTTTCTCAGCGTCTTCGGTAGTAATCAAGAATTTCCGATCACCAATAGTCTCTCGGCTTAATCCAGTTATCCTTACTCGATCAGGAACTTCTAGCCGTCGAATGCTTCGAACTATCCCAAGACGATGATCCACTCCAGAAAAATCAACGATATGAAGAGGCCCCCGGGTACTGCTACGTCGAATTTCAGAATAAGCCCACTTCACTGGTTGAGCGTGAGTTGAGCCAGCGTGGCGTCGGACTATCACTTTTCTTGGGGAGATCGTGACGCTTGCTTGCGGTGATTCAGTTTCTACTAGATAGGTGTGTTGGGCTCGGCCACGATCATCCTTGGGGATCCGCGACGGTCGTACACTAGCTAAATGAGTGAGCAGGCGGCTGAGGTCTTCATCGCTGCTTCCCCACGTCATTCCGTGATTAGTGAGGACATTGCACAGCATAGGAAAACTCAGTTCAGGCTGCGCCTCCCATACCTCCTGGAGTTCTGCCAACACACGCGGAATGCGGGTGGGATCAGGCAAAGTTGACATAATAGGAAGTTTAGCGGGAACAAAAATCTGTTCTGTTTTCTTCAATCCGCGCCTTAAAACTAGCTTATTCTTTGATATAGCTATACCGTTGCACTATGGAAAAACAAGCTCCGGAAACAAATTGGCCGGTTTTCCTGGTCTCGGGCGCGGGAATCATCGCCATTGCTTTATGGGCTATTTTCGCCCCAACTTCTGCCGCACATTCCCTTGGCGCAGTGGTCAACGGTATTTCCAAAAATCTTGGTTGGTTCTATATCCTCACCGCTACGGTGAGCGTCATCTTTATGATTTGGATTGCCTCCGGAAGAACCGGTTCTATTAAATTGGGCCCGGATCACTCCACTCCCCAATTTCGCCTCTTTTCTTGGGCATCAATGCTTTTCGCGGCGGGAATCGGCGTTGATCTATTATTCTTCTCCGTAGCAGAACCAGTCTCGCAGTTCTATTCTCCTCCCAACGGTCAACCTGAAACTGTCGAAGCAGCCCGTAAAGCCGTGGTCTTTACTCTTTTCCACTATGGAATTACTGGCTGGGCCCTCTACGCTTTAATGGGCATGGCCTTCGGATATTTTGCCTACCGATTTAACATGCCGTTAGCTATTCGTAGCGCTCTTTATCCCATCTTTGGTAAACGAGTCCACGGAGTCGCCGGGGACGCGGTAGACATCGCAGCCATGCTGGGAACCGTCTTTGGTGTTGCCACGTCGCTCGGAATTGGCGTGGTTCAACTAAATTATGGCCTTAAAGTCCTATTCAACGTCAACGAAAGTTTAAGCGCACAAATAGCGCTGGTTATCTTAGCTGTCACCGTGGCGACTATTTCCGCAGTGTCCGGAGTAGAAAGAGGCATCCGACGTCTTTCCGAAATCAATGTCTTACTTGCCATCGGCCTCATGCTTTTTATTCTTATTACCGGCCGCACTGCTTTTCTTTTTGATGCACTCATCATGAATATCGGGGAATATCTCTCATCCTTCCCCTCGATGACCATGGACACCTACGCCTTCGATAATGCTCAAGACTGGCTCAACGCCTGGACTCTGTTCTTTTGGGCCTGGTGGATTGCTTGGGCACCTTTTGTCGGGTTATTCCTAGCCAGAATCTCTCGCGGGCGCACGCTTCGCCAATTCGTCGTAGGCACCCTCACGATCCCCTTTATTTTTGTTCTTCTCTGGGTGTCGGTATTCGGTAACTCCGCTCTCGACATCGTCTTACACGGAGACTCAGACTTCGGCACGGTAGCCGTTGAAAAACCAGAGCGAGCTTTTTATTTACTGTTGGCCCAGTATCCGGCAGCTACCACGGTCATGGCCGTAGCGTCTCTCATCGGGCTATTGCTTTATATCACTTCCGCTGACTCAGCCGCCTTGGTGATGTCTAATTTCACCTCAAAAATTACTGATGCCCACTCCGATGGTAAGGCGTGGTCGCGGATTTTCTGGGCCAGCGTCGTGGGAATCCTTACCGTGTCCATGCTCTTTGTCGGTGGTATCCCTACCCTGCAATCAGCCACCATTGTCATGGGCTTCCCCTTCAGCATCGTCATTTATTTGGTGATGTACAGTCTCTTCAGGTCCATGCGCCTAGAGCTGGTCCAGAGAGATTCCCGTAACGTCGCCCTCCACAATGCGGTTGGGTCCCGAACACCAGGTCAGCCGGAAAGTAATTGGCGACGACGCCTCCACCTTGCTATGACCTTCCCGACCAGAGAACAAATCAACACCTACATGGACACCGTTGCAGAACCAGCTCTACGGGAAGTCACCCAGGAACTTCGCGGCCGAGGTGCCGATGCCACAGTAACCTGCCAGGACGTGGAGTTGAGTACCGGTGGTGTTCGACAAGTAGATCTACGTGTTGATTTTGGTGAAGACCGCAATTTCCGCTATCAGATCTGCCCGGTGAAGCAGCTGTGGCCAACCTTTGCTCTGTACTACCCGGAAAAACAACCCGAGGATTTATATTATTTCCGGCTTGAAGTCTTTTCCTTGACTGGTTCTGAGGGGTACGACGTCTATGGCTATACCGAGCACCAGCTTATTGACGATGTATTGGATATGTATGAAGGGCATCTTGAGTTCTTGCATATGCAGCGTCATCTTCCCGGGAAATCAGATATGTCTCACCCTGTTCAATCCTCAGACGATGTAGATTCCCTGCCCTTTTCTCACGGTGCTTGACCTTGCCGTTGCGTAAACCTCCATACTCGTCACCGTGAGTGATTATTCCATTGGAGAAGCAGCGGAGATCCTCGGTGTGACAACGCGAACACTGCGGCACTGGGATCAGGTTGAGTTGTTATCCCCACTGTGGCGATCAACCCACGGCGATTACCGAATTTATACCGATAGAGATCTTGAAAAAGGGTTCCAGATACTCATTTATCGGGAGGTTGGAATGCCCTTGAAAGAAATCAAGGCCATTCTCAATAAACCGGAAAGCCGTTATCAAAGCCTTAGTGCACAACGCCGGACTCTTCAAAAGAAAATCACCGCACTGCATCGGATGGTCCGAGCAGTTGATGACTTACTGAAGGAAGATTACACCTTGTCCAAGGACTCTTTACAGGAGGTATTTGGCCCAGACTGGGAAGGCTGGCAGCACGAAGCAGAAAACCGTTGGGGTGAAACCAAGGAATGGGCCCAATCTCAAGAAAGTCTTTCTCACATGAGTAAAGATGATCTAGAGAGCGCTCAAGCTGAGCATGAGCGGTTTTGCGCTGCCTTGAAGAACGCGTTCGGAAAGGAAGTTTTAGCTGGATCACCGGAAGCACGTGAGCTTATTGATCTGCATGCGACCACCATCCAGCGCTGGTATGACGTTGATCTAGAAAAGCAGGTCTTGCTCAGTCGGCTGTACGTCCACGATGAGAGATTTCACTCCACGTATGGTCGACGCGAACTTGTCGAGTATTTTCAGCGTCTGGTAGCAGAAGAGGCACGTCTTCGCGGATGTGATCCGGAGAATGCCACCTGGGAATCCTGATATTTTAAAACACCCGACGCAAGAAAACCCCCGGCTCCTTGAGGAACCGGGGGTTTTGGTATCGCCTATTTTAGGCGACGCAGATCATTACTTGATGATCTTGGTAACGCGACCAGCGCCAACGGTACGGGAGCCTTCGCGGATAGCGAAGCGCAGACCCTCGTCCATAGCAACCGGCTGGATGAGCTCAACAGTCATCTCAACGTTGTCGCCAGGCATAACCATCTCGGTGCCCTCAGGCAGCTTGATGACGCCGGTAACGTCGGTGGTACGGAAGTAGAACTGCGGACGGTAGTTGTCGAAGAACGGGGTGTGACGGCCGCCCTCATCCTTGGAGAGAACGTACACGGAACCCTCGAACTGGGTGTGCGGGGTGTAAGCGCCCGGCTTGATAACAACCTGTCCACGCTCAACATCTTCACGCTTCACACCACGGAGCAAGAGACCGCAGTTGTCGCCAGCCTCGGTGTAGTCCAGCAGCTTGCGGAACATCTCGATACCGGTAACGGTGGTGGTGGTAGCCTTCTCGCGGATACCGATGATTTCAACGTCTTCGTTGACGTTGAGGGTACCGCGCTCAACACGACCGGTAACAACGGTGCCACGGCCGGTGATGGTGAAGATATCCTCGATCGGCATGAGGAAGGGCTGATCGGTAGCGCGCTCCGGATCCGGGATGGACTCGTCGCAAGCATCCATCAGTTCGAGGATGGACTTGCCCCACTTCTCATCACCTTCGAGAGCCTTCAGAGCGGAGATGTGGATGATCGGAGCATCCTCATCGTAGTCCTGCTCAGCGAGGAGCTCACGGATTTCCATCTCAACGAGCTCGATGAGGTCTTCGTCATCAACCATGTCGCACTTGTTCAGCGCAACGAGGATGTAAGGAACACCAACCTGGCGAGCCAACAGAACGTGCTCGCGGGTCTGCGGCATCGGGCCGTCGGTAGCGGCAACAACCAGGATAGCGCCGTCCATCTGAGCGGCACCGGTGATCATGTTCTTGATGTAGTCGGCGTGACCCGGGGCGTCCACGTGAGCGTAGTGGCGCTTCTCGGTCTGATACTCAACGTGGGAAATGTTAATGGTAATACCACGCTCTTTTTCTTCCGGTGCCTTATCGATGGCATCGAAAGCGAAAGACTCGTTGAGATCCGGGAACTTCTCAGCCAACACCTTGGTGATAGCAGCGGTGGTGGTGGTCTTACCGTGGTCAACGTGACCGATGGTACCGATGTTAACGTGCGGCTTCGTACGCTCGAACTTAGCCTTTGCCACTGTTTGTCCTCCTGGACTTTATGGTGGCTACGACTCTCGCAGCCACGGGGTTTACAGTCCTCACCCATCCACCCTAATTCGGGGCACGATGGATGGGGCGTTTACTAATTTGTGCCAGTTACCAAATCCTAGATTTATCCATCCTGTTTTTCAAGCTGGACCATCCTAGATCTCCCGGGTACCGGCCGACGTAGGAACCTGGACCTCATCTAGCCCAGACTCCCAGTGCGCCGGACCCGGTTGGAGCGGGATCAGTGACACTGCTGTTCCTGCTCCCAGTCACTCTTATTTACCAGTGCGCTCGGCGATGATTTCCTCGGAAACGCTTTGCGGAACCTCTGCGTAGGAGTCGAAGAACATGGAGTAGTTCGCCCGACCCTGAGTCTTTGAACGGAGGTCACCAACATAACCGAACATGGAGCTCAGCGGCACTTTGGCTTTCACCAATTTAGCGCCAGCACGGTCTTCCATGGAAGCAACCTGTCCACGGCGAGCATTGACGTCGCCGATAACTTCACCCATGTACTCCTCAGGAGTGGTGATTTCTACGGACATGATCGGCTCCAGAAGAACCGGCTTCGCCTTTGCGACACCTTCCTTCAACGCCTGAGAACCAGCGATCTTGAAGGCCATTTCAGAGGAGTCAACCTCGTGGTACTGACCATCAAGCAGGGTCGCCTTGATGTTCACCAAGGGGTATCCAGCTAGATAACCGTACTGCATGGCGTCCTGAATACCAGCATCGACGCTGGGGATGTATTCGCGCGGAACGCGTCCACCGGTAACGGCATCCTCGAACTTGTAGATCGGGGACTCGCCTTCCTCCAGTTCCTCGGCGGCTGGAGCATAAGGCTCCAGGCTGATGATGACCTTTGCGAACTGACCGGAACCACCCGTCTGCTTCTTGTGGGTGTATTCGATCTTCTCCACAGCCTTGCGGATGGTTTCGCGATAAGCCACCTGAGGATTACCAATATTCGCCTCAACCTTGAATTCCCGCTTCATGCGGTCAACCAAAACGTCGAGGTGAAGCTCACCCATACCGCCAATCACAGTCTGTCCAGATTCGTCATCCAGTTTCACCGTGAAGGTCGGATCTTCTTCCGCGAGCTTCTGAATAGCGGTAGCCAGCTTCTCCTGGTCAGCCTTGGACTTAGGCTCAATTGCCACCTGAATAACCGGATCCGGGAAGTCCATAGATTCTAGAATGATCGGGTTATTAGCATCGCACAAGGTATCGCCGGTAGTGGTGTCCTTCAGACCAATGAAGGCGTAGATGTTACCAGCCACGGCCTCATCTACCGGGTTTTCCTTATTGGCATGCATCTGGAAGAGCTTGCCAATGCGCTCTTTCTTGTCCTTGACGGAGTTCAGCACCTGCTGGCCAGGTTCTACTCGGCCGGAGTAAACCCGAACGAAGGTCAGTTTTCCGAAGAAGGGGTGAGCAGCAATCTTGAAAGCCAGAGCTGAGAAGGGCTCATCCTTGGAGGGCTTACGAGTCAAGATGGTGGACTCGTCGCCCACCTTGTGGCCTTCAACCTCACCGATATCCATCGGATTCGGCAGGTAGTCGATGACCGCGTCAAGCAGCGGCTGAACACCCTTGTTGCGATAAGCAGTACCACAGAGCACAGGGAAGATTTCAGAGTTCACTACCATCTTGCGGATCGCAGCTTTGATCTCATCAATGGTGAGTTCTTCACCAGCGAAATACTTCTCCATGAGAGCTTCATCAGACTCAGCAACGGTCTCGATGAGTTTCTCGCGGTATTCTTCAGCCTTTTCTTGCAGGTCTTCCGGAATATCGGTGATCTGCTGTTCAGCGCCAACCTCAACCCGGCCAGGCCAAACGTGAGCCTTCATTTCCAGCAAATCGACGATGCCGTCGAAGTCATCTTCAGCACCGATCGGAAGCTGCATCACGAGCGGCTTAGCGTTCAACCGGTCAATGATGGTTTGAACGGTGTAGTAGAAGTCCGCACCCATCTTGTCCATCTTGTTGACGAAGCAGATACGCGGAACGTCGTACTTAGCGGCCTGACGCCACACCTGCTCAGATTGCGGTTCCACACCCTCTTTACCGTCGAACACAGCAACCGCACCGTCAAGCACACGCAGGGAACGCTCCACCTCAACGGTGAAGTCGACGTGTCCAGGAGTATCGATGATGTTGATCTGGTTGCCATTCCAGAAACAGGTAACAGCAGCGGAGGTAATGGTGATACCGCGCTCTTTTTCCTGCTCCATCCAGTCAGTCGTGGACGCACCATCGTGGGTCTCACCGACCTTGCGGTTAATGCCGGTGTAGAAGAGGATGCGCTCGGTGGTCGTGGTCTTACCAGCATCGATGTGGGCCATGATGCCGATGTTGCGGACCTTGTTCAGATCCTTAAGCACTTCTTGTGGTGCCACAGTTTTTCCCCAAACTCGTTGGTTGTCGGATTTCTCCAAACCAGGCTATACGTTCGCACCCGGTTCAGGATAGATCCGGCGGATAATTTCTCTTCAAATCTTCCCATTCTTAACAAAGAATGGCATGTCGGCGTCTTACCAGCGGTAGTGGGAGAAGGCGCGGTTAGCCTCTGCCATCTTGTGGGTGTCTTCGCGACGCTTCACGGATGCGCCAAGACCGTTGGAGGCATCCAGAATTTCATTAGCCAGACGCTCCATCATGGTGTTCTCACGACGCTGCCGGGTGAAAGTTACCAACCAGCGCAGAGCCAGGGTGTTGGCGCGGCCGGGGCGAACCTCAACCGGGACCTGGTAGGTAGCGCCACCCACACGGCGGGAGCGAACTTCAAGATCCGGACGGATATTGCCCAGAGCCTTCTCCAGGGTGCCTACTGGGTCAGTTCCGGTCTTCTCACGGCACTTTTCCAACGCGCCATAAACAATACGCTCGGCGGTGGACTTCTTACCGTCTTTAAGAACTTTGTTCACCAGCTGGGTGACTAACTCAGAGCTGTAGACCGGATCCTTGACAACGGGACGCTTCGGAGCTGCAGATTTACGCATTGATTACTTCTCCTTCTTCGCACCGTAGCGGGAACGAGCCTGCTTGCGATCCTTCACACCCTGGGTATCAAGGGTGCCACGGACGATCTTGTAGCGGACACCAGGAAGGTCCTTTACACGGCCTCCACGAACCAGCACCATGGAGTGCTCCTGCAGGTTGTGGCCTTCACCCGGAATGTATGCAGAAACCTCAATACCGGTGGTCAAACGAACACGAGCAAGCTTCCGCAACGCGGAGTTCGGCTTCTTCGGGGAGGTGGTGTAAACACGGGTGCACACGCCACGTCGCTGAGGAGAACCCTTCAGCGCCGCGGTGGAGACCTTCGCGGACTTATTATGGCGGCCCTTTCGGACCAGCTGCTGGATAGTTGGCATGAACCGTCCTTTTTCAAGAGGTTGTCATCAAAGTTTCAGTTAATTCCCGTCACACAAAACCCTAAACATGACAAAAACGGGGCTCTTTCCGGGGCCCTTCCGACATGTCCAGACTTTCGTCATTCTCGCTGATCACTCAGTGTTCAGGAGAAGGCGGTGTCAGACTCCCACCGCCATCGACGGGGGAACATCGTGCGACTATACCCGTCCACCTGTGAGATTGCAAGATGGATGAAGGAGAAACCTCATACTTGTTTTAGTTCTCTTCTTTTAGTTCTCTTCCCTCATCTGCCTGATGATCCCTTTTACTAGGGCGTCTTGCGGACACGCGATGGCTACCGCCCTTAGCGCCAGATCGTGATTCTCCGGAGGCAAGTTCAAAAGCTCAGCAAGAATACTGAAAGCGGTATCTCTACTGCTTCGGTGATCAGCCACCGGTGGAAGATCTCTAGCTTCTTTGCTGCTCAAGGTCAGAAGGAAGAAAGTTGTCATAGTGATGTCAGGTAATGACGCTGTGGAAACTACCTCCCAGGCGGCTAGCGGCATCTTCATGAGAACTAACATCCCTACTGCTATTTCCACAGCGAGGCGGCGAAGAACCTGCGGCGCATCCGTGGTCCATCCCAGGACCTCACTAAGTCTTTCGACCTGAGCTAATCTCTGATCCTCAGCCAGCGCCACTAAAGCTTCTAAAAGTTCAGCACTCTCCCACGTCACCGGGGTTAATTCAGTGAGTGGATCTACCGCCAAAGCATCAATAATCCGGCGAGGATCAGCTCCCCCATTCCACGGATCCACCACAGACAGAAGCTCCTTAAACATCCCAATCCACTGCGTCATATGTGACTCCGGAGCGCCATTCCCCTCGCCAAACACGGTGTGGATGAGCTCAGCGAAACTCTCCGAAGATTCCGCAAATCGGGGATCAAACCCCCGTCCGGTGAGTACCGAGGGATCTATTTCCAACCGATCAGCGAGCGCTCCAATTACCTCTGCATCCGGGATTCCCTGCCCTGATTTCCACCGAGATATTGCACTAGGGGAACAGATTCCCGCAGCCAACCTGGCTTGGGTGAGTTTGTTATCCATGCGCGAATGTTTGAGGCGTCGGGCAAAAACTGTGCCCTCAGTACTCGGGCTTTCCATGCCTGCACCCTACGCCACCACCGGGGTCCGTGACTGCCGGAGCAACAGCGAGAAAGCGAAGACCGCCCCTAGGAGGGAAAAGCCGCACGTTGCTGCGCCTAAGGACCAGGAAGAACCCGGCCAAATACCTACCACAGCAGCACCAAGACCACCACCGCATTGGAGGGCCAGCCTCGTGTGTGCGGCAACCGTTGCGGACTTCTCAGCACTTAACACCTCATACCCGGCGGAGAGAGCCATTAATGTGCAGCCTCCTAAACCGAGGCCACGAAAGACCGCGCACCCCAACATGAGCAGGGCCGCTGTCATGGACCAATGGTTGATGAGTTGCATCGCCAAGGAAGAAATAGCTGCAAGAATTAATCCTCCACCGAGGATGAGAAAAGGATCAGCAGATTTCCAGGGACCTTTGATGACGCTGCGGGTAATCCAGGCCCCAGCCCCTTGTGCGGCTAGTACCAGGCCTGCCACCCACGCGAGTTGACCGAGTTCCAGCTGGGTGTGCATAGAGGTGGACAAAAGGGTGCCATAAAACACCGCCCCCACCATAAAGCACAACAGGATCACTGTGCTGAAAGACAGTTGGCGATAAACGCTCACGTCCAAGAGAGGGGTTTTGGCTCGCCAGTCCAGGACCGCAAAAATAGCGATGCAGATCAGTGCCAGAGCAAAAATGAGGAGCACCGTTGAGCTGGGGTAACCTCCGATGCTGCTGATACCCCAGAGCAGTCCCACCATGCCGAGGATCGCGGGAACCGCCTGCCCTGCCCCCAGCGGAAGAATGTGAGGGGTGCTTTTCGCTAATGCTTTAGGTGCTAGGAGTAAGGCGCCAACCACCAGGGGAATGTTAATGAGAAAGAGAGTCCTCCAGCCCACCAGATGCACCAGTGCTCCGCCTAGCAGAGGGCCAAAAGCTGGAGCAATTACCGCAGGAAGCCCGATTGTTGCCAGTGCTGCCCGCATCCCCTCCTTGCCTACAATGTCCGCAGCGACGGCTTGCACAGCTGGCATGATAAAACCACTGGCAGCGCCTTGGACTACCCGAGAAAGATTAAACACCACCAGGTTTGGGCTGAGCCCCACCACTAGGGATGCCACTCCGAAAAGAATCATCGTGACCATGAGGACCTGCGTGGAGCCAAATCTTCTTACCAGGGATGTCGAGAGCACAATCCCCGCAGTTGCGGCCAGCATGTAGCCGGAAACTCCTAGTTGAGCATCGGCTTCGGCCACCCCCAGGGCATGTCCGATGGCAGGCAGAAGCACATTCACCACGCTGGAATCAATAAGCGGTAAGACTGTCGCCAGCAGCAAAATCGTGGTGACCCGGGGCTTAGTGTTTTAGGTCCGACGTCTGGCTCATTCATGTTTATGACACTCCTCATTCCGCTCCGGTTTTGCTGTGAAACAATTGGATCACAGCTGCTGCCTGGGATGAGGGACGTGAAAAAAGCCTCCTTAAGGATTGCAAGTAGGGGCAGCTCAGAAAGGTTTTCTCAGATGATTTTGAGAATTGCTTGTAGGGCTACCCCCCTTAAGCGTCGGACCTCAGGCGCGGCTTACTGAAGGGTGGCTTGGGAGAACTTTTTCCTTCAATGTGTCAACCCCCTGGAGCGATAGCGATGAAGGCGGATCAACCAGCGAATAAGGCATCACCGCCACTGCCTTATTCTGATAAGCCCGCAGCGCTTCATACCCCCTGATCTGCTGGAAGGTCGTCATAACATCCTCCTCGGTTCCGGCAGTGTGGAGGAGCACCACCAGGTCCGGATCCTTAGCGAGGACATCTTCCATAGAGACCTCAAAAACACGTTCGGAGCGGTCATCATAGAGGTTCTTCATCCCTAGCGCCTCAAATTGCGGCTGAATCATGGCACCAGTGCCGTAGGCCCACACCGTTCCGGTATCCCCCGGAGTGATAAAAAGCGCGATAGCTTTTTTACCCCTAAGCGGTGATTGAGGTTCTTCTTTTTCCAACTCCTCAATCCGAGTAGTGATCTTTTGATTCAACGCCTCGGCTTTATCTTCTACCCCGAAAAGCGTACCGAAGGTGCTCACTTCCTTTTTCACGTCATCAAAACTGGCTGCTTTAGTTTTCGCCCCACTGCAATAAGCCGCAGGAATATAAACCGCAATCCCCGATTCTTCAGCCTTGTCAATATCAACCCCGGAGTGGTGGCTCAGAACTAGGTCTACATCATTGTCCAACAGCGTCTCGGTAGCTAGCTTGGTGTGCCCGCTGCCCAGGTCTGTCCCCTCCAGGCGAGGCAAAGCATCAATCAGTGATGCTTGGTCAGGCGCATACACAGAGGTGTCAATATCCCCTGAGCGCGCAACCACCTTATCCATCAATCCCAGATCCATGAGCTGCGAGGCTCCCACGTTATTTTGAAAGACCACCCGCTCCGGTATGTGATCGAGATGAACGGTGCGGCCACAGCTTTCTACCTCAATGTCAGCCCCAGCAGCCTGCGCGGGAGCATCATCTTTAGCGCTTTCCGGTGCACTGCAACCTGTCAGCACTATTCCCGCAATACTGAAAACACCGAGTAATGCGGATGTCTTTTCCCCTAGTCTCATAGTTGTTCCTTCTCTTAAGGATGATGGTCTTCAAAAACCAGGTGACGTTTACCCTGAATAGCTATCACTTGGGCGTGGATGTGGTAAATCTCGGAAATCAATGCTGGATCAAAAACTTTTTCCGGTGACCCCTGCGCTACAATCTCCCCCCGGTTTAAGAGCACCACTCGGTCACAATAGTGCGCCGCTAAATTAAGATCATGCAAAACCACAACACTGGTTTTCCCTAAATTCTTCACCATCTTCAAAATGGCAAACTGATGGTGAATATCTAAATGATTCGTAGGTTCATCCAGCAGCAAATGGCTCGCTTCTTGCACAATAGCTCGCGCTATCAGCACTCGCTGCAATTCTCCTCCGGATAACTCACTAATTAATCGCTCTCCACAATGATCCAGCCCGACACTCACCAGGGCGCTGCGTACCGCATCCTGATCCTTGGGGCTGCCGTAGTTCAGGGCGTTATGCTGGGCTAAGCGACCTAACTGGACGCTATCTTTCACGGTCAAAGGCAGAGCGTTATCCTCATGCTGAGCTACCACCGCCATTCTGCGAGCAATATGTTTACGCCCTAAGGCAGCAATATCGTCCCCATCCACAACAACATTCCCGCGATCTGCCCGCAACGCTTTATAAAGCACCTTCAATAGGGTTGTTTTCCCCGCCCCATTTGGCCCAACAATACCCACCGTTTCCCCGTCATGAATTATCCCACTTACCCCATGGAGAAGGGTTTTTTCGCCTCGACTAAGGCCAATGTCATGGAAGTCAATCATCGTTATGAGCTCAGCCTCCTGGTCAAAACAATCAGAAGTGGCGCCCCAAGAAGCGCAGTAATAACCCCGATGGGAATATCGACCGGCGCTAAGACTGTGCGCGCAACTGTGTCTGTGGCGAGGAGTAATAGCGAGGACACCACAGCAGTTAGTGCAATGACTCCTCGATGAGCGTAGCCGGATAAAGGACGCACAAGGTGTGGAACCACTAAACCGATAAATCCAATCCCTCCGGTCTGGGCAACGGCAATGGCAACTGCTGCTGAAACCGGGATAAGCACGAACACCCGGGTGATGGTGGGGTTAATGCCAATAGCGATGCACGTGTGATCTCCCGACGCTAGGGCGTCAAGATAGGGCCCGCACACCCACATTGATAGGCCGAGCACAAGCCCTACCACGCAGAGTGTGAGCGCTTGATTCAACGAGGGTCGGCTTAAAGAACCGAGAGTCCAAAAGATAACACTTTGGGCTGTTTCGGCGTTATTCGCTTTGATGATGAGGAGATTGGTGAGGGCGCTAAACATAAACCCCATAGCCACACCGGCGAGGACAAGTTTGAGGGAGCTACTTCCCCGCCCTATTCCTAGCCACAGCACCACCGCGGTAGCTGCTATAGCTCCGACAAAAGCCATGCCGCTTATTACGGCGGCAGCGACACTGCCAAATATCACGATGGCGATGGCTGCACCCGTGGATGCTCCGGAGCTCAGTCCGAGGACATAGGGTTCTGCGAGGGGGTTTCTGATCACGGCTTGCATAACTACGCCACTGATGCCAAGAATGGCCCCCACCCCGATGGCACTGAGAATCCTCGGAACCCGGTGTTGCCAAATAATACTGACGACGTTGCTGTGGTACTGCGATAAATCGCCGAGACCGCTCAGTTTTCCCCAAAAAATATGGAAAGCCTCAGAAAAGGGGATAGCTGCCGGGCCGAACCCTAGGCTAAGTGCCGGAGCAATGATTAATAGCCCCAGGAAGATAAGGCACCATGCCACAGGGTGGGCAGATGTTCGCGTCATGAAAATCTTTCAGGTATGGCACGCCTAGACAAGATCAGCTAGAGTCACTTTCCCGAGAGGAAGTTTCTATTTACTCATTCTTGGCATAGCACCGAGGTACTGCGATGACTTCATCATCGTATCACCATGCACCGCTCCCGCGTCGGGCCATATTTGCCCAGCTCAGTATGGCTAGAATGCTAGCCCTAACCAACTGCAGATTCACTTAAGCTAAGGTCTCGACGGCTGGGGTTTCCTCCGCTGGTCCAGCACGGTACCAAGAACAGTTGATGCGGTTCCTAGTGGAGGTGTATCTAGGTGACTTAGTGGAGCACGATGGAGTGGCGGTGGTTTTCACGCGATGGAGAGAGCCTGTCCCGAGAACCTTGATGTTCCTTTTTTCGTTGATCGCGTCCAGGTGCATACACCAACCATCGACAGCCAGGAACCCTTGTTGCTAGAAGTTCTAGAAGCATTGCAATCGCCAAGCAAATCCCAGTACCGATCACGGTCATCATGATGGGGTGCGCATCGGCCCAGGAAGTCCACCCCAAAAGCTCCACAGCGTGGTACTCAAAGAGAATATTGACCGGTAGGTGACTGAGATAAATAGGCAGGGTGTGCCGCCCGGCCAAGGCTAGAAGATCCGCAACGTGAGATAGGAGAACGCTTTGTTGGCGCTCTAAGAGCATGGCAAAAAAGATGGCTAAGGCCACCCCATTTAAGGCGATGGGGATAAGTTTGAGTCGATCATATGCCGCCCATGCTTCTGAACTGAAGAGATCATATTGGATGACTTTGACTTCCAGGAACTCCATGCACAGAGCTAGTGAGACGATACCGGAGAAGATGCCAACGGCGGCGAGCTGATAGCCGGGGCGGCGTCGAACCTTATCGATTCCTGATTCGTGAGTCTTCGGGTCCGGAAAAATCAGATAGCGGCTGTACAGTCCGCATAGGAACACCGGCCACCATCTCATGATTCCGTAGTAGTCCCCGAGAATGTCGGATAGTGGGAAGAAGAGAAGCGGAAGAAGTGAAATGAGGAATACCAGGACTCGGGGGATGAAACGGGTAAGCCAGGTCAGGATGCTGTAGAGAATGAGGGCTTGGAGAAACCAGAGAAAAGACTCCGGATGCACCAACATCGGGACGGTGTCTGCCGGGCTCATTTGGTGAATGCCCATGTGATAGATAAAAGTCCACAGGGTGAAGGGGAAAAGCCAAGGCCAGATCCGCTTTTGCCACAGCCAGGTGAGAGAGCCGCTGAGTAATCGGGTGGCAAATAGTCCCGAGCAGAAGAAAAAGAGGGGAACTCGGATGGCACTAACTGACGCTTGTAGTTCCAGGAGAATCTCGGAGCTGAACGGATACATACTCACGTGGTGAACAACGATGAGCAGAATACACAGCCCTTTGGCAATATCTACCCATTGGACCCGTTGGCTTCTAGCCATGAATCCTCAACTCCTTGGATGGACTGGTACAGGTTGTTGCCAGCGAGCTCCCCCACTGCTTTTATCTTTTCCATGTTCTTCCTCAGCGGTGCTTTTTTCAAGCTAGGCAAGCCTGAGTTACCTGAACAGGACTACACCCCGCGCTTTTCCGAAGAAAAACACGGGGTGTACTGGGATCTAAGCGAGGAGCCGTGAGGCGGCGTCGCTATCCGCTCAGAGATCTGTTACTGGTCAAAGAAGTTAGCTTCTTCCAGGGGCACAGACGGTCCGGTGAATTCGCTGAAGGAATCATCTCCACCGTAAATGCTATCCCCAAAGGTAGAAATGGGGTAGCTAGCACTGCGGGCGCTTTCCGTGGGGTTCACCGTGATATTGCGATAGCGGCTAATACCGGTTCCCGCCGGGATGAGCTTACCGATGATGACGTTTTCTTTCAGACCAATGAGCTTATCGGAGCGCTTATTGATCGCCGCATCGGTAAGAACCCGGGTGGTTTCCTGGAAGGACGCAGCCGATAGCCAGGATTCGGTAGCCAAGGAAGCCTTGGTAATACCCATGATTTCGCTTCGAAGTTCGGCAGCTTCACCACCGGCAGCCACAGCTTCCTTATTCGCCAATTTCGCCTCTTGGAGATCCACCAGGGTTCCGGGCAGGAACTCAGTGGAACCGGATTCAATCACCGTACCGCGACGCAGCATCTGGCGGATGATGATTTCGATGTGCTTATCGTGGATAGCCACACCCTGGGTCCGGTACACAGCTTGAACTTCGTCAATGAGGTGTTGTTCCACGCCTCGACGACCCAGCACCTCCAAGACGTCGTGCGGATCAGCGGGTCCGCGCAGCAACCGGTCACCAACCTCAACATGATCGCCCTCACGAAGGGTGCGTTCGATCATCGCATTGGGGTTGGACTCCATGGGTCGTCGCACCATGGCTAGACCCTGCCGCTTGGACAATTTCTCATAGACAACATCATCTGAACCATCATCAGGCGTGATAGTCAGGGTGTAGAAGTTGCCTTCATCCTCCAAGTGGACGGTACCGGCGACCGACGCAATGGGGGCCCGATTCTTCGGAACGCGAGCTTCAAAGAGTTCCTGGACACGGGGCAGACCACCGGTAATGTCACCACCGACACCACCCTGATGGAAGGTACGCATGGTGAGCTGAGTACCAGGCTCACCAATGGACTGTGCAGCCACAATACCCACAGCCTCACCAATGTCCACAAGCTTTCCGGAGGCCATGGACTTGCCATAGCACTTCGCACACACGCCGGTGGCGGTAGCACAGGTCAAAACGGAGCGAACCTTAACCTTGGTGACCCCAGCCTTCACGAGGGCATCAATATGCAGTTCATTGATCTCCGTGCCAGCTTCAAGGATGACGGTTCCATCCTCACTAGTGGCGTCAGCAGCTAGTACTCGACCAGAAACTGAGGTTTCGGTGAGCGGGTGCCGGGTATAGCCGGTGATATTTCCTTCGGCATCGCGGACGACGTCGGCTACCGGAACGCGAATACCTTGGGTGGTGCCACAATCCTCTTCGCGAACAATAACGTCTTGAGCAACGTCAACCAGACGTCGGGTGAGATACCCAGAGTCTGCGGTACGAAGAGCGGTATCGGCCAGACCCTTACGAGAACCGTGAGAGTTATTGAAGTACTCCAACACCGATAGACCTTCACGGAATGAAGTCTTGATCGGTCGGGTGATGTAATCACCCTTGGAGTTCACAACCATGCCCTTCATACCGGCGAGCGTCCAGATCTGACGCATATTACCGGCGGCACCGGACTTCACGATCATCGGGATGGGGTTGTCATCTGGGTAAAGATTCTCAACAGCTTCACCCACAGTGTCCGTTGCGTCTTTCCACAACTCCACCAAACGGTCATAGCGTTCCCGTTCGGTTAGCGCACCCTGGACCCAGTACTTCCGCTCGATTTCCCGAGCCTCAGCCTCATAACGATCCAGGATTTCTTCCTTGTTCGGAAGAACCAACACATCAGACATAGAGATGGTCACACCGGACCGGGTTGCCCAGTAGAATCCGGCGTCTTTCATCTTGTCCATGGTTTGCGCCACAGTAATCATGGGATACTTGGCAGACAGGTCAGTAATGACATCACCCAGCAGAATCTTGCCGGTTCCACCGCCTTTACGGACCATGACCCCTTCCAGGTAGGGATAGTTCCACGGCAAAAGCTCGTTGAACATGACCCGCCCAAGGGTGGTATGCGCAGTCCAGGCTTGGCCTAGCTGCCAGCCATCGGGGAACTGTTCTGCTTCAATATCTGCCGGCGGGCGCAGGTGAGAGATCCGAACTCGGATGGGAGCCTGGATTCCTAAGATTCCACGATCACGGGCCATAATGGCTTCTGCAACGGTGGAGTAGTCACCCACAGCTGGCTGATCAGTGGTGGCCGGACGGTAGCGACCTTCGCCACCAATCTCATCCTCACCCTTATCCATGGTGAGGAAGTACAAGCCAGTCACCATGTCCAGACGCGGCATGGCCAAGGGCTTACCGGACGCCGGGGACAGGATGTTGTTGGAAGCCAGCATCAGGACTCGAGCCTCAGCCTGAGCCTCGGAAGACAGTGGCAGGTGGACTGCCATCTGGTCGCCGTCGAAGTCAGCGTTGAAAGCTTCACAAGCTAAGGGGTGGAGCTGGATTGCCTTACCTTCAACGAGGACCGGCTCAAAGGCTTGAATACCTAGACGGTGGAGGGTAGGTGCACGGTTGAGCATGACGGGATGCTCTGCAATAGCTTCTTCCAGCACGTCCCACACCTCGGGGCGCTGACGCTCTACCATGCGCTTCGCAGATTTAATATTCTGCGCGTAGTCGTGTTCTACCAGACGCTTCATCACAAAGGGCTTGAAAAGCTCCAGAGCCATGAGCTTAGGCAGACCGCATTCATGCAGACGCAGCTGCGGACCGACGATAATTACCGAACGGCCGGAGTAGTCTACGCGCTTACCCAGCAAGTTCTGACGGAAGCGGCCTTGCTTACCTTTGAGCAAATCCGAGAGAGACTTCAACGGACGGTTGCCAGGTCCAGTTACTGGGCGTCCGCGACGACCGTTGTCGAAGAGAGCGTCCACAGATTCCTGGAGCATCCGCTTCTCATTGTTGACAATAATTTCCGGCGCACCGAGATCAATCATCCGCTTCAAACGGTTATTCCGGTTGATGACGCGACGATAGAGATCGTTGAGGTCAGAGGTAGCGAAGCGGCCACCATCGAGTTGCACCATCGGGCGGAGCTCTGGCGGAATGACAGGAATGCAGTCTAGAACCATACCGGCCGGATCATTGCCAGACCGTTGGAAGGCAGCAACTACTTTCAGGCGCTTGAGGGCGCGAACCTTCTTTTGGCCTTTGCCTTCATTGATAATCGAGCGGAGCTCTTCAGCCTCAGCATCGAGATCAAAGTTCCGGATCAGGGTTTGGATAGCTTCAGCACCCATGCCGCCGGTGAAGTAATCCTCATAACGATCAATGAGTTCCTCGTAGAGGGACTCATCAATAATCATTTGCTTGGGGCTGAGTTTGACGAAGGTGTTCCAGATTTCGTCAAGACGCTCAATTTCGCGTTCTGCACGCTCCCGGATGTGCTGCATTTCTTTGTCAGCAGCATTTTGAACCTTACGTCGAGCATCAGCCTTAGCACCGGCTGCTTCTAGCTCCGCAAGATCTTCTTCTAATTTCGCGGCGCGATCAGCAATTTCAGCTTCCGCATCTGCCTCAACATCCTTCTTCTCTAAAAGCATTTCTGCTTCTAGAGTGGTCAGGTCATTATGGCGCGCTTCCTCATCAACACCAGTGATGATATTGGCCGCGAAGTAGATGATACGTTCCAGATCCTTAGGAGCTAAGTCCAAAAGATATCCCAGACGGGAAGGAACGCCCTTGAAGTACCAGATGTGGGTTACCGGGGCAGCAAGCTCAATATGGCCCATCCGTTCACGACGGACCTTGGACTTGGTCACCTCAACGCCGCAGCGTTCACAGATGATGCCCTTGTACCGGACGCGCTTGTACTTACCGCAAGCACATTCCCAGTCCCTGGTCGGACCGAAGATACGCTCGCAGAACAAACCGTCTTTTTCCGGTTTGAGGGTTCGATAATTAATGGTCTCCGGCTTCTTTACCTCGCCCTTGGACCAGCGACGGATGTCGTCGGCCGTGGCCAGACCGATACGGAGTTCGTCGAAGAAGTTGACGTCGAGCACGTAACTCCCTTTCCTCCCGGCTCCCCGGGAGATCGTTGGCTATCAGTGGTGGCAGTTTTTATCTTCTAGGCAGATTCAACATCGGAACGTTCGTCCCGGGAGAGGTTGATGCCCAAGGAAGGACTCTGGTCCATGTCATCATCATCGGAGCCAGACAGTTCCATCGGAGTGCCATCGGAGGAAAGAACTTCCACATTCAGGCACAGGGACTGAAGCTCCTTGAGAAGCACTTTGAAGGATTCCGGGATACCTGGATCCGGAATATTTTCACCCTTGACAATGGCTTCGTAGACTTTGACACGACCCACAACATCGTCAGATTTGATGGTCAGTAGCTCCTGAAGGGTGTAAGCAGCACCGTAGGCCTGCATTGCCCACACCTCCATTTCGCCGAAGCGCTGGCCGCCGAACTGGGCCTTACCTCCCAGCGGCTGCTGAGTAATCATGGAATAAGGGCCAGTGGAGCGGGCGTGAATCTTCTCATCGACCAGGTGGTGCAGCTTCAACATGTACATGTAGCCCACTGCAACCGGGTACGGGAAAGGTTCACCGGAACGCCCATCTAGCAGAATGGTCTTACCGTTTTCGTCAACCAGCACATCCCCATCTCGGTTGGGACGGGAATTACGGAGCAGACCGGCAAGTTCTTCATTGCTTGCGCCGTCGAATACCGGTGTAGCGGTCAAAGACTCCGGTGGAACATCATAGAGTTCTTCCGGCAATGTCTTAATCAATTCCGCATTGGCGGGATCTTCTGGATCAACCTTCCAACCGGCGGAGGCTAGCCACCCTAGGTGGGTTTCCAACACCTGGCCAATATTCATACGACGCGGCACACCGTGGGTATTGAGGATGACATCCACCGGGGTCCCGTCAGCCATAAATGGCATATCTTCCGGCGGGAGGATCTTACCAACAACACCCTTATTTCCGTGCCGTCCAGCGAGCTTATCGCCGTCCTGAACCTTGCGTTTTTGGGCGACGTACACCCGGATCATTTCATTCACGCCGGGCGAAAGATCGTCATCATCATCGCGGGAGAAGCGGCGGACCCCAATTACTTTTCCGGTCTCACCGTGAGGAACGCGCATGGAAGTGTCGCGAACCTCGCGAGCCTTTTCCCCGAAGATAGCTCGGAGTAATCGCTCTTCTGGGGTGAGCTCGGTTTCACCCTTGGGGGTTACCTTACCGACCAGGATGTCCCCGTCACGAACGTCAGCACCAATCCGCACGATTCCGCGTTCATCGAGGTCACGAAGGACATCCTCGGAAACATTCGGGATCTCACGGGTGATTTCCTCAGCTCCCAACTTGGTATCCCGAGCATCAATTTCATGCTCTTCAATGTGGATTGAGGTGAGAATATCTTCTTCAACAATGCGCTGGTTGAGGATAATGGCGTCTTCGTAATTATGGCCTTCCCACGGCATAAAAGCGACCAAGAGGTTGCGGCCCAACGACATTTCACCATGATGAGTGCCCGGACCATCAGCAAGGACTTCCCCGGCTTCAACTCGGTCACCAATATTCACGATGGGGACCTGGTTATAGCAGGTGCCTTGGTTAGTGCGTTGGAATTTACGCAGCAGGTAGGTGTCCCGGATACCTTCATCATCCATGATGGTGATGAAGTCTGCCGAGAGGTTTTCTACTACCCCGGCCTTCTTGGAAATAACTAAGTCACCGGCATCATAGGCAGCACGCTGTTCCATGCCGGTGCCCACGTAGGGGGCCTCTCCTCGGACCAGCGGAACTGCCTGCTTCTGCATGTTGGCACCCATCAGAGCACGGTTAGCGTCATCATGCTCCAAGAAGGGAATCATGGCGGTGCCCACAGAGACCATCTGGCGCGGGGAGATATCCATATAGTCAATCTCATTGCCAGGGATAACCTGGATATCACCATTCTTCACGCGTACCGTAACGCGTTCTTCGGTGATATAACCATCCTCATCATATTGAGTATTAGCCTGGGCTACGGCATAACGGTCTTCAACATCCGCGGTCAGGTAATCAATTTGATCGGTGAGCCGGCCGTCTACAACGCGACGATAAGGGGTTTCAATAAAGCCGAAAGCGTTGACCCTAGCGTAGGACGAGAGTGAGCCAATCAGACCAATGTTTGGACCTTCGGGGGTCTCAATGGGGCACATGCGACCGTAATGTGAGGGGTGAACGTCTCGGACCTCAATACCTGCGCGGTCACGAGTCAAACCACCCGGACCCAGGGCGGACAGACGACGCTTATGGGTTAACCCGGAAAGCGAGTTGTTTTGATCCATAAACTGAGACAACTGGGAGGTACCGAAGAACTCACGGATCGCAGCGGAAACCGGGCGCACATTGATCAGCGAAGTCGGAGTGATGGACTCTGCATCCTGGGTGGTCATCCGCTCACGGACCACCCGTTCCATGCGAGACAGACCAACGCGCACCTGGTTTTGGATGAGTTCGCCTACGGTGCGAAGACGACGGTTCCCGAAGTGGTCAATATCATCCGTTTCCACGGGGATGGGTTCGCCATTGGGGGCAGTCATACTGCGCTCACCATCATGGAGGCGAACCAAATATTCTAGTGTGGTGGCAATATCTTCTTCGGTTAGGGTCATCAATCCGTCATGATCCCCGCCTAAACCGAGTTTCCGGTTGATCTTATAGCGCCCAACCTTGGCTAAGTCATAGCGCTTGGCTCGGAAGAAGGAGTTATCTAAAAGAGATTGAGCTAAATCGCGCGTGGGCTGCTCACCGGGACGTTGACGTCGATAAACCTCTAAGAGCGCTTCATCAGTAGAAGAAACACCATCGGATTCCAATGTGGACATCATGATCTCGGAAAAACCGAAGCGTTCGGTGATTTGTTCCGCGGTCCACCCTAGAGCTTTGAGAAGAACTGTTACTGGCTGGCGACGTTTCCGGTCAATACGAACCCCCACGGTATCTCGCTTATCAACATCAAATTCCAGCCACGCACCGCGGGATGGGATAACTTTTACCGAGTGGAGTGGGCGCTCGGTGGACTTATCAATAGTTTGATCAAAGTACACACCAGGAGAACGCACTAGCTGAGAAACAACGACGCGTTCTGTACCATTGACGATAAAAGTCCCCTTATCCGTCATCATCGGGAAATCGCCGATAAAAACGGTCTGGGATTTAATTTCTTGGGTTTCGTTATTGATGAACTCCGCGGTGACATAAAGCGGAGCGGAATAATTGATGTCCTTGTCTTTACACTCATCGATCGAGTTTTTCACATCCTCGAAACGAGGCTCAGACAGGGATAAAGACATATTGCCGGAGTAATCCTCAATAGGTGATAATTCCTCGAGAATTTCCTCCAGTCCACTAACAACGCGAGCATCAGGCCCACGCTCTTCTTGTTGACGAGCACGCCACTCCGGGGTACCAATCAACCAGGAAAAGGATTCAAGCTGCAGGTCGAGGAGGCCCGGCACCTCGATAGGCTCGGTAATTTTAGCGAAAGAATATCGCTTCGGAGCCCCGGGGAATTCGGCCTCTGACTTGGTCTGGCGGGAGACTGCCAAGATGGGTCCTTCCAGCACCTCACGCGGTGCGATAGCCACCCGGTCGTGACCACCGCGCCACTGGTATGTTTGAGCATTCGGTCTGCCAGGAAATAACTCCCCCAGATAGCACGAAATGACCTTGTCAAGTCAATCATTTTTCAGACTGATCAAACAAGGCTCGCCTATACCCAGGAAAGAATTCCAGCGCAACGAAACAGCATATACCATACTTCCCACTTTGTAAAGGGGAAGCCGCGCGGAATGAGAAGAGGCCTATTGGGGTTAGCGTCGAGCCTTCCCTCGAGGCCAGAAAGTAACACCCAGACCGCCCAGGATCAAGACTGCACCGAGGAACTTCAGCACCTGGAAAATAATGCCTACGACACCTCGCTTGGCAACCTCCGCCGATGCTTCTGCCCTGGCGCTGACGTCCTGTTCAGGCATACGTCCATGAAAGGTGAAGTTATCTTCGACGCGATTAGCGTGGGCATCACCATAGTAATCATCGATATTTTCAGATAGTTTGAGCAACATGCCGGTTTCTTGATCCACCCACACATCTCGATCTGCTGAATGATATAAGTAGCCTTCGCGGCCGTCGGAAAAATGGGTGATAGTAAAGGGCCCGTTGTATTCCTGAGCCACGTTGGTGGGGTCTATCCGCTGGTAATAGTGGTAGGCGGGCCGCCCGGCGACATCTTCTTCTCCGCGAAACACTGCCGGTTCGCAACGTCGCAAGGTGTCGTCAAAAATCTGATAGGTTGTCTGCTCCGGGTTGGGCGGGAAATTTAGCCACCAGCAATTGGCAGAAATATCGGCGGGTGGGCTAGCGATTTGATCGCTCACCCGCATCTGAGTGTTGATCTTTCCGGTCCGACGGTCAATCCCGAAGTCCCACACCTGGGCAGTAGTCAACCCCTCAGCTTCTGAAGGGGCTTGCTCTCGACGCACCGAGACGCCAACGCGCATGGTGGCGTTATCTTCATCGACAGGTTCTTGGACAGTGGTGTGAAGTTGTCGAACCATCGGCCCGACAACAACCCCGGCGTCAGGGTCACCGACAATTCGGCTTTTTGCCTCCGAATCATGAAGTCTCATGGTATTTTCTTCAACATCCAGGGGGACTCGAGCATCGAGGTGAATCACCCGGGGGCCGAGGAGACCGGCTGCCGCCAGGGCCACCCCCACACCGATCAGCAAGATACCAAAAATGCGGGAGCGTGGAAGCATGAAGAACAGTCTACCGATCCACCGACGAAGAGAATACAGTGGAGCCAACCCCGACATTCTTAGTCGCGCTAAAGTTTTCCTTTTTATTTAGTGACACCCCACCACCCCTGTGGTTTTTCGACTACAGAGAAGAGAGGTAGACATGCCCAGGCAAGAACTTAATAAGACTTTGGGTTTCATTCCGCTCGTTGCCCTCGGCGTATCTGGCGTCATCGGTTCCAGTTGGATCTACACCAACGGAACATTCTTCGAAAAGTACGGCGCCGGCGGCATGATTTTTGGTTTAGCCATTGGCACCGTTCTCGCCGCCTGCGTCGCTCTCTCTTACGCAAAACTAACGGCCCTATTTCCCCGAGCCGGAGGAGAAGTTGTCTACAGCTACACCATCCTCGGCCGGCAAATGGGTTTTATCGTTGGCTGGTTGCTCATCGGGGCTTACATCTCCTCACTAGCCTTTTATTTCACCGCTTTCGGTGTCCTCCTTGAACTAGTCTTCCCTCAACTCAGCACCCTTCCCCTTTATTCCATAGCCGGAGCCAACGTCACCCTCCCAGTCCTCATCTGCGGCTTAGCTCTGGCCCTCCTTTTCTACTTTCTCAACTACTTCGGAATCTCCTTAGGTGCTCAAGTTCAAACCGTCCTTTTTGGAATTCTCATTGTCATTGGACTATCCCTCGCCGTCGTGGGCTTTAGCCAAGGAAGCATCCACAACTTTTGGCCCGCCTACTATGAAGACCGCGGTGCCCTCCTCAGCACCCTCCGATTTGTAGTTCCCGGAATGACCTACATGGCCGGTTTCGGCCTCGTTGCCACTCTCGCAGAAGACGCTAAGCTGCCATCCGCAACAATCGGCCGTTTGGTGGTCCTTACTGTCCTCCTCGCCGGGACCTTTTACTGCGTAGTTCTAGCAGCCTCAGCTTTTATTCTGCCGTGGAAAGAAGTAGCCACCATGGACCAAGGTAGTATCACGGCTTTCCGTCAAGCCGGATTCCCGCTCCTCGGCTGGGGCGCATTCATCATTGCTATTGTCGGGTTACTCACATCATTCCTCGGACTATTTATGGCCTCTAGCCGCATTGTTTTTGCCCTAGCCAGGGTAAGACTACTGCCGCCGAATCTGGCGAAACTCCACCCCCAACACCACACTCCCCGCGACGCCCTGCTTTTTGTCTTGATCCTTACTATCGGCCTCGGCTGGCTCGGTAAAGGCGCAGTAGGGTGGTTCCTGGACACCGGCGGCATTTACCTGGGCTTGGTATGGCTCATCGTGGTGATCTCTCATCTTCGGGCACCCCGCAGATACCCTCATCTAAAAGACCGCATTCCGCCACGCTCAGTTCTCCTACCGCTGGTCGGAGCCATAGGAGCGGTTTTAGTGATCATCCTTGCCCTCTACCCCGGCACTGATCTGTCCTTGATCTGGCCGATGGAGTACATCATTCTTGGCGGGTGGTTCCTCTTAGGGGGACTCCTCTATGCCTTCGCGTCGCCACTACCCGAGGATCAAGCTCTCGCGGATCTGCTTGGTGAACACGTTGATACCCTCAGTTCGGACCCGACGTCCACAGTTCCCGGCAGAGAAGCCCAATCACAGCGGCGTTAATTAAGGAGAAAGCTTAAGTTGAACACCACACCCGTAGTACCTGAGCGATGGTTAGCGGACGCGGACTATGAGCAGATTCGACCACACCTACCTCCGGACCTTCCGCCTATCCCGGAGATTCCCCAGCGATGCGATGGCGCGAGCCTTGCTCAGGTACGAATTGGAGCTTCTGAGGATCCACTGGTGGAGCTGCCGCCCTTCCTACCCCAAGAACACCTCTATTTGCGATTGAATTCCCCTGTGATGCCGCAGAAGATGTATGCCAGAAAAGGGATGATTGACCGGCTTGATGCCGCTCAGCAATTACTTCCACCAGGGTTTCACCTGTGCTGTCTTGACACCTGGCGCAGTATGGCTGCGCAGCAAGAATTAATACGGATTTATCAACAAGCATTCCCGGCAAATAGCAAAAACTATATTGCGGCTACAAACAACCCAGCGATTCTGCCGCCCCACACCACTGGCGGAGCCGTGGACGTTACGCTCTCTTTTCAAAGAACACCCCTAGCGCTGGGAACAGATTTTGATGCTTTTCTGCCAGAATCTCACGCGCGATCCTTAGAGCACATTGCTGACACTGACGAACCTGAGAAAGTAGTAGCCCGAGATTTACGCAGGCTATTATCGCACTGCCTTTTAAGCGTTGGCTTTGCTCCTTTTGACAAAGAATGGTGGCATTATTCCTATGGGGATCAACGCTGGGCGGCATATTACTCCCGTGGGGTTTCTCTATATGGTTTAGCCACCCCGCATGAGACTTCACAATGAGAGCTCTTCGTCATGAAGCCTCGCTAGCACACCGATAATTAGAGCATAATTTTTAGGTTTTAAAGGGGAAATATCCGTATAATCAGCGAATGATTTTAACCGATTCATAACAGTATTTCGATGGCAATAGAGCTGACTAGCCACGGCTTTGACCGATCCAGTTGACAAATAGGTTTCCACTGCTTCTACAATGTTATGCCTTTCTCTAGCCCGGATCCCCATTAACACTTTTACCTTTTCATCAACCAACCCCGGGATGACCTGATAAATATAAGAACCCACCACTAGGTCCACAGCAGAGTCAATATGAAGCGGAAACTCGTAGTGCATACCGCTTAATAATTCCAATTGTCGCAGTAAGTCTGGGGCTCCCCTAAGAGCAGTGTGCACCTCCGCTAATCCCTTTCTCAATGGATAAAGAATTGACACCGTTTCACGAGGAACTTTTGACACAATCTTACTAAAATAGTCATTTTTACTAGGAGAAAGTAAACAGTAGCAGTCCTGAATACGTACTCCCATAACATCGCCGACCATGAGGGATTTCAATACAGTCTTTTCTATCAGACCTGAATACCTGGGACTTGTAATTAATGCGTCGACGCCTTCAACATTCCCGATCCCCAATCCTTTGGATATCTCTAAGTATTCTTCCTCATTCAACTCCTGAGGATTAATAAGACGCTGAAGATAATTAATCGTTGCTATTCGAGAATCATTATCCATCTCAGCTCGCTCCCGCAAATACGCATCACGAACCTGAGAGGATAGAGTATCCACAGCCTGATTGACGCGAACCGCTTGAGACAACAAAACCTCACGCTGCGGGCCTTTCGCTTGCGCCTCAAGCATGTGCCAGATGACCGCAAAATCAAGCCGCATCGTCTCTACTACGGCCTCGATAGAAATTCCCTTCCGAGCACGTAATCGGCCAAATTTTTCTAACTGATCTTTAATGTTGCGAGAATTAGTGGGACTTCTCCCTTGGTTCGGATCGGCTCGCAGAAGCTCAACGAGGGCATCAAAAATCATCCTCGCGGTAGCGTGCGCTTCACTATCTGGGATAGTTTTCTCTCCATAGGGGCGACGTTGAAGGAACTTTGCAAGAAAAGCATCGGCGAATTCCTCATTGCGATTCTCGATAGACTTCACAAGGTTTTCCCAGTCGCTTAGCATCACGAACCCTCCTTAACCGCTCTCGCATGAAAAGTGGCAAAAATGTGCACATGCCTATCTTATTGCAGAATTTTCCAGCTTTTAGCGGAGAAATAGCTAGATTACTAAAGGTAATCGCACAATTTTGTTAATTTTAACTTTCAAGGCCTGACAATATAACCGTGGAGGATGAGCAATGACCTCGTGGCAAGACACCTTTTTCAGTGACTTTGCGGCTATGTCGCAATTTGGCGCCACCCCAGGCGGAGGGATTGATAGGCAAGCAGCAACAGATGCAGATGCCGAGGCTAGGCGATGGTTTCATCAATGGCTCGAAGCTCACCATTTCCAGGTGGAATACGATCCAATCGGAAATCAATTCGGGCTTTTGGAATTTTATCCTGGAGCTCCGTATGTTCTGTGCGGTTCCCATTTAGATTCCCAGCCATTAGCGGGAAAATTTGATGGATCCTATGGGGTATTGGCCGCCGCTTCAGCCGCCAGCCTATTAGGTTACCAAGCTTCTATGGAGGCACTTCACCCAAAATACAACCTTGCAGTCGTAAATTGGTTTAACGAAGAAGGTTCACGCTTTAGCCCTTCGATGATGGGCAGTGGCGTGTATTGCTCTAAGCTTTCGCTCGATGAAGCCCAAGCAAGCACCGATGACCGCGGAACAAGCGTAGACGCGGAATTAACTGCACACGGATTCAAAGGGAAATTCACTTTCCCCACTCCGATAAGCTACGCCGAAATTCATGTGGAGCAGGGAAGAAATCTGGAAAATCTAGGTAAACAAATTGGCTTAGTTACCGAAACCTGGGGAGCCCGAAAATTCACGGTTCGGGTGATTGGAGAACAAGCACATACCGGATCCACGTTGATTGCAGACCGCAAAGATGCCCTATTTGGTGCTGCCCTTGTCATTACCGAAGTTCGACGTTTAGCAGAGCGGTGCCAGAAGGAGCTATTACAGGCCTCGGTCTCCCATATTAAAGTTTTACCTAATTCTCCGGTCACTATTTCTCGCGAAACCACAATTAACGTTGATTTGCGCTCACCTTCCTCAGAGGCTCTCGATTGGGCGGTCTTAGCTCTGGAAAAAATCCTAGACAACGTCGAAAAAGAGGCGTCGGTCAGAGTGGAGAAAAATCTTACTCACTCCTGGGAGCTATCTCCCTATTGTGCTGAAGGGATAAACCTGACTCAACATATCGCGGAGGAGATGGGTATCTCTTATGCCAAAGTACAAACAGTGGCTGGGCATGATTCCACTAATCTAAAAGATTTATGCCCGACAGTTATGCTGTTCGTACCGAGTGTGGAAGGTATTTCTCATAACGAAAGGGAATTTACGAAACCAGATGACTTACTAGCCGGACGGGATTTCTTAGTCGAGGTGCTCAGCACACTTGTCACAGACGGTCTAGCTTAACAATCACGCTTCTTTAACCTGCACATCGTCGGTGATATAGTGGCGCCCTCCATAGATCCCGCCCACCATAGTCAACAAGGAGATAGCAATGAGAATAATAATCGCCGGGGTAGATGACTGCTTCTCATAAAACCCATTCATCCATGTGGCGATAAACGGAAGTAAACCAGCTATTGCCCCAGAAAAGTTATAGCTAATAGCCATTCCCGTGTACCTCAATTTCGCCTCGAACATGTGCCCGAGGAGTACACCAATCACCGCATACGGAATACTCACCAAAGAAATTCCTACCACAATCGCTAAAGAAACAAAGATGAGATTACCTGTGTCAATCAACTTCCATATTGGCCAGGCAAAAATTGCTGTTAGAGCACCACCGACGACAATGACTTTGTGGGCGCCAAGTCGTTCTGCGACTCTACCGAAAATAAGCAGAATGAATATTTCAACTGCTGCTGCTATTACTGTCGCATTGACCAAAGATTGTCTTTCTAATCCAAGAACCGTAGTACCATAACTCAAAATATAGGTGGTCATGACGAAGAACCCACCGATTCCTAGCAAGGCAGCGCAGGTTGCCCAGAATATCTGGGGGGTATAGCCGCGAAACAGTTCTGCAAGAGAACCCTGATTCTCTTCTGCTTCTTCTGCCAGTTGTTGAAAAACCGGAGACTCCTCTACTTGGAGTCGAATCCATAATGCTATTCCCAAAAAGGGAAACGCGGCGAGGAAGGGTAAACGCCATCCCCACACATCTACTGTTTCCGCTGGAAGCATAAAGACCAGTGCGAAAGCACCGCTAGACATGAGTGTGCCGATGGGTGAACCCATTTGCACCAGCGCAGCGTAGCGGCCACGTTTTCGGGCTGGAGCGTGTTCAATGGCTAAGGTAGTGGCTCCACCCCATTCGCCACCTACAGCTACCCCTTGGAAGAGGCGAAGCGCCGTCAAGAGGATCGGAGCTGCGATTCCTATGCTGAAATAATCCGGCAAGCATCCTACTAAACCGGTAGCTAGACCGATGACCACGATCGATAGTATTAGTGCGGGTCTTCGCCCCCACTTATCCCCTAGTTTCCCGAAGAACACTGCACCTAGAGGTCTGGCTAAAAAGCCCACACCGAAGGCTGCGAAAGACGCGAGGGTTGCTGTAGCTGGGGCATTTCCGGCAAAGTACAGGTGATTAAAGACCAAGGCTGATGCTGTTCCGAAAAGGAAGAAATCATACCACTCTAAGGCGGTTCCGATGAAAGCCGAGAATGCAATTTTGCGTACTTCTTTGGCTTCTACTTCATGTGTCGTGGATAGAGGACGTGAGGACGTTGTCATGATCAGCTCCTTCAGACTCTCAACCTTGATTGTTCAGGTTTGAGTTTTCTCTGAGCCTAGCCTGGAGAAAAGTGATATGGAACACTCGATAGAAATTCGTGGATATCGCAACAGATTCTCAAGTAATTTTTTGGCTTTTGCACAAATAACTCCCCTAACCCTTGCTATCCTTTTCGCTTCTTCCCCCTAATTTCAACCTAAAACTGCATGTAAAACTATTTATCTCGTTATTTTCTTCCATCTATTTCCCCATCATGCAGGGTGATATTTTGTGCATTAGTAGTTGTATGAACTATTGACAATCCACGTGCCCATGTTAATTTTGACCCTAAATTCATTAGGAGGATCCATGCTGGCAGATTTAGTCATTAAAAATGCGCATCTACCTTTATCGAATCCATCTCAACCAGATCGTGACGAGCTATTCGACATCGCTGTGTGGGAAGGAAGAATCATCGATATCGCCCCCTCCGGATCAGCGATGGGATCACAAAAATACTTCGATGCTGATGGGAAATATGCCTTTCCCGGTTTCCACGATGCCCATGCCCACAGTGTGTGGTTCGGACAAACACTATTGGAAATCGATCTCTCAGACGCACAAGAGACTGCTGATGTCTATCAGCAACTACAAGAAGCCGCAAATACGCAGAATGATGAGTGGATTATTGCTTCTGGCTTTACTCCATCAGCACTAGCAGATGGAAAGGTAGACATTGTTCAGTTGGATAAATGCTGCAACGGACGCCCCCTCGTCATCAAGCATAATTCGGGCCATGCATTAACCGTAAACTCAGAGACCTTAGAGCGCGCTGGAGTACGCGAAAACTGTTCCATGGAGATCGAAGGTGGCCGAATCGTTTGCGATCAAGAAGGCCGCCCAACTGGTCTCCTTGAAGAAAATGCCATGCGGTCGGTCAATAATCTATTGCAACCCGAGCCTTTAGGCTATATCGAGAAGTCTTTAGTTGCTGCCTCTGACGTGTATATAAAACAAGGCATCACTTCAGTTACTGACGCTGGGATAGCTGGGGGGTGGATTGGCCATAGCCCCATGGAACTCGCTGCTTACCAGCGAGGATATCGAAATGGCAATATCAAGCATAGAAGCCAAGTAATGATAACCATTGATGCGCTTCATTCCATTCAAAGCCATCCAGATGATCCGTCCGGTTTTGGCTTAGATACTGGCATTCATTCAGGTTTCGGTGATGATTTCTTAGAAATTGGCCCGACAAAGATCTTTAGCGACGGCTCCATTTTGGGAGGCACTGCAGCTATGGAGGAGAACTATTGTCAATGCGGAAATAATCGCGGTTATTTCCAGGATGACCCTGATCTCATGAGGAAAACCGCCTTGTCCGCAGCTGCAAACGGTTGGAGTTTGGCGATCCATGCTTTAGGTGATGCGGCTGTAGATTTTGCGATAGATACTATCTCCGAAGCTAGTCACCGATATGGCCGACCTCGTATACCTCACCGAATTGAGCATGGTGGGGTTTGTTCTGACAAGCATATCGCTCAAATCGCCGAGTTAGGTATTGCCTTAGTTCCGCAGCCTCGGTTTATTAAGGAATTTGGTGATCATATGGCCCGGCTGATTGGACCTGAGCGGGTATTTCATTCATATCCCGCAGCACGATTACTCAAAGCGGGGGCAATTCTTCCTGGTAGTTCTGATCGTCCAGTTGCGGATGGGAATCCGCTTTTAGTCATCCAGTCTTTTGTCGAACGCCTCACGGCAAGCTCTAATGTCTATGCACCTGATGATCGCATTAGTGCTTTCCAAGCTTTGACTGCTTATTGTGAGGGCTCTGCCGCCGCTACCGGTAGCGCCCATAAAAAGGGAAAGATCAAGTCCGGATATTTGGCTGATATTGTGGTCCTCGACAAAAACCCTCTGGCAGTTGATTCTTCGGAATTCGGCGGTATTAATGTGATGACCACGATTATTAACGGCGAGGTCCGCTACCAAGCTTGATCACCTCTGATTCTTCTTGGCAGAAGACCGCGACAGCTTTATACTCCCCTGGAGATACAACGGGATTGTGAAACTGCGCTACAAGATAGATAGACGTCGCGCAGATAAAAGAAACCGCCCACAGGATGTATTCCTGAGGGGCGGTGTGCGTCGCCAGTGTTAGTCGTTGACGTAGAAGGTTTGCTTGTTGACAAACTCATCCATGTCCAGAGTGAACAGCTCACGACCAAATCCGGAGTTCTTAATTCCTCCGAACGGCAGGGGCGGGCTGAAAGCCTGTCCCAAGTTGACGTGGATCATTCCGGTGTCAATCTTGGCGGCGACATCTTTGGCTCGTTGCACACCTTCCTTTGGATCGAGGGCACTCCATCAGAGCGCGTGCTGAATTGACTTAATTAGGATATAAAATCAATTATTCAGAAAGTTAAGTAGATCACAACTTGTGTTCCACACCGGGCAGACTGCACAAGGCATGTCCGACGATCACAGAAGCCGGACATGCTGAGCACATAAGAAAACCCCCGACTGCATGATAGCAGCGGGAGTAAGGCTCAAAAGAGCGACGTGATTACTTGAGGGTAACCTTAGCGCCAGCGTCTTCCAGCTTAGCCTTAGCAGCGTCGGCGTCTTCCTTGGAAGCACCTTCGAGGATAGCCTTAGGAGCGGACTCAACCAGTTCCTTAGCTTCCTTCAGTCCCAGGCCGGAAACGATCTCGCGGACAGCCTTAATAACACCGATCTTCTTGGCGCCAGCATCCTCGAGAACAACGTCGAACTCGGTCTGCTCTTCAGCCGGAGCAGCATCAGCACCGGGAGCAGCAGCAACAGCAGCAACCGGAGCAGCAGCGGTGACGTCGAATACCTCTTCAAATTCCTTAACGAATTCGGAGAGCTCCAGCAGGGTCATTTCCTTGAAGGCCTCGATGAGCTCGTCCTTGGTGAGCTTAGCCATAATAGTGTCCTTTCATAGTCGGGCTAGCGGGTTACGCCGCCATCCCGGGAAGTGTGTAATTGTGTCTTAACAAACTGCGTGGTAGCAGACTTAAGCGTCCTGCTTCTTTTCTTCCAGAGCCGCAGCCAGACGTGCGACCTGAGAAGCGGGAGCATTGAACAGGCCTGCGGCCTTTGCCAGACTGCCCTTCATGGCACCAGCCAGCTTTGCCAGCGTGGTCTCGCGGTTATCGAGATCGGCGAGAGCCTTGACCTCATCAGCACTCAGAGCGCTGCCGTCCATGTAGCCGCCTTTAACGATGAAAGCCTTGTTCTCGTCGGAGAACTTCTTCATCGCTTTAGCGGCGTCCACTGCTTCGCCTTTAACAAAAGCAACCGCAGTAGGACCGGTCAAGAGGTCGTCGATGCCCTCAATGTTGGCATCTTTAGCTGCCAACTTGATCAGGGTGTTCTTGGCGACGGAGTACTGGACGTCAGCACCTAAAGCCGTACGCAACTCAGTGGTCTGAGCGACGCTCAGCCCGCGGTACTCGGTCAGCAAAATGCTGTCCGCCTCGGAGAAACGGTTCTTGAGTTCAGCAAGAGCCGCCTCATTCTTCGGGTTTGCCATTACTTCGCCTCCTTCCTCTCTTCAGTGTGTTCTTGATCCGCCGGGGCATCTCATAAGAAAAGCCCCGTGCAAGAGCACAGGGCGCAACACACTTCCGTGTGATGCTCAAAGTGACTCCTGCGTGGGCGAACTGCCTTCACAGTTCCTTCGGACCCCAACAGCGTGGGGTCAACCGACGGTCTTCGGTGAAACTTGAGCTCAGCCTCCCTTTGTTATGGGCTGCTGTTCAAACTTCGGAAGATACTTTAGTAGAACACCCAATGATGCGCAACTTAGTGCCTATTTTTGACAAATATTGCACACCTCTGAGAGTCGCATCTTGATACTTCTCCCTATCCAACCATCATAAAAAACCGCTAATGTGGTGTAGGTCAACATGTAAACCTGAGGAGGAGCACTTTATATGAGCACCTCATTGTCGGTACAAAGTCCCATTTCGGGCCGCATTATCCCCCTAAAAGATGTCCCTGATCCAGTCTTTTCTGCAGGAACCATGGGGGAAGGATTAGGAATTGCCGATACCCCTGGCGGAGACATTGTCTCCCCAGTGAGCGGCAAAGTCATGATGGTAGCGAAAACCGGACATGCTATTGGCATTGCTACTGACCAGAAATACCAATTTATCCTGCATCTAGGGATAGATACCGTGGAGCTCAACGGAGAGCCCTTTAACCTCACCGTAGCCAAAGGGGACTATGTTGAAGCAGGCCAAAAGATCGGCACCATGGATGCGTCGGCTATCACCAAGGCAGGAAACTCAACGACCACAGTTCTTGCGGTGAGTAACACTAAAAAAACGGTGGATCATATCGACGTCAAAGAAGGTCCGGCGGAACGAGGACAGCTCGTAGCTGAGGTTTTTCCGAAGCAGTCCGCTGCCTCTCCCCCATCCCAGGAATCATCTTCTACCGAAGTCGCCACGTCAACCGCACAACCTCCGGCAGAGCTTTCTGGTTTTGACGCCACCGCCTGGAGCATTATTCATGGCGTCGGGGGCGCAGAAAATATCCGTAGTGTCACCCACTGCATCACCAGGGTCCGGCTATACCTCAAGGACAACACCCTAGCTAATGACGAGGCAGTTCGGGCAGATGACAATGTGATTGAAGTAGTGAAAGCAGGCGGACAATATCAGGTCGTCATTGGCCCGGATGTGGAAGATGTCCACGATGCCGTGGTAGCCCAACTAGGTGGTTCCGGAGAAAGCAGTGCTGCTCCCGAATCAGCTGTACCTCGCCCCACTACCGCCCTTGGCTGGATGAAATTTGGATTTAGCTCCCTGATCGGCGTGATTACCGGTTCCATGATCCCGGTGATCGGACTCCTGGCAGCGTCGGGCATTATCAAAGGTGTTTTGGCACTTCTGGTGAATTTCAATCTCACTAGTGAAGATGCTGCCACCTACACCCTCATCAACGCCATGAGCGACGCAGTGTTCTTCTTCCTTCCGATTTTCGTGGGCTTTACCGCTGCTCGAAGGCTTGGCGCGGATCAAATTGTGGTTGCCATCGTGGGCGGGGTGCTGTGCTACCCCTCGCTTGTGGACATCTCTCACCAGGAGGGTGACCACGCCCTGTTGGGCATGTCGCTAAACTCTGACTTTTTCGGCTTGCCCTACCACATGGCTAGCTACACCTACTCCATCTTCCCGATCATCGCTGCAGCGTGGCTGGCCTCTATCATTGAACCGTGGCTGAAAAAGGTCATCCCCAACACGCTTCGGATGATTCTTCTTCCCCTCGTGGAAGTTGTGGTTGTTTCCCTTGCCGTTATTTTGATTCTCGGTCCGGTCGTCATGTTTATTTCTACCGGAATCGCTAGTCTCATCCAGGGTCTTTATAATCTTTCGCCCACCCTGTCTGGCCTATTCATCGGCGGTTTCTATCAGTCTCTCGTCATTTTCGGTCTGCACTGGGCTGTCATACCGCTCGTCACCCAAGATATTTCCCTCGTTGGCTCCTCCCCACTCAACGCCATCATCTCCGCCACCATGGTGGCCCAAGGTGGTGCGGTTCTGGCAGTATTCCTCAAATCTAAGAACCAAAAGATGAAGACATTAGCCGGCCCAGCAGCTGTTTCTGCGTTCTGCGGAGTTACCGAGCCCGCCATGTATGGTGTCAACCTCAAATACGGTCGTATCTTCATCATGGGCTCCATCGGTGGCGCCGTAGGTGGCTTACTCACCGGCCTCTTCAACGTAAACATGTGGGGATTCACCGGATCCTTCATCGGCTTTACCAGCTTCGTCAACCCCACCGGCTTAGATTTCAGCTTCTGGGGCTATTGGATAGCCTCCTTATCTGCACTTGTGGTCGCTTTCACCTTAACCTGGTTCTTTGGCTTCACTGATGCAGATATAGAAAGCGGAAGAGAAGTCAAGAAGGTGCGGCTAGGGCGAAGAGACCCCGTACAAAAGTAGGGGAAGATCCTCGACCTACCCTTCCATCCACATCCTCGTAGCGTCTCTAGCTGCGGGGATTTTCTCTACCCCTCATTCATTACCCCTTCCCTTTTTTATTGTGAGCTAGTTAACTATTGGGTAAGAAAATAGAAAGGAGCGCCGCCATGACTCTTAACCCCCCTTCACGCGAGAATTTCGACGTCATTATCGTCGGTGTCGGCGCTATGGGATCTGCGGCACTTGATGCCTTAGCCAACCGCGGAGCCAAAGTCCTTGGCATAGAACAATTCTCCATCGCCCACGATCGAGGATCGAGTCACGGTGGTTCTCGTATCATCCGACAATCCTACTTTGAGCACCCCGATTATGTTCCCTGGCTGAAACGGGCCTACGAACTGTGGGAACAATTAGATTCCTGGTGGGAAGAACCAATTATGCATATCACTGGAGGGCTGTATATGGGTCCTTCGGCCAGCCCCACTTTTGCCGGTTCTTTACTTGCCGCTGAGCTCCATCATCTTCCCCACAAGGTTCTCAGTTCCAGCGATGTCCATCAGCGTTTCCCTCAATTTCATCCTGGTCACGATGACACAGCGCTATTTGAAGAAATCGCCGGGTGGGTGGTGCCAGAAGAAACCATCCGCGCCCAAGTGGCTAGAGCACAACTTCGCGGTGCAGAACTGAAAACTGGGATAGAGGTACAGAACATCACCTGTCACCCGCACGAAGTTCAGGTGCATTGCTCCGATGGAGCCACCTACCGGGCAGACCAGATCATCCTCAGCCCGGGCGCCTGGGCCTCCCATTTTCTAGCTGATCTTAACTTCCCGATGAAAGTGGAACGCCAGGTGATGTACTGGTTTGACCCAACTGATCTGCAAGAGCATTTTGAGTCTAGCCCGGTTTATGTGCATGAATCCCCTGCCGGCGAACAAATCTATGGTTTCCCAGCCAACTCCGAGGGGGCAAAAGTGGCATTCTTTAGAAAAGGGACCCTCACGCAACCTGATACTCTCATTCGGGACGTTTGTGCGACGGAGATCCAGGCAATGCGTCAGCGGTTAGCTGAAACTATCCCCACGTTGAGTGAGGGAAAACTACGGCAGGCTAAAGCCTGCATGTACACCACAACCGCGGATGAAAACTTCATTATTGGCCGACACCCCACTCAACATCGAATACTGTTGGCCTGCGGATTTTCCGGTCATGGTTTCAAATTTGTCCCCGTCGTGGGTGAGGTTTTAGCCGATATGATCTCTTCCAACTCCGATGACTGCGGCGTCACACTTTTTGATCCTCGACGATTCAGTGAGGTTCAAGCTGCTACCGATCACTAGCATCCGCCCCCGGATGCTTGGCACAAGCTGTGGAGCTTCCCTGGAGTCTATTGGCGGAAGTCGAAATAGAATTCGCTTCGCTTAGCTAAAGCATCATTTATGCTCTGAAGCCCGTGTTCTTCGATGAGGGTTTTCCTCCCAGAAAAGAGGTTGGTTCCGATACCAGCTCGGTCATCTTTAATATTGGCTCCGATGGCGGCCAAAGCGGTGGGGAAAAGATCAAAGGGGGCAAAATCCCGCCGATGCATTCTTTCTCGTGGAGGTGGTGCGATAGCAGGATTAAGAATCATATTGACGATGGTTCTTTCATAGTCTTTATCCCAGCCATCAAAAAATGCCTTATCCATAGAACGATGATCCCCCACAATCATGATGGAGGTGTCCTGAGCAAAAGGCTGTTGCTGCACCCACTGCACAAATTTCATCACTTGTGCTTGGGAATAAAAGATTACATTGCCGTATTGAGTGTCAAAGGGTTCTTCGGTGATCTTGGGAGACTTATAGCCATCGGGGAAGTGGGTATCAGCGTTTTCCAAAATAAAGTAAAAAGGCTTGGGCTGCTGAGAGAGCCGCGTGATTTCTCTCTTCGCAAATTCATAGATTTTATCGTCTTCATAACCCCACCATTCCTTGTAGCCTTCGGGAAGATAACCGTGGTTAATGGCGTAGGCATGGTCGAAGACGAGGAAGTCCCCATGCTCTCGGTAGTAGTCCCCAAGACCACCCCAGCTAGCGTCTGCTCCCATCATCAACTCAGTGTTGTAGCCATTGTCATGGAGTAGCTCCCCCATAGTCGGGAACTTCGGGTAAAACATAGCTTCGGCAGTGCCGCCAGCGATCGACGTTTTCATGGGAACACCAGCTTCCATATTGATCATGGCAGCCACCGAGTGAACTGAGCCGAAAGTCTGGTGAGGACCACCCATCGTGTCAGTGTGGGAAAAATGCACGGATTTTTCGTTCAGCTTCAACAAATCTGGCATGTAGTTGCGATCATCATAACCGCCATGGTCACGGTCATAGTAGGAGTTTTCGACCGACTCCATATAAATATGGATGAAATTCCGTTTCTTTGCCGGGAACGTCACCGTGTCTCTCGGGTTGACGTAGTTATCGGCCAAGAACTCGGAGGTACTGTTCATAGAACCCAAATCAGATAGAGGTAAAACCGCAAAAGCATAACCCGTTGAGGCCACCGCCAAGGTAGTGATCCCCAAAATGCTGAGCAGGCGCCGAGTGTACGTCGGGCACCATATCGGAACTTGAAGCCCAATGACCAGGAGCATGAAAACAGGCGCAATCATGTAATTATTGATTTGGGCGTCTGTTACGGCTGTGGATTCCCCGTTTCCGCTGGTGACCACAAAAACTAATTGATCAACTGATAGCTCTCCGAAGAATTGATGAAACCAGTTAGAGATAAAGAATCCGAGGGCTGCGAAAGCAGCAATAAAACCTCCGAGAATTGCCCAAATAATTGCGGGTAGTAATCGCGAATGAGGAATCGCTTGAGGGGAGCGACGACGCATCACCGCGCGGAATATACCTACCCCGCATAGCGCAACACCGATAGCTCCGCCAAAGTAGAGAAAATAAAACCAGATGGGATGGGGTAACCCGTAGGGCAATACTCGTATCGCAAAAACCGTAATGAGGAAAGTAATAATCACGGTATTGACGCCGAAGCTGACGCTCTTCCAGAGCCGCAGCGGGGTCTTCCGCGTACTGGCTAGAATCCAGTACATCACGCTTGCCACAAGCCACTGGGTAAGCTGAATAAAAAAGACGCTCACGTGCGCCTACTTTCTACTTCTCAAGTCCAAAATTCACCAAATGTTAACACTAATTTTAGATCAGGAAATAGTGATTAGCCCCACAAGGTGGAGTTTTCTCTTAAATCTTTTAGTTCAGAGTTGGTGATTGCCTCATTTTAGCGGGAAAAGAGGTGGTCATGGGTGTAAAAAAACACCCCTGCGATAACCACGATAGGTCACCGCCGGGGTGTCATTAATGGCTTTAGAAGCTCAGAGCTATTCAGCGAAGTTCTTCACCACGCTGGTATCAACCGGGATTCCAGGCCCATTGGTGGAAGCCACGGTGATCTTCTTCAGGTAAATACCCTTAGAAGAGGTCGGCTTGATGCGAAGAAGTTCCTCGATCAAAGCACCATAGTTCTCAGCCAGCGCCTTGGGGTCAAAGGAAGCCTTGCCGATAGCAGTGTGAAGGTTAGCGGCCCGGTCAACACGGAAGGAGATCTTTCCTCCCTTAACTTCCTTGATTGCCTTGGCGACATCGGTGGTCACCGTACCGGTCTTCGGGTTAGGCATAAGACCACGGGGGCCTAGGACGCGAGCCACGCGGCCCACCTTAGCCATTTGATCCGGCGTAGCGATAGTGACGTCAAAGTCCAAGTTACCGGCGTTGATCTGCTCAATCAGTTCGTCGGTTCCCACAATATCGGCACCGGCTTCTTCAGCCTGAGTAGCTTTTTCGCCAGCAGCAAACACGGCTACCCGAACCTCTTTACCAGTACCATTCGGCAAAGAAACAGTACCGCGAACTAACTGATCAGCCTTGCGGGGATCAACACCCAGGCGGATCGCGACGTCAATGGTGGCGTCATAGTTCTTAGAAGAAGTCTCAGAAGCCAATTTGAGGGCTTCAATCGGCCGATAAATACGGCCAGCATCAATCAATTCCGCAGCAGCGCGGTAAGCCTTAGATTTTTTGCTCATTTCTAAAGAGTCCTGTCCTGAAGATAGTTAGAGGATTCTTGTGTGGTGCGGGCCGGAGCGGGCCCTGCCACAAGGGGGGAATTACTCCTTGACAGTGATGCCCATGGAGCGTGCCGTACCGGCAATAATCTTGCACGCTGCGTCAATATCGCGAGCGTTCAGGTCCGGCATCTTAGTGGTGGCAATTTCTTTCACCTGGTCAATGGTGACAGTGCCAACCTTTTGGGTGTGCGGAACACCAGAACCCTTCTGCAAACCAGCAGCCTTGAGCAGCAGTTTCGCAGCTGGAGGGGTCTTCAGCACGAAGGAGAAGCTACGGTCTTCATAGACGGTGATTTCCACGGGCACAACGTTGCCCCGCTGAGCTTCAGTAGCAGCGTTGTACTGCTTACAGAAGTCCATGATGTTCACACCGTGAGCACCCAAAGCCGGACCAACCGGAGGAGCCGGGTTAGCGGCACCAGCTTCGATCTGCAGCTTGATCAGGCCAGTAACTTTCTTCTTCTTCGGAGCCATCGAATTACCTCATTTCCCTTGTTACCGGGCAACACCACGATGCTTGCGCTGCCCGTCCGGATGCCGGGGCTCCCCGGCCACCGGGGATTGTCTTTTTACCTGTGTAGTGTCACTAGCGAACCCATAAAGTTCATGACACACGAAAAAACACAGTACCAAACGATACTATGTTTCCCAAGTTTGCGGAGACGCTCTAACCCGCAAACTGCTTTAAGTGATTTTCTCCACCTGATCAGCAGTAAGCTCTACCGGGGTTTCCCGACCAAAGATACTGACCAAGGCCTGAATCTTACCGGTTTCTTGGTCGATTTCAGAGATAGTGGCAGAGACCGAAGCCAAAGCACCGGTAAGGATAGTAACGGCTTCCCCCACCTCGTAGTCGATGCGCTGCTGCGGCTTCGATTTTTCCTCCGGCATCGCAACAACTTGTTCACCGTCTTCATTCACCACCGGTGCTTCCACATCATCAGTCAAGGAAGGAAGCAAGAATTTCGCCACATCACGGTGCTTTACCGGGGTGGCGTTGCCTTCGTTGCCTACGAAGGAGGTGACCCCAGGGGTGTCTCGCACAACTGACCAGGACCGGTCATTGATATCCATGCGCACCAGCACATAACCGGGCAGGAGTTTCCGTTTAACGGGCTTGCGCTTGCCATCTTTAATTTCGATGACTTGCTCAATAGGCACCACGACCTCATAGATGGAATCTTCCACCTCCAGGGTCTGAGCCCGCATATCCAGGTTCGTCTTTACCTTGTTCTCGTACCCGGAATACGTCTGCACAATATACCAACTACCCGGCTTTTTCTTCAGATCCCGGGTAAATTTCCGCAGCCGCGCCCGGTACTCTGCATCGGAATCCTCCGCTGGAGTATCGAGTTGAGCAGATTCCTCAACAATAGCCACGTCGGCCTCTTGCACAGGTTGTTCTTCAACTACCTGGGGTTGATCCTCGGCTACTTCGGCCGGTGTGGTGTTTTCTTCACTCATCCTTCATTCTCCGTACCTTGTCACTCCTCGGCTATCCTACCCGCCAGCGAGAAGTTCTAATAAGCAATCCCGCCGGCCCGGTGGGCTTCGGCGGGATGATTACTTCTTTAAATTGGGATTTTAGCGAGGGGTGAGCACGAACTCAACTCCCGCACGAACTAGCGCATCAACCCCGGCTGTCAACGCCGTCATGATGATGAGGAAAGCGAAAACCACGACGGTGTACACCACCATTTGTTTAGCGGTGGGCCACACCACCTTACGCATCTCAGCAACAACTTCAGGGATAAAAGCTGCAACCCCACCACCTGGTTTTTCATCAGGATTTTTCCGCGCTACTGCAGGTGTAGCTGCCTTCTGCGCGGAAACAGAGGTGGTACTGACACCAGCGAGTTGGCGTTTTCCGGTAGGACGCGGGGCACCCGTTTTCTTCGGCTGCTTTTCACTCACGACGTTCCTCCAGAGAATGCTGGCTTGTGCTTGCAGGGGCGACAGGACTTGAACCTGCAACCTACGGTTTTGGAGACCGTTGCTCTACCAATTGAGCTACGCCCCTTCACTGCCCTTTGGAACAGCGAGAACTACCCTAGCATGCTTCGCCCGACTGCGACAAAGTCAGTGCAAACCCCCGGTTTTGACAGGGCATTCATCCTCGACGCCTAGCACATCTTCGCCATGGGCGAGGTATCACACAAAACAATATCCCCGACGCGCCATAGACGTCGGGGATATCCCTATCAGTAGCGATGGAGAGATTCGAACTCTCGACCTCACGATTATGAGTCGTGCGCTCTCACCAACTGAGCTACACCGCCACGATGTCTGCTTGCCGCCATGCAGCTGAAACAAACAACAGAGCCCCCTAACAGAATCGAACTGTTGACCTTTTCCTTACCATGGAAACGCTCTGCCGACTGAGCTAAGGGGGCACAGCTTAACTGAGAACTCCGAGACTGTACTGCCGCGGCGCTTTCGTTGAAGCCTTGCAAAGGTTAACCCGAACTGCGGCCCAAACACAAACTGACTGGTCACAAGCCTAAACAGGGACTAAAGAAAAGGATTTCGCGTTCTTTCCCGGGCTAATAGCCACGCGGCGTCAAGGCCTTAAGCGGCATAACGAAAAACAAAAAGACCCCGTCAATGGTGGCGACGGGGCCTCTTGCGAAAGGAGGGTGCCAGCTGAAGGATTCGAACCTCCGAAGGCAATGCCGGCTGATTTACAGTCAGCTCCCTTTGGCCGCTCGGGCAAGCTGGCGTGCACCTTATTTGGTGCGCTAGAAACTTTACTACGAACCCCCTCCCATAAGGCAAATCACCAGGTCAAAGTGGTGTTTTTAGCCAGCTCGCTGGACACTGAAACTAGCCAGCATCCGAAGAGCCCGCGTAGCCGCATTCTCAGGAAGGTGCTTCAATTGCTCATCAGCTTCCTCAAGATAACGATGAACATCAGCTAAGGCCTGTTCACGACCACTACTACGGCGCAGAAGATCAAGGATTTCTTCCAACGTCTCATCATCGTGTACCGGCCCCACAAGCAATTCCCGCAACCGGTCCCCTTCCTCGCTCTCCTCTCGAAGAGCATAAAGAACCGGCAAGGTATAGACCCCTTCTTTAAGATCCGTACCTGGTGTTTTCCCAGATTCCTTAGGATCAGAGAAGATGTCAATGATGTCATCAACTATTTGGAACACCATCCCAATAGCTGAACCAAAGCGCTGCAAGGCAGCGATGGTATGGGAATCAGCCCCGGCATGTAGCGCCCCTAAATACCCCGCTGAGGCAATCAGCACCCCAGTTTTTTCCCGAATCACCTTAAGGTAGTGCTCCACCGGATCTCCGCCTTGAGCACCGATAGTCTCACGCATCTGCCCAGTCACCAACATGGCAAAAGTTTCGGAAAAGTGAGCCACGGTTTCGGTCCCGAGCCGTGCCATAAGTCCGGAGGCATGAGCAAGAAGAATATCCCCGGCCAAAATAGCGACGGAGTTATTCCATCGACTATTAGCCGAAGCCACACCACGGCGTCGCTCTGCCTCATCCATCACATCATCGTGGTAGAGAGTAGCTAAATGAACTACCTCCACCACAGCGGCAGCTTCAGCCACCGCATCGGTATCAGAATGGGGGCCATATTGGGCGGCTAACAGCGCAAACATGGGCCGGAAGCGTTTCCCCCCGGCTTCCACCAGGTGCAGCACCTTCTCCACCAAGAAGTCCTCACCGCGGGATAGTTCTTCCCGCAAGATGTGCTCTACCCGTTGCATACCCTCCTGAATCGCCTGATTCAACTGCGGGTCACCCAGGTCCACGCTGTTCACCGACATGGCGCCTAGTTCATCGGCAGGGTCAGCCTGCTGATGGCGATGTGGGACGGGGCCAGTGTTCATCGTCTCGAGAATCCTTACAGAGCTTGTGCGGTACCGTAAATATCGTGTTTAACCGTAGTCCACCGGGCTGCATCATACACACCGTGCCCCTCAACAAGGAGTTTTTGGCGTAGTGACTGACGATATTCAACAGGTAGAAGTCCTTGTGATCGGTGCCGGTCCCGCTGGTGCCACTGCAGCCCTTCACGCCGCCCAACAGGGCTATGAGGTGCTGTTATGCGATTCAGCACCCTTTCCGCGCGATAAAACCTGCGGAGATGGGTTGACCCCCCGAGCCCTAAAACAGCTTCGCGATCTTAATATCGCTGAGCGAGTACTACCCCCTTTCCGTACTGACGGGCTTGTCCTCCATGGTTTTGGTTCCGACATCTATGCTCCCTGGCCGGATAGTATTTTCGGCAAGGAAGGCTCAGCGGTCCCGCGCCAGCAATTTGACCACGCCTTAGTGCAGGAAGCCATCCGTTGCGGGGTGACTTTTTGGGGAGGTGCGAAAGCCCGTCAGGCGCGCGTCGACCACGGCCGCCTTGAGCATATTCAGGTGGGAGAAAAACTAATAAAACCCAAGTTTGCCCTGGTCTGCGATGGGGTGCGCTCACCGGTAGGAAAAGAATTGGGGCGAGAATGGCAACAGCAAGAGGTGTATGGGATTGCGGCACGATCCTATTGCACCACCCCACGAGCTGAAGAACCGTGGATTCATTCTCACGCGGAATTGCGTTCCGAGGATGGGAAAATACAACCCGGGTATGGTTGGATTTTCCCTCTAGGAGGGGAGCAAGGAAAGGTGAATCTGGGGTGCGGGGCTTTGAGTACCTCCGCCCGTCCAGCCAAGATTAATACCAAAAAGCTACTGGAATTCTATGCCGCTCAGCAGCGTGAAGAGTGGCAATTAGGTGCCCCGGAACAGGTCACTTCTGCACTGCTACCGATGGGTGGGTCCATCTCTGGGGTCGCCGGCAAGAACTGGGCGCTCGTGGGAGATGCTGCCGCCTTGGTTAACCCTTTGAATGGTGAGGGCATTGACTATGGGATGGAGAGTGCACAGCTAGCTGTCATGATGATGGCGAGCCAGAAGAACCCCGATTTTCGACGCCAGTGGCCAGAGATTCTCAGAGCAGAGTTTGGTACTGCTTTCCTTTTGGGCCGAACTATTGCCCGAGCTCTTACCCTCCCCCGATTCCTCCCCATCGCTGGCTCCTTAGCGCTCAAAGAGCCAATAGGTCCACGTCTTATGCCTGTGGCAGCACGGCTTATGGGCAACCTGATCAGTGAGGAAGATCAAGACCTGGTGGCACGCATCTGGCGGGCCACTGGCCATAGCGCAACGAGCTGGCGTTATATTCGACGCCAACTAGGCCGGAGCATAACCCCCCTGTGGGGGGAGCAAATCTAGTTCTCTGGTTTGGTGGCGCAGTGCAAGGCCACGATCCCAAAGGTGAGGTTGGTGTAGGTGCAGTTTTGCCACCCGTGGGCATTGATTTCTGCAGCAAGTTCTTCCTGGCCTGGCCAATGTCGGATGGATTCCGCCAGGTATTCATAGGCATCCGGGTTGGAGGAAATCACATTGGCAATCCGTGGCAAAAGTCGCATTAAGTACTCTTTGTACACGGTACGAAAAACTGGTAAGACGGGAGTGGAAAATTCCGCAACGCACAGCCTGCCGCCGGGTTTTGTGACCCGCGCCATCTCTTCTAAACCAGCCCGAAAATCATGAATATTTCGCAAGCCATAGGAAATTGTGGCGGCATCAAAGGTGTTATCTGCAAAGGGTAGGCACATCCCATCGCCTACCACCTTGGGGACATCGCGATGAGCTCCCGCAGCTAACATGCCGGCAGAAAAGTCACAAGCGACGCACCACGCCCCGGAACAAGCCATTTCCACGGTCGATACAGCAGTTCCAGCTGCCAAGTCCAGAATCTTTTCTCCAGGCTTCAGGTTCAGCGCCTCGCGGGTCCGACGCCGCCACCGTCGATCCTGACCAAACGACTGAATGGTATTGGTGCGGTCATATTTTTCTCCCACATCATCAAACATCTTGGCAACGTCGAGTGGATTTTTATTTAAATCTGCCTTGGCCATAGTCACCGATCTTAGCTAGCTCTACGGCATCCTCATAGTAGGAAAGAAGTTGATCCCCCAACGCTTGCCATGTTCGCTCTGCTACCCCTGCCCGAGCCTGGGCTTGTAGCCGGGGATAGAGCCCTGGGCTCATGAGTCTATGCACCGTGGCGGGAAGCTGGCTATGGAAATCAGCGACCGGCAACAAAGAACCATTAATCCCCTCAGAGATAAGGTCAATCGGGCCCCCAGCGTGTGGCCCAATGGTAGGAACTCCGCTCGCTTGAGCCTCCTGGATTGTTTGGCAGAAGGTTTCAAACTCACCTGGGTGAGCAAAAAGATCAAAACTGGCGTATGCCCGAGCTAGTTGTTGCCCGGTGAGCGCTCCGGTGAATAGTGCGCCCGGCATTAGTTCAGTTAACGCGACGCGCTCCGGACCGTCACCCACAATGATGACTTGGATCCTTGGATCTTGAGCCGCTTTTGCTAGTCGGTGCACCCCCTTTTCTGCTGCCAGCCGCCCCACATAGCCCAGAATGATTTTTTTGCCGGTGGGATTCCAATGGCGGCGTAGAACAGGATCCCGAAAGCGTGGGTGAAACCGTTGCGAATCCACCCCACGACCCCAGCGTCGAACCCCTTCGACTCCATGGTCTTCTAACTCGCCAATAGCGACGCTGCTAGGCGCCAAGGTCAGTTGACAGCGGTTGTGCACGGCCCTGATCCAGTCCCAACTTGCCGTGGCTAGCGCTGAGAGCCGATAGCGTCGAGAAAACCCGGCGATATCTGTTTGGTAGACAGCGACACTCGGGATTTTTAGCTGCTTGGCGGCAAAGGCCCCAGCTGCACCCAGAACAAAGGGAGAAGCGAGGTGGACAATATCGGGTTGAAATGTTTTTAATCCCTGCCGTACCGCGACCGTGGGCACCCCCACTGGAAGAGAATCGATGAGAGGCACCCGGATGGTGGGTACTCGACGAATATTGAAACCCACGTAATTGGGGATTTCCTCTGCGTGGCCGCGAGCTCCCGGAGCAATGACCATGGCTTCATGCCCGCACTCAGCAAGATGTTCTAAGACCCGGAGTACCGAGTTACTTACCCCGTTGACGTTAGGGAGAAAAGATTCAGCAATGATCGCTACTCTCACAATCTCTGACTTTTCCCTTCTTTCATGACGGTGATCCAACGATGGGGTAGCCGGAAAACTACGTTCTGATTAAGTTTGATCCGAACTGTTCACAGCTGTCTCTTCTGGCGGGCGAGTCAAGCGATCAGAAACCCACCACAGCAGTGCAGCGATAGCCGTAATCACCAGTGCAGAGCTGGTAGCCGGGATAATCGACAGAGTCCATTGTCGGCCTTCTACCTTGACTAACTCTGGATGAGAACGCTGATAGTTAACCCACACTCGCTGTCCTACCCCAAGGTCGGTGGGGTAGAGCAAACCTGTGGGCGGGGAATAGAAAACGCCCTGCTCATCCTGAAATTCCACGGTGGTTCTGGTCAGCGATACGGCAGTGACCTCCGCTAGGGCCCGGCCACGATCCTGGTTGATGCGTCGGTCATTCAGCCAGGCAGCCCCCACCAAGGCAGTGCATCCCAATATCCCGGCGCAGAACAACACCAAAATCACTTGATGGAGACGACGCCTCACCCTCGCACGGGGAATATGAACCACTTTCGGCATAATTTTTAACCCAACTTCTGTCGGATCGCCTCATGAAATGCTCGACGCCCAGCTCGACTGGTCATGACCTCAATGACCTCCATTCCTGGGGAATAATCCACGCTATCGGCTAAAGCCTGGAGAAGTTCCTCAAGATTTTCTACCCGACGGTAGTGAACCTGATACCCCTGACACAGCGCAGCGATATCAACCTGAGTTGGAGTAGCAACAACCCGTTCAAAATGCTCTCTTAAACCAGGAGCGCCTGATTCCAAACTTTCGAAAATACCTCCGCCTCCATCATTAGCCACCACGAGAGTGAGATTTTCCGGGTGAGGTTCCGTCGGACCTATTGCTAAACCGTTGATGTCATGCAGGAAGGTCAAGTCCCCAAGATAGGCGATAGTCCGTGGTGCCCGGAGGTCTGTGGGTGCCAAAGCCTGGGTTGCTAGCGCAATCCCGACTGCTTGAGAAATAGATCCATCAATCCCTGCTGCGCCCCGGGGGGAATAGGTTGGGACCCCACCAAAAGGAAGCCCCACTAGGGAGAGGTCTCGAACGGGATTAGAAGCTCCAACAAACAGCGTATCCCCTACGCCCAGTCCATCGGAGATCGCAGCAGCAACATGGACGCCATGAAAACCGTATTCTGGCTCAGCCAGCAATTGGCGGATGGTGTCAGCAGCTAGATCGCTGGCCGCATGACAGATTTTCTGCCATTGCTTATCTACCGCCCCCACTGTGCGAACCCTGGTCCCATAGGCACTAGCCTGTCGCCCCAGATCCGTAAACTGCGCTGTTTGAGACAGACAAATCACATCAATGTCAGAGTCGGAGATTAAGGCTAGAACGTCTCGGTGCAGGGTCGGATGGCCTACCACAATCACCTGTTCAGGACGCGTATCAACCTGGTATTCTCCCTGGCTAATACTGCCTTTACGAAGCAGCCCCGCGGCGGCCGGATGCACGGGGTGAAAAGGTGCTGGGGCAGTCGGCTCCGCTAACGTCGGCAAGTCAGCTAATTCTTCAATTTCCCAGGCTTCATCACCGCTAATCACCAGGGGGCGACGTCTCAGATCAATGCACACCTCACCGTGATCCCACACCTGAGGTGGCAACGGAGTAGGTGCCAAACGAGGCTGAGTGTCTTCCCTCGGAGCTAATTCAGTGGGTAACAGCGGGGTATCAAAAGCAATATTGAGATGAGTGGGCCCGGCGCCGGCAGCCTGGATAATGTCTGGAATGCGGTGAGTATCCTGTGCCGTTTCAATCTGGTGGGAAGGAATGACACTGCTAAAGAGACCCAACTGGGTGATGGTTTGGCTAGCGCCTGTCCCGACCAGGCGAGAAGGGCGATCCGCGCTCAACACCACGAGGCGCTGATGCGAATGAGCTGCTTCTACGACCGCGGCTAAGCACTCGGCCACAGCTGTTCCAGAGGTCATCACTACCGGAACCGGTCGGCGAGTAACTCGGCTGAGCCCTAATGCCAAGAAACTGGCAGAACGTTCATCAACTCGAACGTGGAGGCGTAGCTCCGGGTACTGGGTCAGGGCAAAAGATAAGGGAGAGTTCCGAGATCCTGGGCATAGCACCACGTCCCGAACCTCGGCGTCTAGACAGCGTCGAATGACATGGTGGGCCAGCTCAAAAGCCGGAGGTTGGGACAAAGACATAAGCGTATTTCATTCTTATTGAGCAGGTTGACCCGTTGTTTTTCCATTGAGCAGATTATTGAGCCAATTCCGGAACCCCTCACTATCCAGATTCTGAGGGGGAGTAGGCATATCAATACTCGGCAGCTCAAAACTCGGAAGTTCAGTAGGTTTTTCCGTGACAGTCGTGGTCTGCACTGTCGTACTTACCTGGGTGTGCGTAACCGGCTCTGGGGTAGACACAGAGGCTGTTCCTCGACCTAAGAGGAAGAAGATAATGCCAGCAATAACGATGCCGCCTAGAACCATAGCGACAACAGCACCCATGCTCATCCCGCCGGAGGATTGCTGAGTTCTAGCTTCTGGTTGCGGTGGAGTTTCTTGCGCATAGCGCTGATATTGCTGATCATAATTGCCATAGTTTTGGTCGTATCCACCATCATATTCGGTTGGATATTGCTCCTGCGCACTGGGAAAATGCTGCTGCGGACGCGGTTTTTCCTGAGGAACAGCACCGTCATAACGCGTAGCATTATCACCAAAATCCTCATCCCGATACGGTTCCCGAGAGTTATACCCCGGATCTCGCGGAATGTACTGGGTTTCATCGTCGTCGCGCGGATTCATTCTCATCTATTCCTTTCTGCCATTAAGGCTCTAGGATAAAACACCCCAGACGAGCCCCTGTTTCCCACCACAGATCAGGGATGCACGATAACATACGGGTTATGAGCGAGGTGGGACATAAACCCGGAGATCGTGGCACAGAGAGGGTATTTGACCAGCAGATTCGCCCTACTTTGCCGGGCGCAAAAACAGATACACTGTTCTTTGTTCTCGGTGGGATAGCTTCTCTCTGGTTTACTGTTTTATTGCTCACATCTTCTTTTACCTGGGGCTGGATGCTGCTCCTGTTAGTCCCTTTCTGGATTGTCACCGCTTACCTCACCTTGCCGCGGCTACACCGTATATTCACCACAATTTACGTCCCTGATTATTTCTTCGGCCGTTCCCGAACCTCAGAAGGAATGCTTGGTGATCCAGTCAATCTGGCTGCAGAAGGAACAGCAGCGCAGATTCACGCCGCTATGAGCGCCGCCGGTTGGACCTTGGCTGAAGATGTCACCTTCCACACCTCATGGAAAATAGTCATCGCCAGTGTGTTCCGCCGCTCCTACCCTACGGCCCCGGTCAGCCCGCTTTTTCTCTTCGGCCGGAAACAAGACTTAGCTTATCAACAAGAGGTTGAAGGTAACCCAGCTCAACGCCACCATGTCCGGTTTTGGCGGTGCCCGGATGACTGGTTGCTGCCCGGCGGACGCCGAGTAGGGTGGCTAGCCGCCGGCACCTTTGACACCTCGGTGGGACTAAGTTTCTTTACCTTCCAAGTAACTCATCGCATTGACGCAAATATCGACGTCGAGCGAGACCACATAGTGGCCTCGCTCACTGAAACGCACCCGGACCTTCCGGTAGATGTGATTGAAGATTTTTCTACCGGCTATCACCACCGCAACGGTGGCGGAGATCTTATTCACACCGACGGTGATTTACCAGTGCTGTGTTTGAACGAAATCGAAGCCCCACCGGCTAATGACGCCGTTACTCCCTATCAGGTGGTTCGGGCGTCTCGCGGATACCACATCACCGATGGCCCTCATGCCCAGCCTGATCCCGATGCAGCTGATCCCGCCGATACCCTTGTTTCTGGAGCCACAGTAGAACGGCCTCAGGCGATAAAAGTAGCGTTGGGAATGTTGATCTGTTCTCTTGCCGCCCAAACCTTTGCCCTAATCCGAGCTATTGTTGCTGGGCATCCCACTCCTGTTGCGGTTACCGGGACAGCAGATTTTATTGTCCCACCACAATTTATTACCCCGGTCCTTTGGGGGATAGCTGCTGGCATTGCGGTGCTCGCACTGTTGACGGTGCTGACTTATGTGGGTTATCAAGCACCTCGGGTACTTCTGATGTTCGCACTAAGCGCGCTTCTTTTCATCAAGCTCCTCGACGGGACCATGCCAAACCCGGGGGAAATCACTATTCATTTACTTATCACTGGAGTTAATCTCATTGCTCTTTTGACTTTATCCTCGGATTCGGTGCGGACCTGGTCACGTCGAGGCCGACCTACGTTCAAAGATCTCGCGGAATTGATGACATCTCATTAAGCCGAGCATAAGCAGCGCTTATTCGCTGAATCCAATGCTCTCGCTGAGTTGGTGTTCCGCGAAACTCGGCTAAACGTTCTGGCTCCGGGGTTTGGCGAATCACCGGCACGTAGCCGTCGGACAATTCCAACGGTGGGACAATGTCTTCCAAGAAAAGCTCCTGAGTAGCTAAACCAGCAGCTGGATACCGCCCTTCCTGAAGAACCGGCTGGTTAGCTGCGGCTAGTAGTCCCGGATAGAGTCCCACCCCCGTATCCAGTGCACTCGCCACCGTGACGTGCATCTGATGAGCGTGGAGGTGTTGCGCAATGTGGAGCATCCGTCGCACCCCACCCAGAGGTGGAACTTTAAGCACCGCCACGTCAGCAGCTTTCGACTGGGCTATCCCATAAGGATCATCACTACGCCTAATAGATTCATCAGCGGCTACTCGAGTGGAAATCCCACGGGAACGTAGCTCTTCTCGTAACTGGACTAACTCCGAAACCGAATAACAAGGTTGTTCCAGGTAATCCAATTCTCCAAGGTTTTCAGCGGCAGCCACTGCTTCTGCGACACTCCAACCTCGGTTGGCATCGACCCTGATGATTGCCCCGGGAACTTCCCGTCGTACCTCTGCTACCCGGGCACAATCATCAGCTAAAGTTTGCCCGTGCTCTGCTACTTTCACTTTAAAAGTGCGGCACCCCGGATATCGTGCCACTAGATCGGGAACCAGCTCCGGGGCTACCGCGGGAATAGTGGCGTTGACCTCAACCCACTGCCGTTGAGGGGCAGGCAATTCACAAAAAGCAGACTCTAGCGCGCTGGCTAACCAGGCGGAGGTTTCTGGGGGCTGGTATTCCGCAAAGGGAGCAAATTCTCCCCACCCGCAGGGTCCCTCAATGAGTGCGGCCTCCCGTACCTTGATTCCGCGGAATTGGACCCGCAGCGGTAAGGCCACCACATGGAGCCGGTCAATTATCTCATCGAGCCGAGGCAGATCAGTCATGCTTTCCACCGTAGACTGGCCTTCATGACGCATAGCACTAGCCAACCGTTTAATCCGGAGTTATGGACTCCCGTTCCTGGTTTTGAGGATCTCACAGACATCACGTTCCATCGCCATCGCGGCGACGGCCGCGCTCATGGGATTATGCGGATCGCCTTTGACCGGCCGGAGGTCCGTAATGCTTTCCGCCCGCACACTGTCGATGAGTTGTATCGGGCCCTTGATTATGCCCGACGTTCCCCTGACGTGGGGGTCATCTTGTTGACCGGGAATGGCCCTAGTGAAAAAGATGGTGGCTGGGCGTTTTGTTCTGGTGGTGATCAACGAATTCGAGGACGCTCTGGGTATCAGTACGCTCGGAGTCACCAGCATGATGACGCAGTTGCTGGGGCCGAGGGAGTAGATGAAGCTCGGACTAAAGCCGAAGGGGGACGGCTTCATATCCTCGAAGTCCAACGCCTGATCAGAACCATGCCCAAGGTGGTGATTGCCGTGGTTAATGGGTGGGCTGCCGGTGGAGGCCATTCCCTCCACGTGGTTTGCGATTTGACTATTGCGTCGCGCCAAGAGGCCCGGTTCAAACAAACCGATGCGGATGTGGGATCTTTCGATGCCGGTTATGGTTCTGCTTATTTAGCCAAAATGGTAGGGCAGAAATTTGCTCGCGAAATTTTCTTTCTTGGCCGTAGCTATGATGCCGAGACGATGCATCGGATGGGAGCCGTCAATATTGTGGCCGACCATGCTGACTTAGAAGACGAGGCAATAGCAGTAGCTCGCGAAATCAACGGCAAATCCCCTACCGCTCAAAGAATGTTGAAATTCGCGTTTAACCTGGTTGATGATGGGTTGATGGGGCAACAAGTCTTTGCCGGGGAAGCTACTCGCTTGGCTTATATGACCGATGAAGCCTTAGAGGGCCGCGATTCTTTCTTAGAAAAGCGAGAACCCCGCTGGGAGGAATTCCCCTTCTATTACTAGATCAGATTCAGCGGTGTCTTAGGATAAAGCCCGTGACTCGTCTGCTCGAACCTTTATATATCAATCCCCACTGTCCAGAAGCTGTCCTTGATGATTTAGAGCAGGCCATCGCCGGGCAACGCACACTCTTGCCATTACCCGGCGGCCACGAGCATCATGACCGCAGCCGGGCCATGTTACTCCGGAATAGCCAACGCGTAGGTAAGCAGATTGACTCCGATATTGCTCTAGTCGTAGCCACCTCCGGTTCTACGGGCACTCCCAAAGGCGCTTTGCTAAGCCCCAGCAATCTTGTATCGTCCGCCGACGCTACCCACCGAGTCCTCGGTGGAGAAGGCAATTGGCTTTTAGCCATGCCTGCCCATCACATCGCCGGGATTCAAGTCCTGATTCGCAGTCTCATTGCCGGCGTTCAGCCGCTCTGCCTCGATCTTTCTCAAGGGTTCGATATTCCAGAGTTTCTGCGCAGCGCCCAAGAACTGTGTGACTCCACCCCCGGGGAACGGCGCTACACCGCCTTGACCCCGATGCAGTTACTCAAAGCTCTCGATAGTCTTTCCGGGATTGAAGCACTCCGGCTTTTTGATCACATCCTTATTGGAGGAGCAGAGTTAAGGACCGACGTGCGTCGCAGCGCTCACAATCTCGGGATTAACCTCATCAGCACCTATGGTTCCTCGGAAACCTCGGGTGGCTGCGTCTATGACGGGCATCCCCTTCCTGGCGCACGATTAAAAGTAGAGGCAGGCAGAATTTTCTTGGGTGGACCGATGGTTGCCCACGGCTACCGAAATCACCCCCATCACGAAGCTTTTGCCCAGCCTGGCTGGTTTGCCACGTCCGACGGAGGAGTCATTGATTCTTCCGGTACTCTTCACGTTCACGGTCGCTTAGATGCCGTCATTGATTCTGGGGGATTAAAACTGCACCCCGAGGTAGTAGAAAGACAGATTCTGGAACACCCTAAGGTGTCTGCCGCATGCATAGTAGGAGTTCCGGATCCTCGTTTAGGACAAAGAATCGTCGGCGCTTACCAAGGTGAAGCCACCCCCGATGAAGTCTACGAACACCTCTGTGAACTTCCTCGCTGGCAAATTCCCAAGGAGCTACGAAGAGTCACTCAGCTCCCATTGACTGGACCAGGGAAAATTGATCGACAAGCAGTAGCAGGTTTCTTTTGCTAAACCTCAACCAAGGAGCACAATAGTGTCCATGACTTTTTCCCACTGGTTAGCCGGAGCTAGGCCTCGCACCTGGCTCAATGCCTTCGCCCCTGTTATTGCCGGAAGCGCAGCCGCTGGGTGGACAGGAGGATTTTCTTGGTGGCGCGCCATCTTGGCGCTCATTGTGGCCTGGGCTCTAGTGGCAGGAGTTAACTTCGCCAATGACTACTCTGATGGGATCCGAGGCACCGATACCGACCGTTCCGGACCACTAAGACTCACTGCGTGTGGGGCAGTTCCTCCCGCGACAGTGAAACGAGCAGCCTTTGGGTGCTTCCTCGTAGCCGCTGCAGCCGGCATCACACTGAGCTTGGTGAGCTCACCCTGGCTTATCCTCCTTGGGGCAGCTTGTATTTTCGGGGCATGGTTTTATACCGGAGGTAAACATCCCTATGGTTATCACGGATTAGGAGAAGTAGCTGTTTTCCTCTTCTTTGGATTAGTTGCTGTATTAGGAACTCAATTTACTCAGGCACACCAAGTGTCATTAGCTGGATTATTTTTAGCAATCGGTGTGGGAAGCATTTCTTCAGCCGTTAACTTAGCTAATAATTTGCGAGATATTCCCACTGATTCTCAATCTGGGAAAACTACGCTTGCTGTTATTCTAGGAGATCAACGCACCAGAAAAGTCCTAGCTATCTTGGTATTTCTGCCGCTCCTCATGTCCGTATTTCTTTGCGTTTCTACGACGTGGTGGACTTTATTGGGAGTAGTTTATTTACCCTTCGCAATTCAAGCCTTAGCACCGGTGCGCCACGGAAAAACAGGGAAAGATCTCATTCCCCTTATTGGAACCGTCGGAAGAGCCATGCTGATATGGTCTTTAGCTAATTCTCTTGGGTTATATTTAGGCATGTTAAACTAACCTTCTATGTCAGGAGTTCTCACTGGTTTTGCGATTATTGGGGCAGTGATTTTCTCCGGTTATCTACTAGCTAGAAAAAACATCATTGGCCCCGGCGACGCTCGATTAATGCTTAATCGGGTTGCCTTTTATGCCGCCACCCCGGCACTGCTCTTCTCTGTTGTCTCCCAATCCAACCCAGAAGAGTTGTTCTCCCCGGTTATCGGAGTCAGTTTCCTCGCCACCTTCCTCAGCGGAGGACTGTTCTGGGTGCTTTCTCGACTCTTCTTCCCTACCGATCTAGCCACCACCGCAATGGGCGCAGGAGCCGCCAGCTACGTCAACTCCAATAACATCGGCCTACCAGTCAGCATCTTCGTTATCGGAACCGGCGCCTATGTCGCCCCCATCTTGGTCATCCAACTGATATTTTTCACCCCACTCATGTTAGCGGCCCTCACCCTCGCCGGTTCCGCTCATGGTTCTTTCCGAACAGTCCTCAGCTCCATAAAATCCGCCATCCTCACCCCCATCGTCCTGGCCTCTCTCCTCGGCGTGTTGTTCTGCCTGATGCATTGGCAACTGCCTGAAGTCATCCTACGCCCCTGCGAAATCCTCGGCGGTGCCTCCATCCCGCTGATTCTCATCAGCTTTGGCGCTTCCCTCGTCAATTCCACGGTCCTCGATCACGCCGAATATCGCCCAGCAATCTTCTGCGCCACCGTCGTGAAACTTCTCATCATGCCAACCATCGCCGGCATCCTCGCCTGGGCCGTCGGACTAACCGGCATAGAGTTCTATGCTGCCGTGGTATTAGCCGCACTACCTACTGCTCAAAATGTGTATAACTATGCCGCTACCTATCAAAAAGGAATAATCGTAGCGCGAGACACGGTCTTTTTAACTACTTTCTTAGCGCTGCCAGTCATGCTTCTCATCGCCTGGCTCTATGGCCCCTAGACGCCCTACCGCTGCGAAAGTTCGCGTCGCACCCATTCTTTTTGGTCTTTTCTTTGTTGCTTCCACTGAGCAAGAGTGGCCGTAGCATCCATCCGCATCCTCGGAAAGAGCAACATAGACAGGGGGAAAGCCACAATCAAAGCTAGCAAGGCAGACATCACCAAAGGCAATGGTGCGCTAATGAGGTAGGCCACCACTTGAATAATGGCGGTGAGCACAATAAAGAGCAGAAGTCGAGCCAAACCATAAAGCACAATGGCGCGGGTGGCTTTGCGACGTAACTGCGGATCTGGATCAGCCGGGGGTTGTTGTGTAGTCACGGGACTGAGCCTAACCCACGACTAGGAGTGATGAGTACTCTAGGTATCCAGAAGGAGGATTTTTGTGGGAAGGTTATTGATTCTATTACTCATCATCGTCGCTGCGGTGTTGTTATGGAAAGCATTTGGCCCTGGGACCTGGAAGCGCACTGCTGCCACTCCCCCGGTACACCGCATCAAAGGTCCGGATGATGATCCGGAGTTTCTGTGGAAACTGGAAAAAGAGCAGTTCAAGCGACGTCGAGCTGAGGAACATCGGAAGCAACAGGAGGCGGAACAATCACCTCCTCCGCCTGATTCAGAGAGACCAGGTAAGACAGAGGACGAGCACTAATTCTCCTCTAGTCTCAGAGTGAGCCCCAACGCTTTGCAAACTGCTGCTATTTTTTCCCAACGTACACCCGATCCCCCGTGCTCAATGGTGTGCAAGGTGGAACGAGAAACTCCAGCATCTGCGGCGACATCATTTTGTAACCGCCCCTGGCTTCGACGACACTCCGCTATTTGCTCTCCCAGAGCCAAAAGCTCTGGGATATTGCCAGCGGGCTTGCCTAATTTCCGGCGAGGGCCAGACATGATTCACTCTCCTTTTAGATCCGGGGATAATCGATATATCCTCGTGGTCCACCGATGTAAAAAGTGGAAGTGTCAGGTTCAGTTATAGTCCTTTTATTTTGCCATCGCTGAACCAAATCCGGATTGGCTATCACATATCTCCCCACCGAAACCGCATCACAGACCTGGGTAGACACCAAATTTTCCGCGCTTTCCCTGGTACTCGGGTTATTGAAACCAGTATTCACTATCAGTGGGGCGCCGGATTCACGTCGGATATTTTGCACTAAATCCGAGTCCGGATCATGGTGAAGCACCTCAATATGACTGAGCGGGAGGTCGGAAATCTCCGCAGCGAAGTACGTATATGTCTGGGCGGTTAACTCAGGATCCTCTTCCAAGGCGCCCTGCATATTGTGTTCCGGAGAGAGCCGGATAGCGGTGTGTTCCGCCCCAATGGCATGAGCCACTGCCCTGACGAGCTCGACGCCAAACCGAGCCCGATTCTCTGGACTGCCGCCATAAACATCACTGCGCTCATTGGTGCTGGGGCTAAAAAACTGGTGCACTAGGTAGCCATTGGCCCCGTGAATCTGCACGCCGTCCATTCCAGCCTCCATAGCATTGCGCGCGCCCAGGGCAAACTGGCTGATGATCTCTGGAATTTCTGAGCTAGTCAGCGCTTGTGGAACGGGATAGCTAGCCTTGGAACCATCGGGTAATCGGATCATCCCTGGGGCGGCATAGGCGCTAGGGGCCACAATGCGCCCACTTCCGCTTAGCTGGGGGTGAGAAATCCGACCTCCGTGCATAATCTGCATGAAGATTTTGCCGCCTTCAGCATGAACGGCATCGCTAACGGCCCGCCATCCCGCTATGTGCTGTTCTGTTGCAATACCGGGTTGAGTGGACCAGGTTCGACCTTCTTGAACCGGCCAGGTTCCTTCGCTGATAATCAGCCCGCACCCGGCGCGCTGCCGATAATATTGAGCCATGAGGCTATTGGGGGTGCCATCGGGATCCGCCCGAAGCCGCGTCAGCGGAGCCATGACTACCCGATTGGCTAATTCTAGATTTCCGAGTTTGAAGGGCTGATATAGCGCTGATTCCTGGGACATAGGTTAAGGCCTCCTTGCGGCTACGCTACCTCAAGTAACGGACTGCCGCAGGAGACCCGAGCACACCAGCCTCAATGCATCGCTGGTGGGGTTAGTTCAGTCCGGCGTAGGAATGAAGCCCGGAAACCACCATGTTGATGAAAAAGAGGTTAAAGATCATAAAACCAAGGGCTAGTACGTTGATCCACGCCACCCAGTATTTACGCCAGCCAACTAAAGCGCGGGCGTGGAGATAAGCGGCGTAGAGGATCCAGGTGATGAGAGCGACGGTTTCTTTAGGATCCCAACCCCAATAGCGGCCCCAAGCCTGTTCCGCCCAGATTGCGCCGAGGATAATGCCTAGCCCAAAAAGGGGGAGAGCGAAAATTGCGGTGCGGTAAGCCAGGAAGTCGAGAGTTTTAGCGCTGGGCAATGGTTTGGCGATACCACCCATAAAGCCGTGCTCTTTGCCGTAGGGCTGCCAGATCCTCAGCAGATATAGGAGCGACGCAAGACCGGAGAAGATTCCGATGGAAGCGCCGATAGATACTGTGGAAACGTGGATGGGATACCAAAAAGATTTTAAGGCGGGGACGACCGGACCCGCGTCCGCATAGAGTTTAGTTCCGCCGAAGAAAAGCAAGCCCAAGATCGGGGTGAGAAGCCACGACCAGATCACTCGCCATTCTTGCCGCTGCACCAAAATAGCTGCCGCACCTAGCATCGCAAATGCGGTGATAACTAAGACGTATTCATAGAGGTTGCCGAAGGGGAACCGGGAAACAGACAGGCCGCGAAGAACCACCGCAACGATGTGGAGGATAATTCCTAACCACACTAGGTTCTGAAGCGCTCCGCCGAGTTTTTCCGCCCGCGCCTCTTGGGCTGCTAGATCTGGAGCATCATGGAAACTCTCTTTTGCCTCATCAATGCGAGAAGAAGTGGTATCGCTGCCGCTGCCTCCCGCGGTGACCAGCAAAGCTTCACGAACTTGCTGGGGTTGACCATTTTCCCGTCGGGCATCAATGATCCCGCGAATCCGGCCATAATAAAACAACGAGATTATCAGCGCTACGAGGTACACCACAAAGGTGGAAACAAAAGAGAAATCAGACGCCGTTGACAAGGATTGGTTCACGGGCATAGCGGGGACTCACCTTCATCAGGAGACTCAGATGGAAATGGGGCTCCTCGGCAGAAGAGGGGCACGCATGTGGCAAGATTACTCCCTCTTTAAGGAGGAAACAAAGCAAACTTTCCATCTTTTGATTGACTCCCCTCTGTTGGGGCTCGATGCTACACCCCGCGCTATCCCCCACGAGTATGAGCATCTGCCAAAGAAATCTCATCATCATAGGTTTCCTCCGGCAACTCCAGCAGCTCGCGGGCGAAATCATCGAATTCTTCGCCCCAGCCGGCGCTGTCAGTTCTCGCCAACCCGGCGACTTGCACCTGGACCTTGCCTTCCGCAAGGGGCTCACAGCGCACCCAGATCCGTCGCCGCTTCACCAGGAGGGATCCTACTAGCGCCGCTAAACCAACCACCGTCGAGATCAACACCCACACCTGAGTGGGATCATGGCTGACCTGGATATTGGCATATTCTTTGGCCCCATCAAAGCGCACCACGGTACCGTCATCGAGGGTGACTTCCTGCCCAGCGGTGAGATTAACGCGATCAATGCGCTGGAGCTGTCCGGTGTGAATGAGACTCTGATCGAGACTAAAAAGCTCCTGGCCACGCCCGGTATCTAAGCCATTATCACCGCGATAGATATCGATTGCTACGGCGGGATCTTTCATCTGCGGAAAAGCCGAACTAAGCAGTTGCCCCTTTTCTCCACCCCACTGCGCTGTCGGAGCAAATAACCCCTGGATAGCAATTTGATTTTTCCGACGCTCCGCTAAATTGGGATACATCCCCGCCGGAGGATCAAAGCGCACCGCTCCACTAGACAGGAAGAACGTCGGATCATCCGGCCTAAATTGAGTAGTTTGGGTACGTTTTTCACCATTTGGCCAGGTAATAGTAAACGTCGGAGCAAAACCATGCCCTTGGAGATAAACCCGATCCCCAGCAATCCGCAAGGGATGATTCACCCGCAACAAATGAGTGGCCCAGGTACTGGGGTCTTGGTAAATCTGATCCCCCGAAGCATAAGAAATATTAGAGCTAAACATTTCTGCCTGGCCATTAGGAAGATAGTCCGCAGTAAAGTCATGGACTGCGACGCAAAATGGTGCCAACCCCGTACCGTCGAATAACGCCCCGCCGCGGAAAGAATCATAATTTGCGGTAGAAGTATTACAAAAGGTGGATCCTTCCCCGTCTTCGTCGGCAATGACAATGACTTGCCCCTCATAGGTCAGGAGTTTTCCAGCGCTGGCGGTCAGCAAAATAGCTACCAGAGCCAGGTGAAACACCAGATTAAAAAACTCCCGAATATAACCGTTTTCGGCACTAAAGGAGTGTTTCCCGGCACGATCTTCTGAGGGCTGATACTCCGCGAGATGCCACCGCTTGAGCCGACGTCTAATAAAAGCGCTGATGTCTTCTTCGCTTTTTTCCACCACGCCCTCTTGAAAATGCGGCATCCGTTCTAGGCGCTTCGGGGCGCGAACAGGCGGAGTTCTGAGCGCTTTATAGTGCACCCAACTGCGGGGAATGATGCAGCCGACGAGGGAAATCACCAATAGAATTCCAATGGCGTTAAACCATGGAGAGGAAAAGACATCAAAGAACCGGAGCTTGTCATAGATCTCAGCGATGGTCCCGTTATTGGCAATATATTCTTCGACCCGTTGCTCATTAAGGTTTCGCTGTGGCAATAATGCCCCGGGGATTGCCCCTACAGCAGCGACAAAGAGTAATGCCAGCGCCGTACGCATACTCGTCAACCAATTCCAGGCACGTTTTAGCCATATGGTGATGAGTTGCATACCGTGAATCTCCTCAACGTCTGTGGAATTTCCCTAGGCCGGCAGCGTGGCGACTAGTGTTCTTGATGTCTAAATCAGCGTAGCGCCGTAATTCAGGGTCCATTGCCGTACCCAGCTAATAAAATACTCCCATACCCCACTGAGGAGTAATACTCCCACGATAATCATGGCCACGCCGCCAATAATTCGGAAAACATAAGAGTGACGACGTAACCAATCCCATCCACGCATAGCGGTGCCACCACCGACGGCGATAAGCAGGAAAGGAATACCTAATCCTAGGCAGTATCCGATAATCAGGAATACTCCGCGCACCGCGGTCATCCCTTCCGTTCCCACAGCAACGGAGATGATGGCAGCTAGTGTCGGACCCAGACAGGGAGTCCAGCCGAGAGCAAAAACTGCCCCTAAAAGAGGAGCACCAAACCAGGTGGTCCAGCGCCGAGGACTAAACCTGGTATCTTTTTGTAGCCCGGGGAACCAGCCGATAAAAATCAACCCCATCACGATGGTGATCAGGCCTCCTACCCGCATCAACCAGGCGGCATTCAGACTGAGGACACTCATGAGGCCGAAAATGGTGGCCGTGGCAAGGACGAAGATCACGGTGAAACCGAGGACAAAAAGCAGTGCCGCCGCAACCACCGCCCACAGTCGGCGTCGGGCTACCTGAGGACCATAGCTTCCCGAATAGTCCATTTCGCCGCCAACAATACCCACCAGATAAGACATATAACCTGGGACTAAGGGAATAACGCAGGGGCTAGCAAATGACACTAGGCCCGCCAGGGCTGCAGCTAAAAACCCCAAGAGGAAAGGCCCGGAAGCGACGGTATTGGCGAGGATCTCCCCCATTTAGGATTCCTCCAGGAGGGGGCGCACGACATCAAGGATTTCTTTGTCAGTAATGCTTCGCAAAAACACGGCAGCAGGCCGGTGTTGTTTATCTAAGACAATGGTCGTGGGGATGACTGAGGCAGGGATCCCGCCTAATGAAGCTGCGGCGAGGAAAGGAGGATCATAAATGCTGGGGTAGTTGACGTCATTGTCTTTGATGAAGTCCTGAGCGATTTGCCGGTTATGATCCCGAACATTGATACCGAGCACGGTGCCTTGCCCAGATTTTTCGAGCTCTGTTTGAACGTTCTCTAAATCATCAACCTCCGCCCGGCAGGGAGCACACCACTGCCCCCACGCATTCAACACCACCACTTTGCCGGCATAGTCATCCAAATTGATGGTCTTCCCTGGGTTCACTAAATCATCGCCGCTGACATTCCCCACCGGTTCCCGCTCATCTTCGGAATAGAAAATCTCTGTTTTCCCGCCTGGGCTATGGAATTGGAATTGCCCACCAATAGCTACCGCATCATGCCCAGCGGTGTTCTTATCTGAGCAGGAGCCCAGGGATAACGCCAGAGCGCCTACTACGGCCACACCCACTAGTTTTCGAAAAATCTGTGACATGGGCTAAATCCTCTGGGATGGCTCGGTATAGATCATGTCTATGATCTTGGCATCTCGGAAAACCAGTGAGGTGACCGAGGCCAATTCACACCGGCGAGCTGCCGGGTTATGCGCTAAGGATTTACCCTGCACGCTACGTTGCACACACACAATAGGAAGCTGATGACTCACAATCACTGCTTCATGACCTTCAGCAGCTATTCTTGCCCGTTCTACCGCATCCATCATCCGAGACTCAATAGCACTATAGGCTTCCCCCCAGCTAGGCCGAGTAGGGTTAGTGAGCAAGGGCCAATATCGGGGATGGAAAAGTTGCGACCGCCAGCTTTTTACCCGCAATCCTTCAAAACGATTACCGGCCTCAATGACTCCCTCATCAACCACCACCTCTACGCCACTGAATTCTGAGATGGGAGCAGCTGTTTCTCGGGCGCGCTCCAGCGGGGACGACACCACATAGGTGATGTCGTGTCCGCGGAGGGAAGCAGCCGTCTGATGAGCTTGGCTGATTCCTCGAGAAGACAGGTAATAATCCGGTAACCGGCCGTAGAGAATCCGGTCCGGATTAAACACTTCACCGTGACGAATCAGATGAACGATGGTGGTACTCATGGTGAAAAAGGCGCTCCTTCAATGCTATTTCGAGAAAGCCGGAGTGGCGGCTGCGGCTGCTTGTGCCGCAGGAACCAAAGCCGAGGCAATACGGTCAAAATCGCTATCAGTCAAGGCGCTGCTGACAAACCAGGTTTCAAAAACGCTGGGCGGAGCGAAGACTCCATGGTCAAGGAGAGCGTGGAAGAAAGCCGGGTAGCGGAAGGTATCGGCTGCTTTCATAGCTGCGAAATTGTGGCCTTCTCCCTCAGCGAATCGCACCGAGAACATCGTGGCGGCGCGCTGAATATGATGGGCCACACCGGCCTCAGTCAGGGCCTCGGAGATGAGGGTAGAAATAGTGTCCGCATTCTTGTGTAGGCGTGGGTAGAGATCCTGGTCAGCCAAGGTCAGCGACGTTAAACCGGCCGCCACGGCCACTGGGTTTCCGGAAAGGGTCCCGGCTTGATAAACCGGACCTTCAGGCGCAAGGTAAGCCATAATCTCAGCTCGACCACCAAAAGCTGCGGCAGGTAGCCCTCCACTGACCACTTTGCCGAAAGTCACTAGGTCCGCTGCTACCCCATCAACCCCGTACCAACCAGAGTAGGAAGTGCGGAAGCCGGTCATGACTTCATCCAGAATGAGCAGTGCACCATCAGCGTGGGCAATATTTTTGAGTTCCTGGTTAAAACCATCCTGTGGTTTTACTGTCCCCATGTTTCCAGCCGCTGCTTCGGCGATAATCGCGGCAATCTCACCAGGGTGTTCCTGGAATGCTTGACGAACTGCATCAAGGTCATTGTAAGGAACAACGATGGTGTCTGCGGCGGAAGCTCCGGTGACTCCTGGAGAATCCGGTAATGCGAAAGTTGCCACCCCAGATCCAGCACTAGCAAGAAGCGCATCCACATGTCCGTGGTAACAGCCATCAAATTTCAGGATTTTGGATCTGCCGGTGTATCCGCGAGCTAGACGCACCGCCGACATGGTGGCTTCTGTTCCGGAATTGACTAGACGTACCTGCTCTACCGCAGTGCGTTCGATGATGGCGCGGGCAAGTTCCACTTCACCCCAGGTAGGGGCACCAAAGGACAAACCTTTGCCAGCTGCCTCACGGACGGCTGCCACAATGTCCGGGTGGGCGTTGCCGTGAATCATTGGCCCCCACGAACACACCAAATCCACGTAGTCATTGCCATCAACATCAGTGAGGGTAGAGCCAGAGGCAGAGTGGATGAATCGGGTTTGGCCCCCTACCGAACCAAAAGCTCGAACCGGAGAATTAACACCCCCAGGAATCACAGAGCGGGCGTGATGAAAATATTCGGTGGAACGGCCAGTATGCGCGGATGTGAGGTCGCCTGAAGTCATGGAGCCATTGTAAATGATCAACTTCTGCTCACCTCATCCCGGATGTCTCGGAGTTGTGGCACAGTAGGGTCCATGAAAATCGCTTTTCTTGGAACCGGCCGGATGGGAACTGAGCTCGCCCGGCACCTTCTTCCCAACCATGAAGTCACCGTGTGGAACCGCACCCCGTCACGCACCCGCACGCTCACCGATCTAGGGGCTCAAGCAGCGGACTCTCCCCAAGCCGCCGTCGCCGAAGCTACTATCATCATCTCTTCACTTTTTGGCCCCGATACAGTCCGTGACGTCATTATTTCTCCCCAGCTCATTCCCGCCGGAGTCACCTGGGTCGACACGACCACCGTTTCTCCCGCTGATGCTGAAGAATTTGCTGCTGCAGTAGATTCCTATGTTCACGCCCCAGTAGTTGGAACCTTAGGCCCAGCCCGCAAAGGAATGCTTGGGGTCTACGTAGGCACCTCCGATCCGGCTCGACGCAACCAAGTGCTGGAGATCGTATCCCCGTGGGCTGATCCTCAACGACTCAAGGGAGTAGATTCTGCAGCTAAGGCCGCGGCCGCTAAGCTCTTAGCGAATCTGGCCTTAGCCATTAGTGCCGAGGGTTTGCGCGAAGCTTTGGACTTAGGCAGCAGTTTTCATCTCACAGACTCTGAGATCTTAACCATGTTGGATTCAACTGGTTTAGCTTTTATCAGCATCATGAAAGCTCCCTTTGTCCTCGGGGAGCGCTCCACCGAAGGCGGGGATTTCAGTACCAATGCCATTGCCAAAGACGCCCGCTTGATGGTGCAAAGCTCCAAGCATGAACTTCCCGCTTTAGAAGCCGCCCTCCGCTCTTTATCTGAGCAACAAAAGGCAGGCCGCGGCGAAGATGATTTTTCTGCCATGATCTGTCACCGGCGAGGCTAACCACCGCACTAGAATCTCCACATCAACCCGGCGCTTAATACGCTCCGGGTTTTAGCCTTGCGCCAAGCGCACCGCTGCGGCCCGGGCGTCAGCTACCACAGCTGGAACTCCTACTCCGGCCATCCACGCCCCAGTTACTTCCAGGTTTTCTACTTCCTGAAGAGCTGTTTTAACCCCAGCAACAGTGGCCAGAATATGTTCATCAAATACCGGGATACCACCGAACCAGCGCTGAACATAGATTTCTGAAAGTCCAGCTTTTCTCCCATCAAAGCCGGTAATTTGCGCTAAATCATCTAAGGCATAGTCCACCAAGTTATCTTCTTCTGCCCGAACAAGGGCTTCATCCCGATAACGGCCAAAGCTGGCTCGAACCACCGCACCGCCGCGTTTCGCTAAGTGAGGCCATTTTCGAGAAGATAAGGTAAAGGCTTTGGCGCGGATTCCTGGTTGATCTGCCGCCACGAGTATTCCGGAATTGTGGGGTAAGCCTCTATCACTATCAAATTTCATTCCCACTACGACGGACCCAGCTAATTTGATGGTGTTGATCAGGTGGGCTGCCTCAGGAGCAATGCTGCCTAATAATAACGCTGCAGTAGGAGCCGGGGTAGCGATGACCACTCGATCATAACTTCCTTCGCCGGCCCCGATGAGTTGATATTTTCCTTCGCTTCTGCGTAGCCCGGTGAGGAACGCATCCACATAGATCGCTGCTCGGCTTTTTTCCGCCAAGGTTTCATAGACGTCGGCGTAGCCACCGGGGAAAGCAGCAAAAACACTTCCTTGGCCGGTTCCGGCTTGTTGGGCGCTTCCTGCCGCTTGAGCTCGACGCTCCAAGAGCCGAGATATCGCCGTGGATAAAAATATCGGCTCGTCTGCGTCGCACATGTCGTCAAAGATCTCAGCTAGCTGCGGAATCGTGGCACGGATCCCTAAATCATCTGCTGAGCAGGAATACACTCCGCCGAGGAGAGCTGATACTAAACGATCAACCACGTCATCGCCATAGCGCTGGCGGACTAACCGCCCCACAGACATGTCTTGCCCCCGGCGCCACATAATTGGGCTGCCCTCAGTTTCGTGGTCAATCCGATGTGCACTTTCGGCGCTGATCAGATCCCGGATAGGCTCAGATGTCGCCGGAATTCCCATCATTCCGGCATGAGGTAGGGGTTGAAGGGTTCCTTGGCTGTAGACCGAGGATGGTAATCCAGAAGGTGTGACGGTAGTTAACCCAAGCTCTTCGCTAAAAAACTGGTAGGCGGAGGTGTTGCGTGCCAAAAAGGCTTCTGCCCCAAGATCTACCGGCCCGGAGTTAAAGGGCACGGTCAAGAGCTTGCCACCAATGCGTTCGGTTGCTTCAAAAACGTCAATGGTGGCTGAGGGGTCTTGACAGCGCAGTTCATAGGCTGCAGTCAATCCCGCCAGGCCAGCACCAATGATGGCGTAACGCATTAGTGAAAGACTCCTTCGGAATGAATAATCTCTACCGCTTCGGTGATAGCTTCGGGCGCGGTATTCGGTAAAACTCCATGCCCCAGATTGAAAATGTGTCCGCACGCAGTGTGCTCAGCTTGGGCGCGTCGAGCTTCCTCACAAATTCGGGCTATTTCTTGGCGCATTACTTGCGTACCTGCCTGGAGTATGGCTGGGTCGAGGTTTCCTTGGAGTACTTTCGGCCCGCTAGCCTCAGTGATCCGACGCGCAGCTTGGTCTAAGGGGACTCGCCAGTCAACGCCCATGACCTCAGCGCCAGCTTCGGACATCGCACCCAAAATTTCGCTTGTGCCGACGCCAAAATGGATACGGGGGATGTTACTTGAGCGAAGTTCATCAAAAATCTGGCGCGAATAAGGCAGCACAAATTCTCGGTAGTCCCGTTCACTCAGGAATCCAGCCCAGGAATCAAAAAGCTGTACCGCGTCTACTCCAGCATCAATCTGTGTCCACAAAAAAGCGCAGATGCTGGGGACTAGTCTTTCCATCAGCTGATGCCATAACTCCGGCTCGGCATGCATTAATGCCTTGGTGCGTTCGTGGTTTTTGCTGGGACCACCTTCGACGAGGTAACTGGCAAGAGTAAAAGGTGCCCCGGCGAACCCGATAAGCGCCTGATCTGAGCGTAGCTCCTGCAGGATGCGGGTGATACCTTCACTAATTTCAATAACTTCTGAGTCAAGCTGCGCTAGGGAGACAATATCTTCTTTGGTACGTACCGGAGATTCCATGACCGGGCCACGGCCGGGCACAATATCGACCCCGATTCCTGCAGCTTTGAGTGGTACCACGATATCTGAGAAGAGGATCGCTGCATCGACGTTGTGACGTCGGACCGGTTGGAGCGTGATCTCAGAAAGCAGGTCCGGGCGGAAACAAGAATCCAACATGCTAATCCCCTCCCTAATTGTGCGGTATTCGGGAAGAGAACGACCAGCTTGGCGCATAAACCATACTGGCATTCGGCTGGGGGTTTCGCCACGAGCAGCATCGATAATAGGGGCATCTTGGAGCCTTCTGCGGGCAGTCATGTCCTCTATCTTAAAGAACTCTAATAAACCCGGGCACGACGGGAGCGCCACTCGATGAACAACGAGGAACTAATCATCAATACGGTGGCCAACATGGGGTGCAAAATCCCGGAGATGGCAGCGACCATAGCAACCACGTTATAAAACCACGCAAACCAAATATTTTGTTCGATAAGCCGAGTGGTGCGTCGCGCTAATGCCATGGTCTGCGGGATTGCTGACACATCGGTTCTTAGCACCACCACATCGAGACCTCTGGTGTTTGAGCGAATTAAGTCCGCAAGAGGCTGCTTTCCGACCACGCAGATCCCCACATCGGCAACGTGAAGACATTCCCGTACTGAGGAATCCCCTACCATTGCTACCCGGTTACCTCGAGCGTGTACGGCGCGCACAGCCATAGCTTTGCGACTGGGCTCAATACCGGCAAGAACACTTGCTACCCCAATCCGATCCGCAAATCGGCGCGCCACCGGGTAAGTGTCGCGGGATAGCATCATGGTTTCTACCCCCAGATCACTGAGATCTTCAATGGCATTGGATGCATCATCTTTCACAATGTCATTGAGGGTGATTACGCCCCGGTCCTTACCTTTCCACCGGACAATAAAGGGAGTACCCCCAGATACCGCAGCTGCAGCTAAGCGGCCTGTTAAATCAGCCATCGTCCGTGGACGCCATAAGGAGGCTTCCACGTGTTTATCATTAGCACCCCCTGCGGTGGGAAGAGTGAGCATACCTGTGAACGTGCCATCGGTAGTGATGGAGACATGGTTGACCTCAATCCAATGCGGAATATCATCCCCACCCTCACCGTGGTCACGAGAGTGCCGTGCAGCATGAACAATAGCTTTGGAGGAGGGGTGATCAGATTCCATGCACAATGCCCCGGCAATGCGCAGCACTAAGTCAGGGTTCTCACCGTGGTCAGCGGTCACCGTTTCTACTGACATTTCCTGCTCTACCAGCGTGCCTACCCGGTTGAAAATGACAATGTCACTTTCCGCTAATTGACGCATGGTGTTACCGTCTCGAAGTAGCACCCCATGACGCGCAGCCGCCTCAATACCGTGTCTCAGCGCCAGCGAGGTTGACAGGGCTAAAGACACTGGACCAACACACGCCAAGATAGCCAAGGCGGTAGTGAAGGCCGCATTGATATTTCCACTGATCAGGTACCACAGGGCAAAATCTGCGACAGCAACTATTAAGCTAGCCGGAATAAGCCAACTCGCTGAGGTGGTAGAAATCCAGGCCATCCTATTTTGGCGTCGGGTAGCGCCACGTACCCAATGGTGAATGACGGCGGAACGAGTCAGATGCCCCGTACGGATAACCCTTACCTTCAATTCCCCATCTACTGCCGTAGACCCCGCATAGACGTGATCATTGACTTTCACTCGACGCGGCACACCCCGGCCTTCGATGAGGCCGGCACGTACGGTTGAGCTTCCGCCCACCACTCGGCCATCAACGGGGATGATATGGCCAGCAGGAACAATAAGGTCATCACCCACATTGACCTCTTGGAGCGGAATCTTTTCTGGTTCCTGACGCCCAGTAGCCCGATTCCGGTGCACCACAGTGTATTCCTCCTGCGGATCCGGTTTGGCTTGGGCTAAGTCATCCATCAGGCTCAGCCGGGTGCGTCGAGTTGCAAGCCGCCCAGCTAGTAGCACCACTGTCATGCCGCAGGCGACATCGAGATAGATTTCGCCTTCCATGAGTAGCTGCTGGTCAAAGGCAAAAAGTTTAGGGTTTGAGAGCCATCCGATCTCTCCGGCCGGAGTGAACAATAACATAGCTGCCGACCACAGCCACGCACTGATGATTGCCACCGAGCTTGAGGCGTCGAGCGCACTCAGACCACGCCTTAGACCACCAAGCATGGCGCGATGAAATGGCCATGCTCCCCACACCACAACTGGGAGGGCCAAGGCCAGACACAGCCATTGCCAGCCAGGAAATTGCCAAGCCACGACGTAGTGCAAAATGATTACCGGGATAGCAAGGATCGTGGAGAAAACTAACCGCGGTATGGTCACCAAATCTCGAGCGGTGTATAAAACATCTCGGCTTTCTGGATCCTGAAGCAAATGTCGGATAGCTTCAGCGCGCAACCGCCCAGCCCGCTTTTCGCGTTCTATCAGTCGACGCGTTTCCTCAGCTTGACGTCGTGCCCTCAGGGTCCGCAACCGGGGCCGACGTGAAGGTTGGGGACGAAGTCCGTGGGGGTGGTCTAGGCGTCGACGCAAGGAGGCTTCCGTAAGCCGCGCCATGACCCCATGTTTTGCCATGATCTCAGCTAACTGGTCCGGCCCTACAGATTCCGGGGCAGTAATCCACGCCCGATGTTCGGCAAAGACAATTCTGGCTTTCACGCCGGGAATACGCTCTAGATCTGATTCGATGTCACTGATCCCAGGAGCATCGTTCAGCCCTTCTAGCTCAAAGCTAAAAGAATGTTTCCGCACCGCATCGGGGTTAAACTCGCCAGAATCAAGACTGGTCGGAGTATCAAAATCGCTAATACCTAAAGCGCGGGCAGCCTGCCGAGCTTCAGCAATTGCGGCATGTAACTCACCTGTGGGATCAGCCATGGCGGTTTCTACTTTCCGCCCTTGCGCATATTTTCCATTGCCTGCCACTCCCCGGTCCACCGCAAGGTATCTTCTTTACGACCAAAATAGAGAGTGAGAGCGGCCATGACCCCAATGATGATTTGGACGCTGCCATCAACTAGATACCACCCCACCGACAGGACCGAACTTTGGGGACTTGCGAAGTACAACAGCACCATTCGGAGGGTGAAGTACAACCCGAAAAAACTCAGCAAAGTGTGGGCCATGGCGGCGTATTTGGTTGCTAAATGGACTCGAGTTAGCGAATACCCCAACAGGCCCAGAATGAGTAAGCTCAGCAGCAGCATCATCCCCAGGCTCAGCGCGATGATGAGGGGAAACATGTGCTCAGGGATGGTGTAGGCGGAATCAGCGGCCTGCTTTTTAAGCTGGGCTCGTAATTGGCTGCTATCCAGCACACCCATAATGAGGCTAATTAATTGATGCAGCACCTCAGCACATATCACCGCGCCCCATAGGCGAGTGAAAACTTGTACTGCTTCTGGGCGCTGCGTCGCCTCATTACCCTGATTCACGATGAGTCATCTCTCCTTGCGGTTTAACCTAAACGTTGAGCTGCTTCGATAGCAAAGTAGGTGAGGATCTGGTTAGCACCGGCGCGCTTAATAGACATGAGTGATTCCATCATGATGGCATCACGATCCACCCAGCCTTGTTGCCCCGCTGCTGCAATCATGGCATATTCCCCGGAAACCTGATAGGCCGCCACCGGAACAGGAGACATCTGCGCTACAGCGTGAAGGACATCAAGATACGGCAGGGCGGGTTTGACCATGACGAAATCCGCCCCCTGGTCAATATCTAACTGGGTTTCCAGGAGAGATTCTCGGAAGTTCGCTGGATCTTGTTGATAGGTTCGACGATCGCCTTGAAGGGAAGAACCTACTGCGTCCCTAAAGGGACCAAAAAACGCGGAAGCGTATTTTGCCGAGTACGCCATAATGGCTACCTCGTGCCAACCTGCCTCATCCAAGGCTTCCCGAATAGCAGCTATTTGCCCATCCATCATCCCCGACGGCGAAACTATATGCGCCCCGGCTTCTGCCTGCGCTACCGCCATTTTTTGATAGCGCGGCAACGTGGCGTCATTATCGACGATGTTTCGCCCAAAGGGGTTTTCCCCCAACACTCCGCAATGACCATGATCGGTAAATTCATCCAGGCACGTATCCGCCATCAGGATCAATTCATCCCCGAATTCTTTTCTCAACGCTGCCAGTCCCCGGTTGAGCACCCCATTGGGATCCCAGGATTGGGACCCTTCGGCGTCTTTGTCCGCATCCAAGGGCACACCAAAAAGATCAATGCATTTGACTCCGGCTTCTAATGCCTGTTCCGCCAAAGCCAATAAGGAATCAGTGGTGTGCTGATACACCCCCGGCATAGAGCTGATTTCCCGGGGCTCATCAATTCCCGTGGCAATAAACGCCGGCAAAATCAAATCTGCCGGACGCAAACTATATTCCGCCACCATCTCTCGCATCGCGGGAGTAGAGCGGAGCCGTCGCGGGCGCCTTCTTAGATGATCGGTATAAGTCACCACAATCCTTCTTTCAGGGGTTTAGGTATCTCGACGCCTCACCATCATAGGCTCCTATTTCTCAGGATTGTTTCGACGCCTTACTCGCCGCTTCTTCCGGGGTGGCGGCAATTGCCCGGCGGCTCTGAGAGCTGCCACATGGTCTGCTAAAGCATCCACTAAGGCAGGAATGTCAGCGACTTCGGGAACCACGTCTACCCGAAGACCTACTTCTTGGGCAGTGGCGGCAGTGGCGGGGCCGATACAGGCGATGATGGTGCGCTGGTGGGGTTTACCAGCAATCCCTACCAGGTTGCGGACCGTGGAGGAGGAGGTAAAACATACCGCATCAAATCCGCCTGACTTAATCATGTCTCGAATATCAGCACTGGGTGGAGCAGCCCTGACCGTGCGGTAGGCCACGACATCATCAACTTCCCAGCCTAGGTCCCGGATTCCCTCGACTAAAACCTCACTGGCAATGTCTGCCCGGGGCAACAGCACCCGACCGACTGGGTCTAGGTCCTCTACATATTCCGGGAATACCTCAACCAAGCCGTGCGCATTTTGCTGGTGGCGTGAGGGCAGGAGTTCTGGGGTAATTCCTAGTTTCCGGATGGCATCGGCTGTTTTCGTACCAACTGCGGCTAAGCGCACTCCGGCAAAAGCACGGGCGTCTAATCCAAATTCCGCAACTTTGTCACGGACAGCATGAACCGCGTTGACAGAGGTAAATACCACCCACTGATAACGCCCCTCAACAATGCCTTTCACAGCACGTTCCATGGGGGTGGGATTGCGCGGAGGCTCGACGGAGATCGTCGGAACTTCCTGCGGAATTGCCCCATGGCTAGCCAGCCGGGTACTCATGGGGCCGGCTTGTTCCTTGGCTCGGGGTACCAACACCCGCCAACCATACAGGGGCCGGTTTTCCCACCAAGAGTATTTGGTGCGATCATCGACTCCTTTACCTAAGGTCACCACGAGAGTGCCGGGCAATTCGGCATCGAGCTTCCCGAGAGTTCCTAGGGTGCAGTCATGTGTGCGCTGCAAGCGGGTAGTGCCATTAACGGTCACTGTCACTGGGGTGTCAGCCTGCATTCCTGCACCCGACAGTTTGCCCGCAATAACAGTCAAGTGCTCTGCTTTTGCTTCTAGCACTAGTGGTTGTGGGGCGGCAGCAAGCTGCTCCCAATCCACGCCTGGTTCGGTGATATTGGTTTCGGTGTAGGTGGAACCTAAAGCAATGCCAGCGAAAGAAGGTACGGTCCCCGGCAAGGACATTCCGGGCACTACCTGGAATTCGAGACCTGCATCTCCAGCGGCGGCAATTTCTGCCAGCGCTGGTTCCCGATTCAAAGGGTTTCCAGTTACTAATCGAATGACGTCTTCGCCTGCAGCCACCAAGGACGCTAAATCCCGGAGGATCTGTTCTGGTTTGGTGCCGGGCTCCACTTCACTGATTTCCGCAGCTGTCGGCGGCGCTGGACGCTGCGGCTTCCGGCGAGCACCATTGGCCTTCGCCTCCGCACACAGCTGTTCATATTCTTGTTCAGCAGCCGCAAGCTTTTCCGGGGGTACAGGCAATGCCGAGCCGACGATTTCCCGGATAGCGGGGTGTACATCAGCGTCACAAAGGGCGTGGGCAGTGCTCGCCAGAACTTCGCGGGCACGCACAGTCAACATGTCGGGATTACCGGGGCCGGCACCGACGAAGATGACCTTGCCCGGTTGAGATCCGGGCTCGTGGTCGCTAACGACCTGGGGGTCCTTGCTCATGAAGATCTTTTCTAAATACGCGTCCAAGGGAAACCGCCTCGCTAGCACTCCGGAGCCCGCAGAGTTTGCGGACCCCCTTGCACGAGGCGGATAAAGGATGTGGTATTACACCATAAAACACAGAAGCGAACTGACCAAACCGAGAGTTAATTGTCCACCATATATTGGGCCAGTTGCGCCGAGTAGTGCCGAGCACTATCTGTGGACAGAACTATCTGATCAAAAGTGGCGCCTTCCAGCGCTAATAGCAATCCGCCACGTCGCCCATGACAGACCGCAAAAGTCTTTTTTCGACTTCCATCTTCTGCCCAAAAAGTTCCAATACTTGTGAGCCCTGACACTCTGATTCCGGGGCTTCTCCGCAACTCTGCGACCACATCGGATACATCGGGAAGAAGCTCCACATTTCGCACTACCCGGACCGGGATGGTGAGGTCGGAACGACGTGCCGCGAGCTTCTCCCACCAATTGAGTTCCACCGTGCAAGCGTGTTCAGTAATGTGCAGGTTAGCCATTAACGGTCACTTCCTAGAATTTCCCCCGCTCCTTGGGCTAGGAGTTCCGCAGCGAGTTCCCGCCCCATGTCCTCGGCGCTGTGAGAGGGTGCGGTGCGGCTGCTAACTAGGCGCTTGGTTCCGTCGAGCCCAAAAACCCCTCCGCATAAGGTGATATTCCCCTGATCCGCGGTGGCATAGGCCGCCACCGGCGCAGTACAGCCGGCCTCCAGATGCGCTAAGAATGCGCGTTCCGCCGTGGTACATGCCGTTGCCTCCGGGTCGCTAAGTTGGAGCAAGGCCGAGTGGGCGGCGTCATCATCTGCCCGGCATTCCAGAGCCAGAGCGCCCTGAGCAGGAGCTGGAAGAAACACGTGGGGGCTAAAGACTTCAGTTGCTTGATCGCCCAGGTTAACTCGACTTAACCCGGCAAAAGCAAGCACCACAGCGTCGAGTTCACCGCTGTGGACTTTGCCCATCCGGGTATCGATATTGCCCCGGAGTGGTCGAATATCAAGATCTGGGCGAAGGGCTTTCAGTTGCGAAATCCGCCGAGGCGCGCTCGTTCCTACTTTCGCCCCCTGCGGCAATTGCTCCAGGGTTAAACCATCTCGAGCGATGAGGGCTTCCCTCGGGTCCACACGGTGCGGAACGACAAGCCGAAAACGCGGATCGGGGGCTGATGGAAGATCTTTGAAGGAATGCACCGCGATGTCACATTCCCCGTCGTGGAGCGCCTCACGCAGGGCTTGAGTGAAAACGCCAACACCGATTCTTTCTACCGGGGCCATATTGACATCGCCAGCGGTGGTGATGATGGTGAGTTCGGCCGAACAACCAGCTGCTTCCAGCGCAGCGGCCACATGCCCCGTTTGGGTACGGGCTAGGTTGCTTCCGCGGGTTCCGAGGCGCAGAGAGGATCGTGAAACCATCGGTCTTAGCTGTCCTTCCTGATGGTAGAGGTATGGATGGCGGAGGAACTAGCACCCACCGTGCTGATGGCGCTTGCCGGGGTAGTGGTGATTTCGCGAGCGTCGGGCAATTGAGATAGTTTCACAGAGGTAGAGCGCTGTGATTCAGTGGCGGTATGAGCTAAACCAAAAAGCTCTTGAAGTGCGGATTCATAGGAAACCATTCCGGATTCTGCGGCGAGCTTTTTCACCCGCACCGTAGGCTCATGAAGGAGTTTATCCACCACTCGACGCACGGCACGGCTAGCTTCTTCAAAATCGGCTTCTGGCATCCCAGGGACTCGGCTTTTCAGCCGTTTCAACTCATTATTTGCTACCTCGTTGGCGTGTTTTCGAAGTGCCGCCACAGCGGGGACCACATCACGTACCCGCTGTTCGGAGGTGAAATTATCGAGTTCTTCGCTGACGATCTTGAAGGCTGCTTGAGTGCTGGGGGTCAGCGCATGATCTCGATTATCAATTGCTTGGTGAAGCCGTTCAATATTGACCAAGTGGACCCCTGACAAGAGAGCCGCATCATCATCGATATCTCGTGGCAGAGAAAGATCAATCAACATGAGGTGGGGGGCGCGGTTAGAAGGAATTGAGCTTTGGGTGATGGTGAAGTGGTCTGCTCCGGTGGCAGAGACAGCTATGTCGACTTGGGAGAGAACGGAAAAACGGTCATCGAACTCCACGACATCTGCGCTAACTCCGGCTTCTCGCGCGTGCTTAGCTAGGCGTTCTGCGTGTTCCCTGGTGCGGTTGGCAATGATGAGACGTTTTATCCCTAATTTCCCGAGATGCGTGGCGGCTAAGGAGGCCATGGCTCCAGCACCCAGAACTAAGGCACTAGTACCGTGAAAAGGTTGGTTGAGATCTGCCGTGGCTGGAAGATTCATCTGGGAAAGTGCTTCTTCCAAAGCAAAAGACACCATGGAGCCACCGGCTTCATCAATGGATGTTTCACTATGGATTCGTTTTCCGGTATGCAGCGCAGTTTGAGCAAGAGAATGAAGAGCCGGCCCGACGGTGCCCAGTTCTGAAGCTTCTTGATAAGCAGTGCGCACCTGCCCGATGATTTGTTGCTCCCCGATCACCATGGAGTCAAGCCCGGCAGCCACCACCATCAAGTGTTCCGCTGCGGCATCAGCATAGCGGACATAAAGGTAGCTACGAAGAGTTTCCTCATCTACCCCACTGATGTCATGAAGCACCTCAACAACTTCCTGAACTCCAAAGTGGAAGCTGGCGGTGACCGTATAAACCTCTAAGCGGTTACACGTGGAAATGATCATCGCCTCGCTCAGTGAAGGGCGCGCCACCATCATGGCGGCAGCCTCTTCTCTGAGTGGTTGATCCATGCTCAACTGTTCCAGGAGCGCTACCGGCGCACACCGATGCGACATCCCGACTACGAGCACACTCACATTGCACCTCTCTGCTCTGCGCACGAGAACACCGGGCCTCCCTATCGCCCGGTTTCATCCAAAGGAATACCCCCTATGGGGGCATTCTTATGTTCTATCTACGCTAGCGCCCGGAGAATGTATGCTCAACAAAGCCTGGGCTAACTCATCGTTGTCTACTTCCCAGCAAGCGAATTCTTCCCCCTCGATCACCACCACCGGAACCCGATCTCCGTATTCCATGTTGAGCTGAATATCATCCTCAACATTAAGGATGCTCAACCTCGCCCCGGCTTCTTCCACCACGGGTTTAATTTGCTCCGCGACCCTGTGGCAGGATCCGCATTGTGGACGAACCATTAGTTCGACGCACGGCGCCTTATCCACCCTTTTCATGTCCATCCTTCACACTCTTATTAGCCTTCAAGCTTTTGCCCAGCACATTATCCACATCAGGCGAAGCCGAGTTGCAAGGCTTAGGATAGACAAGTCACCAGCTTTACTTCGACATAGGACATAGCGAGCTGCTGAGGAGTACCTGGGTTGAGCTTCCCACACAACAGTTCCCCGTTCCGTGGAACCCCCGAAGATTTCCTGGCCCATTGGAGCCTGAGTCGCGGCAATTTACGTCGCTTCATTGAGGATATTGCCTTGCCTCCGGTGGCGGAATCTACCCAGCGCCAAGCCGGAGAAGCTGCTGCTGCTCAAGCCATTAAAGACACTTTCGATCTGGAACTCGATGAGTTTTCTTCCGGGGTTGATTCGGTCAGCGGCTCAATCCAAGCCGCTGGCGGGTTCCGCCTCAACCACCCAGATCCCACCATCCCCCAGGACAATCACGTAGCCGCCTTCTTCGATGTCGATAACACCCTAGTCAGAGGTTCCTCACTCATCGTTTTCGCACTCGGCCTAGCCCGAAAACGTTATCTCCGTCCCCGCACCATCCTGCCTATCGTGTGGAAACAACTACGGTTCCGCCTCACCGGAAAAGAAAACGCCGAAGACATGGCTGAGGGCCGGCTCCAAGCCTTGGAATTTATCAAGGGTCGTAAAGTCAGCGACCTTGAGGAACTCTGCGAAGAAATCGTCGATACCCATATGGAAGGGCGCGCCTGGCCGGGGACCAGGGAACTGGCAGAAGCGCATTTAGCTGCAGGACACCAAGTGTGGTTGGTCTCTGCCACCCCGGTTCAAATAGCCCAGATCCTAGCTAGCCGCTTTGGTTTTACCGGCGCGCTAGGCACCGTGGCCGAAGTAGAAGATGGGGTGTTCACCGGCCGCCTGGTGGGAGATATTCTGCACGGCTCCGGCAAACGTCACGCAGTGGCAGCCCTCGCTGCCTTACAAAAGTTGGACCTGTCTCGGTGCACGGCCTATTCGGATTCCATTAATGACTTACCGATGCTCACCATGGTGGGAACTGCCGTGGCGGTGAATCCAGATCGGGCGCTAAAACGAACTGCTCGTCAACAGGGTTGGGCAATTCATGATTATCGTAGTCTACGAAAAGCCATTCGGACCTGGGGTTTACCCGCCTTAATGACCGCTGGTTTCAGTGTCGGTGGCTGGCGGCTTTATCAGTTGATCCGGCCCTATGCTCGCAGATAAGCCGAGCCTTGGGTGCCGTGACTATAGGCCCCAGAATTTACCGCGAACCAATCCCACAATGCTCAACAACACCACAATGAGAATGCCGGTGACTGTGGTGTCCACGCTAATGAGCCGGGTTAGGCCAAGCAGGAGGATGATCAGGCCAAGGAAAAGATTAAAGCCTAAAGCCGCCTTTTGAAGTCGAGTCCAGTGCATCGACTGATGACCTTTCTACCCAGCTGAATTATCCACTCCCTATTTGAGTATAGAGTAGGGAAAACCGCGCCGTCTCCCCTCCTATGTGGGGTGTACGACGCGGTGAGCGCGCTATGAAGCTGCGTATTATTTGCCGAGCTTGCGGCGCTGTACCCGGGTGCGACGCAGCATCTTGCGGTGCTTCTTCTTCGACATACGCTTACGACGCTTCTTAATAACAGAACCCATAAGGTTTCCTCGCTCACTTCCTTGTTTCTTTTTGTACGTACAAACTTGCCGCTGATTTCTCCACCGCCGAGCACAGGCGGAGTGCGCACCTCCGGGGGCGGCGGGCACCAAACGACACGAATGCCCCTTAGCATAGCGCCCAAGGAGGGAAAGAGAAAAACCCGCAGCCTTTCTTCTGCTGAATTAGATCAAGGAAGAAGTGGGTGCGGGTTTTCTCGGCGGTATGACCAGCTGGATGCCTGGGCCTTTATCCGACGTCATAAACAGAGCGCTCAAGATAGTCATTGACGGCTTGTTCTGGGACACGGAATGAGCGACCAACTCGGACAGCTGGCAAAGTTCCAGAATGAACTAAGCGGTAAACGGTCATTTTGGATACGCGCATGGCTTCCGCAACTTCCGCTACTGTCACGAATTTACCTTTATTTTCATTCAGCATATTATCTTTACCCTTCAGCGACGCCCGCGCTGTAGGCTTCCCCTCCTACAGTTGTGTCACGTACGTGCCGGAACTAGCTTAGCGTGAATGCTGTGACTGGTGCGACTTACCCATGAGTAACTACTTCCCCATGAGCTAGCCTGCATCACAAGCGCCACTCACACTTCTTTCATCCCCCCAGAATCGGGGGTCCCAGCTATTTCTTAGATAACTGAGCTGCTTTGCGAGTGCACGCTTCAATAGCTCGGAAGAACATGCCCCGAAAACCAGACTCCTCAAATTCCCGGAGCGCAGCCATCGTCGTCCCTCCAGGGGAAGACACATTTGCCCTTAACGTCGCCGGACCTTCTCCAGACTCCTTGAGCATTGCTCCTGCCCCAGCAAGAGCACTAATAGTGAGTTGTTCTGCCTCAGCTCGAGCTAATCCTTGTTCCACCCCGGCTTCAATCATTGCTTCGGCCATAAGAAACACATAAGCCGGAGAAGAACCCGATAACGCCCCTGCCGCATCAATCTGAGACTCTTTCAGCACAAGGACTTCCCCTACTGCGGAGAGCAGCTCAGTAACAGTGGCGAGGTGGTCATCATTGACATAACGACCCCGGACAACAGCATTCATTCCAGCCCCCAGAAGCATGGGGGTATTGGGCATACACCGAATTACTGGGGTTCCAGCCGGTAATGCCTCCTCCATATCAGCGATGGGGACTCCCGCAGCCATAGACACCACAATGCTGTCTTCATCATTGTCATCTAAAGCTCTAGAAATCTCATTGAGAAGCGGCACGATCTGCGGTGGTTTGACGCAGAGAAAAATAACCTTGGCCCGTTCTACGGCCCGGGTGTTGTCTTGTTCGTCCTTCACCCCGTAGCGCTCATGGAGCTCCGCGCCTCGCTGCGCATTCCGATTAGTAGCGATGACATCCGACGCTGCGGTCCCGGACTTCACGAGCCCCGATACCAAAGCCTCACCGATTTTCCCGCATCCAAGAACTGCAATTGTGCTCATAGAACACACCATAACTAAAAGCCCACCAGGATCAATCCCGGTAGGCTAAGTTTTTTAGGGGCTTTCGCCTAAAACAGGGTGATAAGTAGCGGACCGAAAGTCATCAACAACCCCACTATCGCGGCAAGCGCCATACTCAACCCATCACGTGCAGTTCTTAGCGCATGAACAATAGCTACCATGACCGCGGTGACAGCCACAGCCATCACCGCCACCAAGATATGGTTCAAGCTGCTATTCCACAACCGCTGGAACCCCAGGAAAACCACAATGCCAAGGACGATGCCCACCACGGCCAAACCCACGGTAGCTAACCAAGAACCTTGGCCTTCTTCCTCCTCGTCGACAGAGTCAACCTCATCGTCTTTGTGAGCCGGGAGGTGAGAAACCTGCTCACCGTTCTCATCAAAGAAAGCATATTCCGGTTCTGACTCGGTCTTTTCCGCTACTGGCTCAGCCACGGTAGGGATAACCCCGGTTTTTTCCTCTGCCGGCACGTCATCGCTGTCAGGCTGCGCAGTATCCACGACAGTATCTGTGTTGACCTTCTCAGCAGGTTCCTGCGCTTCAGAGGCTTCTGCAACCGTCGACTCCACCGGAGAATGAGCTTTTTCCTCAGCTACTTCCGAACTAGCTTCTGCTTTCCGGCTGTCTTGTACCTCGGTGGCTTCCTTCTCCTTAGTGGCCTCAGCCTGAGACTGTGGCGGCGATTCCGCGACTGCCGGGGGCGTCGACCCCTCGGCCTTCTGTTCATCAGGGCCGTCAATAGGGCTACTACTATGGCGCGCTTCCTGAGGTTTTTCTTTCACCCGGGGAATTGATCCGGTGAGCTCGGCAACCGAAATACCGCCTTCTTCCAGGCTCCGCCGACGCCGCCGAGGGGCATCTTTCGTTCCCTCGGTTTTCCCGGCCCGAGCGAGGAGTTCTGCCACGGTGAGCTGTCGATCACTCATTGTCGGATCCTTCCTGTCCCAGTCCTTTATCTATCCGCCGTAGGATTACTCCCTCGCGCAAAGCCCACGGACAGATCTCTAGCTTATCTATACCTAGTGCCCGCATACTAGCCTCAGCTACTAATGCACCCGCCACAATCTGATGGGACCGGTCACTACTGATCCCTTCAAGTTCTGCTCGATCAGCGGCAGTCATTCGTGAAATGAAGGCTATCAGCTGGCGCAATCCCGGCGCAGTTAATGTCCGTGTGACATGCGGTCCTGCTGAAGAAGGTGCGGCACCCGTGAGGCGCGCCAACGTCCTAAACGTCTTCGATGTCCCCACCGCCAAGCGAGATTCCCCTAACGTCCGCAGCTTTTTCGCTGGTTCAGCTAGTTCGGCATCAATATAGTCGCGAAGAAGTTTAATTTTCTTCCGTTCCGGCGGATCAGTATCAAACCACTGGTGAGTTAAGCGACCCGCACCAAGGTCTAAGGAAAACGCCATATCGGGTTCTTCATCGGCTCCGGCGGAGATTTCTAGGGAACCACCACCAATATCAAGATTGGTGATTTGTCCTGCAGACCAGCCATACCAACGGCGAACAGCCAAGAACGTCAGGCGCGCTTCCTCTTCCCCGCTAAGAACTTCCAGGCGAATACCGGTTTCTTTGGCAACATGGCGCAGCACGTCATCAGAGTTCGTTGCCGAACGCACCGCCGAGGTCGCAAAGGGAATCATCTCGACACAGCCCAAGGTAGAAGCCAACTCAGCAGCTTCCTTCACCGCATCGGTGAGTTTGTGTAATCCCTTATTATGAATAGCTCCTTGGGCATCAGTAAGTTCCACCAGCCGCAGAGAAGTTTTCCAATCACTCATCGGCGTGGGGTGTCCGCCTGGTCGGGCATCAATTGCCACGAGGTGAACAGTATTACTGCCCACATCTAATACACCTATTCGCACACTCTCAGGGTAGACGGTCTAGCGTGTGCAAGTGTGAACCACCCGTCGTCAACACTAATCCCGTTGGGATTTCCAACCCACTCCCCTGCCGCCCAAGCTATTCTGCACGGGCGCGAACTGCCCCCGGACCACCCCCGAGAATGGTTTGAGTTTATTGATCCTGCGGATCCAGAACACATTTTCAGCATTGACCTGACCTGGTTGGAATCCCACTGGCGCTGCCATTTTGGTTCCCCCACCTGTCCTGGAATTGACTCAACCCACCCGGATGTGGGGTGCTGCGTTCATGGAGCTTTCCTCGCCGATGAAGAAGACCATGACCAATTGTCTGAGGCTGTTCGACGCCTCCCCGCGAAGTATTGGCAATTTCGCCACTTTGCCTTTGCTACCCCCAAGCAGGGTGTGCCAGAGGAACCGTGGTTGGAATGGGATGAATTAGATGACGACGAGGGAAACCCTGAACCGGCTCTAAAAACTCGCGTGATTGAGGGCGCATGTATTTTCGCTAATCGCAGCGACTGGCCTACCGGGGCGGGGTGCGCACTTCATCAGTGGGCGTTAGCTGAGGGAGAAGATCTCCGGATCGTGAAACCTGAGGTGTGCTGGCAAGTGCCGCTACGGCACCACGAAGAATGGGAAGAACGCTCCGATGGTTCGGAAATTCTCCGCACGACCATTAGCGAGTATGATCGCCGCCACTGGGGCGAAGGCGGCGAAGATTTTGACTGGTACTGCTCTGCAGATCCGCGCTGCCACGACAACACCATCCCGGTGTGGCAAAGCCAAGAAGCTGAACTACGCCTCCTGATGGGAGATCCGGCTTTTGATGTCCTCGCCGCTCATTTAGCCCAGCGGGCAGAGCACTTCCCCCAACGGCAGCAACATCCAGCCACGGCGGCGGCATCTAGTGCTCACCCGCAACCTCAGCACCAGAAATAAACTCCAGCTTAGGCTTCAAACTTGTAGCCTAAGCCCCGAACTGTCACTAAGAATTGCGGTTTTGAGGGATTAGGTTCGATCTTTGACCGCAAACGTTTCACATGCACATCAAGAGTTTTCGTGTCGCCAACATAATCCGCACCCCACACCCGATCTATGAGTTGGCCACGAGTAAGGACTCGTCCAGCATTCAGCAGCAAATACTCCAGGAGACTGAATTCCTTCAAGGGTAAAGCCACCGGTTGCCCGTCCACCGTGACGATGTGGCGCTCCACGTCCATACTCACGGGACCAGCGTTTAAGACATTATTATCCGTAAAACTATCGGCAGCGTCATTATCGGCCCCTCGGCGCAGCACCGCCCTTATTCGGGCAATAAGTTCACGGGAAGAATAAGGTTTCGTGACGTAATCATCCGCCCCTAATTCCAAACCCACAACCTTATCAATTTCCGAGTCCCGAGCAGTGACCATGATGACGGGGACCGAAGAGATTTCCCGCAGACGCTTGCAGACGTCGGTCCCGGACATTCCGGGGAGCATTAAATCCAGCAGAACAATATCCACGTTATGTCGTGAAAATTCCACTAAAGCCTGCGCACCGTCACCGGCAATGATGGTGTCAAAACCCTCTTTACGTAGCAAGAATGCTAGCGGATCAGCTAAGGACTCCTCATCTTCAACAATCAAGATGGTGGTCATGATGAATTTCTATCCTTTCGCCGGGGAGTCACCTTTGACACCGCCTTCCGGATAGGCGATGGGGTGTCCTCCACTGAATCCTCAGCCTCCGCTGGGGTATCAGGGTGATAAATCGGAAGCTTAATAGTAAAAGTTGATCCCGTCCCCACACGAGACCACAAAGAAATAGTTCCGCCGTGGTTAGCGACCACATGCTTGACAATAGCTAATCCCAGCCCGGTTCCACCGGTTGAGCGGGAACGTGCCTTATCCACCCGGAAGAAACGTTCAAAAACTCGCTTTTGGTTTTCCGGGCTAATGCCAATCCCCCGGTCAGTGACTCGAATCAAAACTGTGTCATCAGGGGCGGTTTTTTGAGAAACCGACACCGGCATGGCGTTGGGTGAATAGTTGATGGCGTTACTAATCAAATTAGCCAAGGCGGTGACTAAGAGTGCCTTATCTCCGTTCACGAGGATTCCTTGATCTGGCCCCTTAATGAGGGTGATCCCAGCGTTTTCAGCAGACAATTGATTCCGCGCAAATGCATCATCAATGATCTCACTCACTGGCACAGGTTCCATATCGGGTAGAGCTTCAGCACCTTGAAGCTTAGACAGCGCAATTAACTCGTTGATCATGTCTGCCAGGCGATGGGCCTCCTTATGCAAGCGGGTGCCGAAATACTCCACTTGGTCAGGGTCATCCGAGCCTTCAACGACGGCTTCTGCCAATAACGCCATTCCCCCCACCGGGGTTTTCAACTCATGCGACACATTTGCCACAAAATCTCGTCGGGCCGCTTCCATCCGCACATTTTCTGACTCATCGGCCGCATAAACGATGACAAAGCGGTTATCGACCAAGGTGAGTGGTTTAATCACCGCACTGACTGCGGTGACTAGCGAACCGGGCCGCCGCATGGGAACCCGAAGATCAATGGATCGGGTTTCTTGATCCTCAAAGACGTGCTCCGCGCAGGACCACACCTCTGGGTTGAGGTTTCGTTCATGAACTACCCCCATGTCATGAGCATGGGGGTTAGAAAGAATCACTTCGCCGGAGCGATCAATGACCGTAATCCCGGTCGGTGATCCTTGGATAGCCAGGTGGAGCACCTGGCTTACGGTGGTAACTTCATTGCGCGCCAAGGTTTCTGAGGAGCGGAATCTTTGGAGCCGCTTCCGCACCACCCGGTAGCCTTTTGCTGCTACGGCGGTGAGCAAAATCCCCAGGATAAAGGCGAACAGTGGAGTCAAACCCTACGTCCTACTTATTTCCTTGCGCGGCTACTGCGGCGGCACCGGCAGCGGCAGCTTCGGGATCGAGGTAACGCCCACCCGGGTTAAGAACAGCACCCTGCACATCAATTTCATAGAGCAGCGGAATACCGGTGGGGATATTCAACCCGGCAATGTCCTCATCAGAGATTTGGTCCAGGTGTTTGACCAGTGCCCGCAGGGAGTTACCATGTGCTGCCACTAAAACAGTTTCCCCGTTCTTTAAGCGTGGTAGAATCTCTTCCTCGAAATAGGGGATCAGGCGGGTTACTACATCTTTGAGGCACTCAGTCTTGGGGACGCTGCCTAGGCTGGCGTAGCGCGGATCATGAACCTGGCTGTACTCATTGTCATCATCGAGTTCCGGTGGCGGGGTGCCGTAGGAACGGCGCCACTCCATAAACTGCTCTTCGCCGTACTTATCTTTGGTTTCGGCTTTATTGAGGCCTTGTAGAGCTCCGTAGTGACGCTCATTAAGCCGCCAATCACGAATCACCGGGATCCAGTGGAAATCCGCAACATCCAAGGCAATATTTGCGGTTTTGATGGCGCGACGCAGCAAGGACGTGTACAAAATATTGGGGCGAATCCCCGCTTCCTTGATTAATTCCCCACCCCGGCGGGCCTCCTCACGGCCTTTCTCAGTGAGGTCCACATCCACCCATCCGGTGAATTGGTTCGAGGCATTCCATTCACTTTGTCCATGACGCAGAAGAATCAGTTGTCCGTTACTCATACTTCTAGCATGCCATTTTTAGGGTGACAGCGCGGGCGGATATGGCATGTCCCACTAATCTCCCCGGGCGTGGCGTTGCGGACAATCCTCGACATCCATTGCCAGTGCCTCGTCATACAGTGCCGCGAGTTTCTCCGCGCTTGCCTGCCAAGAGAATTTCCTTGCCCATCGTTGCGCTGCCTCACCCATGGCGATTCTTTTCTCATCATTGTCAAGAAGCTCCGCTAACGCATCTGCCCAATCATGGGGGTCATGGCCGGCAACGAGAATGCCGGTTTCCCCATCGGCAACCGCCAAGGGCAAACCACCAACCCTCGCCGCTACAACTGGGGTTCCACTGGCTTGGGCCTCCACAGCTACTAGCCCAAAGGACTCGTTGTAGCTGGGCACCGCCACAATATCGGCAGCTTGATATAGTGCGACGAGCTCAGCTGGCGGACGGGGATCTAAAAATCGCACTTTTCGCTCTATTCCCAGGGAACTGGCAAGTTGTCGATATTCTTCTGGGGTGGCGTGTTGCCCAGAGGGGCCACCACACATCACAATTCGTAGGGCTTGGTGGGGGTCTCGTCGGAATAACTCTGCGGCGGCTTTGATCAATACTTGAGGCCCTTTGAAGGTTTGGAGCCGGCCGACAAAAGCGATGACTTTGGTGTGAAGTGGAATTCCTAATTCCCGACGTGCGCGTTCGGTAGCTCGATCACTTCCCGGCGTAAATAGCTCGGTGTCAGCTCCTGGGGGAATCACCCGGATGCGTGATTCTTCCGCGTCGTAGTGGTGAATTAGGTCGGCCTCTTCTTGTTCGGTATTCACCACTAGAACATCGGCATTATCAACAAGTTGCTGTTCGCAAATCCTTCGAGCTTCTGATTCTGGAGAATCCTCAGCGCTGCGATGAGCATTCTTCACCGCGGCTAAAGTGTGCGCAGTATGAACTAGAGGGACTCGCCATAAATCTCGAATCAGCCACCCAACTTGACCAGAAAGCCAATAGTGGGAGTGGATGAGATCATAGCGTTCGTTGTGGCAATGTGCCCATTGCAACATCCCCCCGGCAAATGCCGCTAACTGGGTAGGAAGAGCTTCCTTACTTACCCCTTCATAGGGGCCAGCGACAATGTTGATCACCCGAAGACCAGGGTCTACTTCTACTATTTCACCTTGTCCTTTTCGGGTAGCTCTGGTGAAAATGTCCACCTCTACCCCGCGTCGAGCCAGATGGGTGGCGGTAGACAACACATAGACATTCATGCCGCCGGCATCCCCACTACCGGGTTGTTGCAGCGGGGAGGTGTGCAAAGAAATCATAGCTAGCCGCATGTTCACTATCCTAAGGTTTTCCATGACACTGCGAAGAAACTGCGCCATGATAGAGCTATGACAAGCACTGCACGTTTTTCTGGAAAAAATATCATCGTCACTGGCGCAGCAGCCGGCATTGGTTTAGCCACTGCAGAGCGGCTCCTCGCCGAAGGAGCACGGGTGTGCCTGGTGGATCTCAACGAAGAGGCGCTTGACCAGGCTGCACAATATCTAGCTAGCGACGTTCTGTGCGTGGCTGCCGATGTCAGCAAAGAAGAGGAGGTGAAGGCATTCATTGACACGGCAGAAAAAGAATTAGGCGCCGTTGATGGGCTGTTTAATAACGCCGGAATAGAAGGCCCCCTGACTGAGATACAGAGCTATAACGCTGATACCTTCCGCTCGGTCATAGACGTCAACCTCAACGGAGTGTTTTTTGGGATCAAGCACATGCTGCCGCGCATGGCCCAGCGCGGCTACGGGTCAATTGTGTCAACCGCATCCATCGGAGGTCTTCGCGGCTGGCCTAGGCAATATGCCTACACCGCTACCAAACACGCCGTGGTGGGGCTTAGTAAAGCCGCTGCTGCCGAAGGCGGACCCCACGGGGTTCGAGTCAACACCCTAGCTCCTGGCGGGGTACGCACAGCCATGACGGAAGCCGCCATGCGACGAGTATGCCCTGAGGACCCTAACAAAGCTGAACGACGATTTTCTCAACGGGTGCCACTCGGCCGCATGGCTCGTCCCCATGAGGTTGCAGCAGCCGCGGCCTTTTTACTTTCCGATGACGCCAGTTTTATCTCCGGACACACTTTAGTGGTAGACGGCGGGCAAATTGAGGTGAGCGGCTAAGCGAAGATGGTATGCTTTCTCCCGATAACCTACGTAAGCGTAACCGAGGGAAGGAACCCATGTCCGCCTATGAAACCAAGGCATGGCTGCAGCTGTATGCCGAGCACACCCCGCACCACTTGGATTATGGCGAAACCACATTGCTGGACATGTATGAGGAAACCATCGCCAAGCACCCTAACCGTCCGGCGCTGAGTTTCTTCGGTCGCCCCATGACCTACGCGGAGTTAGATAAACAAGTTCGACGCTGCGCTGCCGGGTTGCGGGCATTTGGAGTCCGCCCGGGCGATCCCGTTGCCATTATGCTGCCCAACTGCCCACAACACATTGTGGCTTTCTGGGCGATTTTGCGACTAGGCGGAACAGTAGTTGAACACAACCCCTTATATACTGCCCACGAGCTGCGCGGACTCTATGCTGATCATGGTGCCAGAGTGGCAATTTCCTGGGATAAGTCCGCCACCATGTTGGATTCTTTGCGCGATACCACGCCATTGGAAACGATTGTTTCGGTCAATATGATTGACGCGATGCCGCGGGTGAAACAGTTAGCGTTGAAACTTCCGCTACCGGGCATCAAAAAGACTCGTGAAGCACTGAGTGAACCCGCACCAAATACAGTGCCGTGGGAGGTCTTACTTTCCGCGGCTATTGGTGGGGATGGCGATAATCTTGACCCCGCTCCCACGGTGAGTAAAGACAGCATTGCGCTGATTTTGTACACCTCGGGAACCACTGGGGACCCCAAAGGCGCACAGTTGAGCCACGGCAACCTCTACGCTAATTTATTGCAGGGCAAAGCCTGGGTGCGTGGACTCGGAGATGAACGCGAAAAACTTTTGGCGGCTCTTCCGTTGTTCCATGCCTATGGAATGACCATGCTGTGTACCTTAAGCATGTGTATTGGTGGCGAATTAGTGCTGCTACCGACCCCGCGCATTGATTTGATTGTCAGCGCGCTCAAGAAAGAAACCCCCACCTGGGTTCCAGGAGTCCCCACCCTTTATGAGAAGATTCTAGATGCAGCAGAACAGCAGAATATCCAGATCCGCGGAATCAGAAACTCTTTCTGCGGGGCGTCGACTCTACCCACTGCCACGGTTAGGCGCTGGGAAAAAGCCACCAATGGATTATTGGTTGAAGGCTATGGGCTTACTGAATGTTCTCCCATTATTGTTGGTAACCCCATGAACACTGATCGTCGACCCGGATATGTGGGTATCCCCTTCCCAGATACGGAAGTCAAGATCGTGAACCCAGATGACCCCTCAGAGATCTTGCCCGATGGCACAGAAGGCGAAATTCTCATCCGAGGACCCCAGGTTTTTTCTGGATACCTTAATAATCCGGAGGCGACAGAAAAATCCTTTGTGGATGGGTGGTATCGGACCGGAGATGTCGGTGTCATGGAACCTGATGGTTTTATCCGCCTAGTGGCACGTATCAAAGAAGTCATTATTACCGGTGGTTTTAACGTGTACCCAGCGGAAGTGGAACAAGTCATTGCAACACATCCAGATGTTCGTGAAGTAGCGGTGGTGGGGCGACCCCGGCCCGATGGTTCTGAGGACGTCGTAGCTTGCATCACCTTAAATGAGGGCGCCGCCCTGGATCCGGAAGGTTTGAAAGAATTCTCCCGTGAACGACTCACCCGGTATAAGGTACCGCGCACGTTTTATCATTTTGAGGAACTAGCTCACGACCAGCTGGGGAAAATTCGACGCCGAGAAGTCCACCAGCAGCTCATGGAGATCCTTCAGAAGTAGTTTTTTGACCCTAGATATGTACTCCCAGCCATATCGGTTCTGGTTCTAATACCACCCCAAATTCGGTTTTCACCCCATCCCGGATGGTTCGAGCTAAAGCCACAATATCTGCGGTGTGTGCCGAACCTCGGTTGGTTAGCGCCAAGGTATGCCTGGTGGATAACCGTGCCGGTGCTCCTTCTCCCGGGTATCCCTTAGCAAACCCGGCTCGATCAATCAGCCAAGCAGCAGAAAGCTTTAGTTGGTTTTCTCCCGCCGGGAATTGCGGCATGCGTTCAGCATCTTCATCGCCACGCAGGCGTCGAACCTTATCTTGGATGTCTGAGGCATGCTGGGGGTCAACAACCGGGTTGGTGAAAAATGAACCCGCTGACCAGGTGTCATGATCGCCGGGGATGAGCACCATACCTTTGGCTTGGCGTAACTCTAGGACGGCCTGTCTGACTGCAGCAACTGGGCGACGCTCTCCCGGGCCTTGGGCCTCTAAACGACGGGCCAGCTCACCGAAGCGTAAGGGGGCGGAGAGACCTTCCGGGGTAAGTTGTAGTTCAATGGCTAAAACAACGCCGCGAGAGGTGAATTTAAGGTTGGAGTAGCGGTAGGCCAGGTCAAGATCACTAGCCGGAACCCAGCTCACCTGACCCGTAGCACGGTCTAGCAGCTCGACACGGAGCAAAACATCCGCAATTTCTACCCCATAGGCCCCTACGTTTTGCACCGGGGTGGCACCTGCAGAACCGGGAATTCCAGACAGGCACTCGATTCCTCCCAAACCAGCCGCGACGGCAGTATCCACGACGTCGTCCCACACCGCCCCGGCTTGGGCGCGCAGCACCCCGCTGTGGGGATCAAGACTAACCTCGGCGCACTCTATCCGCACAACCACGAGGTCTAGGGGTTCGTCATCAGCAACTAGTAGATTGGATCCGCCACCGAGAATGAGAAGAGGAACCCCAGCAGCATCTAAACGGGTGACGGTGTCCACCACCGCTTGGGGAGTGGTGCAGCGCACTGTGAGTCGTGGTTGAGCACCCACATGAAGGGTAGTTAACTGTGCTAAGGAAACCTCAGAATCCACTGAGATATCTGCAATGTCTTCTAGTAAAGGGGTCAGAGATGAATCAGCCACGCCCCTAACGGTAGTCTGTGGGACATGACTACACGCAGTGAAAACACCGTAACTATTAATCAACCCGTGGAAAAGGTGCATCAAGCACTGACAAACGCGGATTACTGGGCCTACAATGCGGCCCACCTCTCCCCCGAACCCGGCGAGGTTCATGAATTCACCGAGGAAAACGGCGGTGCCGTCGCTACCCTTTTTGAAGTTCTGCCACTGGAGATTCTGCCGGAAGCTGTCCGTGCGATGATCTCTCAGGCACTCAAGGTCAAGCGTGTGGTCACCGTCAAGCCGCTCAACGACGGCAAAGCAGACATCACCTACACCGCCGACGTTAAGGGCACCCCAGTAGATTTCAAAGGCGCTATCACACTACATGGTGATGACACCTCTACCACCTTGGGCTATGAAAATGAGGTCAACGTCAACATCCCCTTCATGGGTCCAGCCATTGAGCCAAAAGTGGCTGAAGCTCTCGGCGAACTCTTTGAGAACGAGGGTGCTCTCACCGATGAATGGATCAACAACAACCTCTAAACAGCCTGCTATCCATGGCTAATCACGCCCACAATCTCCGCGCACGGCTAGACACTGCGCACCAACCCGGCGCAGTGGGCGTGATTACTCGGGGGACAACGGGGGAAAACCGTTTGAGGCGCTGTGACCGGTGGATGGTGTATCAGGACCAAATCCGACGCCCACTCTTAGCTGCAGACCACCCTCTGGCCATTGACTTGGGCTATGGAGCTAGCCATACCACCACCGTGGAATGGGCTAGGTGGCTACGGAGAATTCGACCAGACATTGACGTTGTAGGGCTAGAGATAGCCCCCGAACGAGTTCTTCCGCCCAGAGATGGAGTGAGATTTGAACTTGGCGGATTTGAGCTAGCTGGCTACCGCCCTCACCTTGTGCGCGCTTTTAATGTGCTTCGCCAATATGATGTTTCTCAAGTTCCTGCCACCTGGAAAATGGTGTGTTCTAGCCTGGCTCCCGGCGGCCGATATATTGAAGGCACCTGTGATGAATTGGGGCGACGGTGCAGCTGGGTGACTCTTACCTCAGACGGCCCTCAAAGCCTGACATTAGCCTGGGATCCGCACCATGTGGACTGCCCTTCCCAATTAGCTGAGCGTTTACCTAAAGCCTTGATTCACCGAAATACCCCGGGTGAAAAAATCTATCACGTTCTCCAGCGCCTTGATTCTGCTTGGCAACGCTGCGCCGGGTGGTCCCCGCATGGGCCTCGAATACGGTGGCGCAAAACTGTGGAGATGCTACGGGCAGAGGGTTTAGCAATTGAACCTCAACGGCGACCGATTCGCGATAACCTGGTGACTGTGCCCTGGGATCTGGTGAGTACTGGGGACGATGATTGGCAATGACCCCTAGCGCTAGGGAATGATAGAGCCGTGGCTAAAAGAACTCATGTTGGAAAAGTAATCTGGACCCTCCTTATTATCCTGGTGGTATTGCTGCTAGCCGCAGAAATAGCACTTCGGTTTATTGTTGGTCGACAATTTGAGCACTCCGTTGCCCAGCAGGCTCAGGAATCTGGAATTAGTGAGCCTGCGGATCCGAAAATATCTTTTGGGTGGCATCCATTGTTGTTGTCGGTGATCACGAAGAATGTCAGCCACGTAGACCTGACCACCCCGGATACGTTGAATATCAGCTGGCCGGGAAGCCCCGGTGACGCCCCAAATATTAAGGGACAACCGGAGGCCCACGTCATTTTGAGCGACGTGGATATTAGCGATAGCCAGCAACCCGTGGCCCAACACATGGAAACCAACACCACGCTTAGTGGAGACTATCTCCGTGCCGTGCTTCAAAAGAATATGGCCGGGGAAACCTCCCAAGAAGACTACGCAACGGCAGTCCTGCGTTCCATTATCCACGTCACTGCGGTAACAACTAACGCCCAGGACAACACCATGAACATTGAATTTACCGATGGAGCTGCTTCGCTGACTCTGCGGCCAAGTGCAGTAAATGGGGACCTTAATCTAGAGACTGTGAACAGCTCATTCTTTGGGATTAATCTTTCTGACAACATCAACCAAGCCATTAGCCGGGTGCTGTCCCAGGGGACGAAATCAAAGGATCGCAACCTCACTATTCAAGACGCCAAAATCACTGATGGCGGTTTGGAGCTCCTAATTACCGGGGACAATGTGAACCTTAATCAGATTGCCACCAGCACCTCTGCACATTAGGCCAGGAGGAGACTTCCAGGGCCTGAGAAAGTGGGGCGAAAAGCTCCAGCCCTAGCGCCGTCTCCTGGAGCACCTTGAGCTCTAGCGTCGGGGGTTGAGCGTGTTCCACCTGAAGAATGACGGAATCTACGCCTGCTCGTGCTGACATGCGCAACAATTCCTGGGATCCGGAGCCGGTTCCGGTTAAAAGAAGAGAAAGCCGCACGGGTTGAGGGACAGCTTCACGGAGCATGACCAACTCAGAGAGCGCAGCATTCGGATCTTGGCGTAGATCCGGGGGTAAGACCACTGCGATTGCCCCCGCACCGTGTTGCACAGCCAGCCGAGCTTCCGCCGCTTTTACAAGAGTGTCATGGTGTCCATGAGGAAAGCCGGCGAAACTACCCGGCACTAGGCCAGATTCCTGAGCTTGAGCTGTTACCGGGAGAAGATCCGGCGGCACCCACAGCTGAGGACTAGGACTAGAGATGAGCTCGCTGAGATGGGCGTCGAGGACATTTTTTAGGTCCTCTCGGCAAGCCTCAGGGTGCGTGAATGCGGTAGGAAACTGAGACATGGTTATGAGTAACCATACGTGCCGTCGATGAGGCTTTTTATCTGTGGCCGCACATCAAACCAATAAATTCCGATAATGACTATGGCAATCCACGTCAAAAGCGGAAGGTGAATAGTGAAGTTGAGGAAAAGCACCGCAGAGCTAGCCAGTAGCATACCCACCCAGGCTAATTTTGACATCCGGTCCGCGGCGGGGAAGGCATCATCCCGGGTGGACGCCGCTAATGCTGCGCCGACAAGGCCGGCTATCGCCAACAGTACTGAGAAGGCACGCTGGCCATAACCCAAGGCTAGAAAGAGATAGTTATAGAACTCGATACCCACTATTCTTGGTCCTCCACGGTGTGATCCGAAATCACTTCCCCATCCACGGTGGGTGGAGGGTTATCGCCTTGAGAGTGTCGGCGCTCCCGATACTCTTTAACCTTTTCTTGAACCGTGTTCTTGGACGTAGCAAAAGCATCACTTAACGACGCCCGCGCCTGGTCCACCGCTGGACTATCCTTTGTTTCTCTAGCTGCGCGTTGCACCGTATCCCCCAATTGTTTCACCGCGTCACCGGAGTGCTCCATAAAATCCTTCACAGCGCTTTTTAATTCTTCTGCACTCCTGGCATCAATAAGGCGATTCCGCGCTTCCTTCCCAGCGCTTTTTAGCTTTTCTAACGCAGAATCCTCGGCATGTCCGGGGGATTCTTTCTGGTAGTGATCTTTGAACTCCCCAACCACGTTCTTTAGCTGCTGAGCGGCTTCTGACCATACCTTCGACGGCTTATTTTCCTCTGACATTGTCTCTCCCCTAAAAATTATGCTCCAAAGAGTAACTGATTAACAGTGTAAATGGCCAGGCCAGCTAATGCACCCACAATGGTTCCATTGAGGCGAATAAACTGGAGGTCCTTCCCCACCATGAGCTCGATTTTTTCACTGGCCTCTTCAGCATCCCAACGCCTCACCGTATCGGAGATAATCGCGGTGATCTCCTCAGCATAGTTATCTGCCAAGAAACGCGCCGCGCTTCGTACCCGGTCATCTAGGCTCAACCGTAATTGCTTATCTTCGCTTAGCCGTTGCCCCCATTCCCGTGCTAGTTTGCTGATCCGGGTTCGCAATAAGGAGTTCGGGTCTTCTGCTTGCTCTATTAGGCTTGCTGAGGTGGAGCGCCATAGTGATCCCGCTGCTCCGGCGAGGGCCTGAGAGCCCATAACATCGCCTTTCCATCGCTCTACCCGGTCAATCATGGCCGGGTCATACTGCAAATCATGAGCCAAGCGGCTAAGCCAACGTCGCGCCGCATGACGGGCTTCATGATTGGGGTCCGCAGATACAGCTTCAGTGAATTTAATGAGTTCCCGGTACACTTTCTCCCCGATGAGATTATTAACAAAACGGGGAGCCCACACCGGTTTGCGCTCATCAATGATCCGAATGATCAGTTCTTCAGCACCGAGAGCCTTCTTATGCGCCCAATGTGCTAATTCTTCAATCAGCGGCTCAGTGCGTCCATCCGCAATGAGTTGTTCTAAGACTCGTCCAGCTGGCGGTCCCCACTCAGGTTCGGCGAGTTTATCTACCACCATGGTGCGCAACAGGGTTTCTGCTTCGTGCGGATCAATGGCCGCAACCACGCGCGCAGTGAACTTACCAACCTGGGCGGATACCTTGTCCACGTTCGTTGGTTGGCGTAACCACTGCGCTGCTCGTTCCGGAAGATGAGCTTGCTCCACCTTCTCCGTAATCAGCTCTGCGTTCAGAAAGTTCTCACCCACAAATCCGGATAGTTGATCCCCTAACTGGTCTTTTTTCTTCGGAATCAACGCGGTATGTGGAATAGGTATCCCCATGGGATGACGAAACAACGCGGTGACTGCAAACCAATCAGCCAATCCACCAACCATGCCGGCTTCAGCCGCGGCTCGAACATACCCCACCCACGCCGCCGCATCTTCATGCTGCGACTGCCACCAACTGCAGCTTAAGAAAATGAGGGCGGCAATGATAAGAAGTCCAGTAACAAAAGCCTTATGTCGGCGGAGAGTGCGACGACGTTCCGCTTCTACTTCTGGCGAGGGACCAGGTAACGGACGTGTTTCCGGGGAACGCAGTTCATGCTTGGCCATAATGTCCATTATGAACCAACAGGGCACCCTCCTGACGGAAAGGGTGCCCTGTTGCTTATGGAGATGTGCCTGGGTGAGTTTCAGGCAGTGATGGCTAAAGAACTAGACGTGACGCCCGGTTTCTGCGACGTAGCGGCGATAGTTGCGCCGTCCGAAGTGGATCAGCCCGAAGCCACCGACCAGACAGACCACGGCAATAACAGCACCGAGAATGGTAAAGAACAGACCTGCTTGCAGCGGATTCCACAGCAGAGACGCTAATCCAAAGACCAAGGTGCCGAACCCGGCGAGGGAAGTAAGGACCAAGCCCATCCCCATCCACGTGGAACTACGCTCCAGAGAGGAGTGAGGAGCAGCAAGGCTAGAAGGGACATAGCCTTCGATGTAGTGCATACGGCCCTCATAGGCCGGAAATGATTCTTGAGAGGCGTTGGCCGCGGTAGATGCCATCACCATCACTCACCTTTCTTAAGAATTGATCAGCATGACACAGCTGATCTTCATGTTACCTCAGTCGTCCTTGGTGCGAAGTGCAGCCCGCACGCGTTCCTTATTGATAGCGGCAACAGCGGTTAGCGGAATGCCAGCCGGACATACGTCGGCGCACTCCCCATAGAGAGAGCAAGGGCCGAAGTTTGTTTCCAACTCATCAATCATCTTCCGAGCACGCTTGCCACGCTCTTCCTTGCCGAGCGGCAACATCTTGAGGTGTACCAGCTTGGCGCCAGTAAATAGATGTGCTGCACCATTGGGGCAAGCGGCAACGCAAGCGCCACAACCAATACAGGCTGCGTGATCCAAAGCTCGCTCAGCGGTGTCATGGTTGACGTGGAGGGTATCTGCATCTGGTGCGGTACCAGCATTGATGGACACATAGCCACCTTGCTGCATAACCCGATCCAGGGCCGAACGATCAACCACCATATCCTTAATCACCGGATAAGCATTAGAACGCAGCGGTTCAATGCGCAGGTGATCGCCTTCGTTGTAGCTGACCAAACGCTGCTGACAAGCCGGCTTGTTTTTATCCGCACCGTGGGGGCGACCGTTAACGGTCAAGCCACAAGTACCGCAAATACCTTCACGGCAGTCAGAGGCAAAAGCGAAAGGTTCTTTACCTTGCTCAATAAGGCCATTATTGACGTGATCGAGCAATTCCAGGATGGACATCTGCGGCACTGCATCCGGGACCTCGATGGTCTCGAAACGGCCCTCCTGCGTAGGTCCAGCCTGACGCCAGATTTCCAGTGTCAGTTTCATTACTTGTAGTTCCTTGTCTGCAGCGGGATCGAATCGAAGTACAGGGGTTCAGCGTGGCGGATGAAGGTGCCGTCGTGGCCCGGTTCCCAGGCAGAAACGAAGCACCAGTTCTCATCATCACGCTCGGCTTCGCCGTCCTCAGAAAGGTGATCATCACGGTAGTGAGCACCGCATGATTCATCACGGTCTAAGGCGTCGATACACATCAGTTCACCGAGGTCAATGTAGTCAGCAACCCGGTTGGCATATTCCAGCACCTGATTCATTTCATGCTGTTCGCCGGTGATGCGCAGATTAGCCCAGAAATCATCACGGAGAGCACGGATCTTCTCAATACCGTCTGCCAGATCCTTCTTATTACGGGACACACCGCAAGAGAAGTAGAGAATTTCACCAAGCTGGCGGTGGTAGTACTCCGGACCATGAGGATTATCGCCCTTGATATTCATCAGGCGATCAACCCTGGCCTGGGCTTTCTCAATAGCCGCCTGGGCTTCCGGGGAATCCTCCGCCAATTTCTCCGTACCCAGCAGCGGAGCCAGGTAATTAGGAACAGTAAACGGTAGGGTGAACCATCCATCAACGGAAGCAGAAAGCAGGGAGTTCGCACCTAGACGGTTAGCACCGTGATAGGTCCAGGAACACTCACCAGCGGCGAACAGACCATTAATGGAGGTCATTTCGTTGAAGTCGGTCCACAACCCGCCCATCGTGAAGTGACAGGTAGGGGCAATCCGCATCGGGGTGGTGTAGGGGTCTTCACCAATAGCCTCTTCATACATTTGGAAGAGGTTTGAGTAACGCTCACGTACTGTTTCTTTTCCAAGCCGCTCAATAGCGTCCCGGAAGTCCAGATACGCGGAGTTATGCATGGGACCAACACCTAGACCGGCATTGATTTGCTGTGAGATTGCACGAGAGGCAACGTCACGCGGAACCAAGTTACCGAATGCGGGGTAACGACGCTCAAGGAAATAATCCCGCTCTTCCTCAGGAATTGAGTTGGGATCCCGATCATCCTTTGCCTTCTTCGGGGACCAGATCCGACCATCATTACGCAGCGACTCAGACATCAAAATGGTCTTCGACTGCCAGGTGGAGTTCACCGGAAGACCGGTGGGGTGGAACTGAATGAAAGAAGGTGACGCCAAGTAGGCACCATGCTCATAGGCACGCATCATCGCTGAAGCATTGGAGTTCTTCGCCAGCGTCGACATGTGATAAACGTTGCCGTATCCACCCGTCGCTAGCACCACCGCATGACCGGTGTGAGCACTGAGTTCACCAGTAATGAGGTTGCGAGTAATAATGCCTTCGCAGCGCTTCTCACCCTCTTTTTCAGTGACAATAAAGTCCACCAAATCATTGTGGGTGAAGATTTCTACTGCCCCTAGGTGGATTTGGCGTTGCAAAGCAGAAGCCGTGGATAGCTGCAGCTGCTGTCCTGTTTGACCACGGGTGTAGTAGGTACGAGACACCTGCACACCACCGAAAGAACGGGTGGCCAACGTGCCGCCATATTCCCGAGCAAAAGGTGCTCCGATGGCATTCATGTGGTCGATGACGCGAACCGATTCATACGCCAGACGCCAACAATCAGATTCACGGCAGCGATAGTCTCCACCCTTAACGGTGTCTTTGACGTGCCGATAAGCTCCGTCGTTATCAACCTTCTTACCGCGAGCGGAGTTCACACCACCCTGTGCAGCGATGGAGTGAGCACGGCGCGGGGCGTCGTGATAGGTAAAGGACTTAACGTTGTATCCCAACTCACCTAAAGCAGCGGCAGCAGCGCCACCACTAAGGCCGGTACCCACCACGAGAATGGTGAACTTCCGGCGGTTGAGCGGGGAAACCAGGTTCATGTGGTCCTTTTGGTACTCCCACATATCCTTCATGGGAATACCTTTGGGCTCGTGGGAGTCAAGGATGCTTCCCGGACGAACTTCGCTAACAATCGAGCCCGGCTGACGGAACTCCTTACGAGCGGCGGTATCAGTGTTATTGCTCATGATTCCTCTTCCTTAACCGGTCTCTCAACTAATCCATCCGAAGAGGATTGCCAAGGGCATGGAAATATTGCCGATCATGACCACGGCTGGAACGAGATAGGCAATCACAAGGATCGCCTGACGCCAGCGACGGCCAGTGATACCTAAGTCACTTGCAGCTAACCAAACACCGTGAGTTAGATGCAGGAAGAGCATCACCATCGCAATGATGTAAAAGACTGACACCCAGATCCGGGAGAAGCTATGAATCATATTGTCCCGGATGGCGCCGTGAGCAAATTCTGCGCTGGCGGCGGGTCCCACACCAACGGTGAGGTCCAAGATGTGGAAAATAATGAAAGCCAACAAGATGAGGCCAGTAACCAGCATGGTGCGGCTGGTAAATGAGTTCAGTCCACCAATAAGGTTGGTGCGACGGAATTTACCGCGGGATTCGTGTGCTCGTTTGGTAAGCGCAAATGCCCCATAAATATGAAGCGCGATAGCGACAAGCAAAACGATGCGGAAAATCCACAGCGCTCCCTCACGCGGAAGCAACGGGTCACCAAGGGTACGCAGCCACTCACCGTAGTGATCGATCGGGGCATGTCCATCCCTACCAAACGGCAGGTAAATCTTGAGGTTACCTACCATGTGGACGAGGACGAAGAGCCCAAAAATGAGACCGGTGATGGCCATCGTGAGCTTCAGTGCCCAGCTGGGATACTTTGGCCGCTCCCGAAGCGGCTCCTCGGTAATTTTACCGTGGACAATGGCCACGGGATCCGGGTTTTTCGTAGTCATGACACCTCCATAGTCTCTTTAATTTTAGGACCCACCCCCGGAAACAACTACTCAGCAACCTCTCAGTGCCGCGCTATCGCTTCGGCATCCTCGCCGGTAGGCCTATTTTTTAGGTATGCCTTTCCTTCGGAGAGAAGGTGAGAAGGAATCTCATTAGGCCCCGTTCCTGGCTTCTTAGGAAAAACTTGAGGGTTAGATAGTAAAATGGTGACTATATGTGACTTTCCTCACTTCAGACTTTTGATGAGGTTTTTCTACCCCGTTCGGGATCAATCTTTCGATGGAACCCAAAATGCTCTCCAGATCACACTTGTGAAGTCTTGCTAAGTCTGATGCAAACTTCCCCACAATCGGCATTACACTCCTTGGCATGGCTAAAACATTTGTTGGGTCCCGGCTCCGCCAACTCCGTCGGGAGCGAGACCTCAGCCAAGCAGAATTGGCCGCCACCCTCGACCTTTCCCCGAGCTACGTAAATCAAATTGAACACGATGTTCGCCCGTTAACGGTGCCGGTGCTATTAAAGATCACCGAAACCTTCGGCGTCGACGCTACTTTCTTTTCTCTCGATGATGATTCCCGGCTCCTCGCCGAGCTAGAAACCGTTGTCGGCGATGTGGAAATCAATAAAGTCCCGGTCGATATGCACGAGCTATCTGATCTGGTGTACAACCACCCGGAAATAGCGCGCGCTCTGGTGGAAATGCACCGGCGCTATTGCAATATCCGAGACAAATTATCTTTGGCGACCGACTCCCGACATCACGACGCCCAGGTTTTAGCTATGCCGCATGAAGAAGTCCGTGACTTCTTTTATGCCCGACAAAATTACCTTCATGGACTGGACCAACAATCAGAAAATCTCGGTCAATTTTTAGGGGGTGGTTCTGCCCCAATTGCCCAGGTAGAACAAGAAATTCAACAGTATCTCCGAAACCAACATGGCGTCGACATTCGAACAATTAGCAACCAAGACGGCCTAGTTCATCACTTCCACCCCGATACCCGCATTCTTGAGCTTCACGCTCACCTTTCCCTTGGTCAACGAGCTTTCAGAATGGCTACCGAATTAGCTTTTCTAGAGTTTGCAGAAGAACTTGACGCGGTTCTGAGAGAAGAAGATTTCCGGTCACAGGCGTCTCTCGACTTAGCCCGACGAGGAGTCGCCTCCTATTGTGCCGCCGCAATGCTCATGCCCTATCAGCAATTCCATCGAAAATCAGAACAACACGGCTATGACATTGACTACCTCAGTCAAGTTTTTGGCCTCGGTTATGAAACCATCGCAAGCCGACTTTCCACCCTTCAACGGCCTAAATTACGCGGCATTCCCTTTACATTTGTGCGGGTAGACCGCGCGGGAAATATGTCCAAACGCCAATCCGCCACTGGCGTTCACTTCAGCAATGCCGGCGGAACCTGCCCCCTCTGGGTTCTCTACGAAGCCTTCACTACCCCCGGAAAAATCCATCGCCAACATGTCGAGATGCCCGACGGCAGGCATTACCTCTGGACTGCCCGAACAGTCCATCACCAACGCCCCAATTTCGGGGCTACCGGCAAAGTTTTTGCCATCGGCTTAGGCTGTGAAGCTCGCCACGCCGAACGTACGGTCTATAGCCGTGGTCTTAACCTTCATGACCCCGAAGCAGCAACACCCATTGGAACTGGATGCCGTATGTGTTCCCGGCGCCATTGCACTCAGCGGGCTTTCCCCTCTATCAATGAGCATCTCAGCATTAATGCCCACCGCTCCACTATTGCTCCCTATTAATGAAGGAGACCGGATGGATCAGGTGGGCGTCGGGCGGACTTTCCTCTAGAGGTTAATCATGTGCCCCATCGTTCCCTCTGCGGCTTCTTTAATAGCCTCAGACAGGGTGGGGTGAGTATGAACATTGCGGCCAATTTCCTCGGCAGTCAGGTCAAAACGCTGAGCCAAGGTTAGCTCCGGCAGCAATTCCGACACATTAGCCCCCACCATGTGTCCGCCAATGAGTTCACCGAACTCCTTATCCACAATCACCTTGACAAAACCAGCGGTTTCCGCTAGCCCCTTTGCCTTACCATTAGCTGAGAAGGGGAAGGTCGCCGAAACAATTTCTCGGTCTGGGAAAGCCTTCTTTGCAGCTTCCTCGGTATAACCAAAGGAGCCCACCTGAGGATTACAGAACGTAGCCCTTGGCATCATCATGTAATCACCAAGCTCCATGGTTTCTGCACCTGCGATGGTTTCCGCAGCCACAACACCTTGGGCTTCAGCAACGTGGGCTAATTGGAGCTTAGCTGTGACATCTCCAATGGCATAGATATGATCCACGCTGGTGCGCATGAACTCATCAATCTCAATGGCACCACGATCAGTCAGTTTCACCCCGGTATTTTCCAGGCCATAGCCCTCTACTCGCGGCGCAAAACCGATAGAGACCATTACCCGATCAACAGTCAGGGTGTCAGACTTCTTCCCGTCCTTGCTTTCGACATCCACCTCGACGGAATCACCGTTATCTCGAACGGCGGTGGTCTTATACCCGGTCAACAGCTTAACGCCGAGCTTCTTATATTCCTTGGCAATAGCCTTGGAGGTTTCAGCTTCCTCGTTAGGCAACACCCGGTCCATAAACTCCACGACAGTAAGCTTCACGCCATAATTCGCTAAGACATAAGCAAATTCCATACCGATGGCACCGGCTCCCACAATCACCATGGATTCCGGTATCTCTTCACTAAGGATCTGTTCCTCAAAGGACACGACATTCCCACCGATTTCCACTCCCGGTAGGGAGCGAACCACTGATCCAGTAGCGATAATGCAATCATCAAAGGTCAGGGTCTTACCTTTATCTTCACCCTCGGTAATGGTGATGGTGTGAGCATCCTCAAAAGATCCCAGGCCATTGACCTCGGTGATCTTGTTTTTCTTCATGAGGTAATGAACACCCTTAACAATGTCCGAAGACACTTTCCGGGAGCGCGAATGAGCCGCCCCCCAATCAAAAGAGACTTCTCCGGAAATCCCAAAGGTTTTTGCCTCATGGTTGAAGATATGGGCTACTTCGGCGTTCTTCAGTAGCGACTTAGAGGGGATACACCCGACGTTGAGGCACACCCCACCCCAGTACTTCTTTTCCACTACAGCTACTTTTTTCCCAAGCTGTGCGGCACGAATTGCGGCAACGTACCCACCAGGGCCGGCACCAAGGACTACGACATCATAATGTTCACTCACACCCGTAACGATACTGATTCCACCTCGAACTGTCGCCCAAGGGACTGCACGAGGGTAGTGAATCACCCCGCCGTAGTACCCCTATCCAGGGGTAGACTAGATCCAGCCCAGGGCGAGGGCAATCTCAGCCAAGCTGGTAGAACCGCTATGGATGCTAGCTCCGAGTTGATTAGAGATCATGAGAATGAACTGCTCGACCGGGTTCATAATATGTTGCGCTCCTGGGGGAATTAGTGAAATAACATTGGAATTATCGCTATCGAGCAAGATCACACAACTCTCAAGATTATTCTTAAGACCCTAGATCTCGCTCTGCGTGCGTGATAAGACTATCCTGAGTTGGTAGCTTTCCGCCATAGCTACTTTGTCACGCTACTCCAGCACATCAAAGGAAGTACCCTCATGAGCTTTGTCTCCCGATTCGCGGCGCCAGCAGCCACCGTTGTGGTCACCGCGGCAGCCGTGCTTGGTGCCATGGGTGTGGCACCTGCCGCCGCTGTATCCACCGTCAGCGTACAGCAAGTCGCTGGCGCTACTGCGTTGTCGACGATTACAAAAAATGATGCGCCGATTACGGATGACTCCCCCTTCTGGCGCAAGGTCGTTAATGATGACGACCCTCGCACTGAGGAAGTACTGGCCTATTCTCCAGCTATGAACCGGCAGGTTCCGTTAGCTATCCTCAAGGCCGAAAAGCCTAACGCCCCCACCCTCTATTTGCTTAATGGAGGCGACGGCGGCGAAGGCGGCGCTAACTGGATCCAACAATCCGATGTGCTGAGTTTTTATCGGGATAAGGGATTTAACGTGGTCATTCCCATGGCCGGAAAATTCTCTTATTACACCGACTGGGTCGAAGACAATGAGAACCTTGGCGGTCCGCAGAAATGGGAGACTTTCCTCACCAAAGAACTTCCAGGACCACTGGAAAATTATCTGCACGCTAATGGCAACCGCGCGATAGCCGGCATGTCCATGTCTGCCACATCCTCCCTGCTGTTGGCTGAGCACCATCCTGGGTTCTACGGAGCCATCGGATCCTTCTCTGGTTGTGCAGCAACCTCCACCCCGTTGCCGTGGTTCTACTTGCAGCAGACTCTGCAACGCGGAAAAGCCACCCCGGAGCAAATGTGGGGCCCCATGGGCGGTGAATACAACGTCTATAACGATGCCCTGGTGAACGCAGAAAAACTACGTGGTCATGAGATTTATGTATCCAACGGTTCCGGTACCGCTGGCGCCTGGGATCTTCCTTCCAGCCCCCGGCTAGCCAATGTTCCCGAAGCACTCAAAGGCGTTGCTATGGCGGAAACGATCGGGGTTGGTGGTGTTATTGAAGGCGCAACCAACAATTGCACCCATAACCTCCAAGCAAAGCTCAATAGCCTCGGTATCCCCGCGCAGTTCCAATTCAACAACACCGGCACCCACTCCTGGGGTTATTGGAACGATGATTTGCGCAACTTCCTCCCTGTTCTCACCCGTGGTTTAGGATTGGCATAAAACAGTTCTTCCCGGTGCTGGAATAGCTTCACACCCGTCTCCCCTCTCAATTGTTGAAGGTAATCTTCCTCAGAGAGCGGGAGATTTTTTGCTGTCCCACTCCTTGCTAAAGTTAAGCCCCGATGACTAGCAAACGGCTTCGCTCCACTCCCATCCCTGGTACCCGAGATTCCTACACCGGCGTGGATTTCAACCTGGGTTTTCATGTGCGACGCTACCGGCTCGACCTGCATTATCGAGTTATCCCCAATCACCTCAGCGGAGTAGCAGAGCTAGTAGTGGATAATTACCAGCCACTAACCCGGCTGAGCCTGGATTTATCCTCATCGCTAAAGGTGCGTCGGGTAGAAGTTCTAGGGCCCAACCAACGCCGTTCCAGTAGCCCGGCTCGCTTTAAACATTCAGCTAACAAGCTATGGATGACTTTTGAGCACCCCATCCCCGTGGATAGCGAATTCCGTTTACGCATCCACTACGGCGGGAATCCCCGTCCCATCCGGTCTGCCTGGGGGAAAATTGGTTGGGAGGAATTAGAAAGCGGATCTTTGGTCGCCGCTCAACCCTGCGGAGCTTCAAGTTGGTTCCCCTGTGATGACACCCCAGATGAAAAGGCTATCTTCGAGATTTCTTTGCGCGCCGATTCTCCTTTCCAAGTAGTTTCCAATGGTGTCCTACACAGCACAAAAAAATCAGCTTCCGCAACCACCTGGGAATATCGCACCGAACATCCGATGGCAACCTACCTTGCCACGGTGTTAGTCGGAGAATTTATCTCCATTCCCCTCGCCACCTCAGCTCAAGGAGTCCCCGTCCTCGGTTGGGTTCCACGCCATCTTCGCCAGGAATTCCTCCATGATTTCGGCGATCAAACAGCCATGCTCAATCTTTTCTCTGAGCTATACGGTCCCTACCCATTCTCGGACTACCGCGTTGTCGTTTGCTCAGACCCGTTAGAAATCCCCCTCGAAGCCCAAGGCTTAAGTATTTTTGGCGCTAACCATTGCCAAGGGCACAACAAGTGGGAAAGACTCGTTGCCCATGAGTTATCCCACCAATGGTTTGGCAACTCCTTAGGCTTGGCCCAGTGGAATGACATTTGGCTCAATGAGGGTTTTGCCTGCTACTCGGAGTGGCTATGGGCTGAACATGCCCACCGCATCCCCGCAGCAGATAACGCCCGAACCCACTACCAGCGGTTGGCTTCCCAACCTCAAGACATCATCATTGGTGACCCCGGCCCAAAGTTGATGTTCGATGACCGCCTCTACAAACGCGGTGCGCTATGTCTTCATGCCCTTCGAGTCTTGCTAGGCAACCAAGAATTTTTCGCCATGCTCCAACGCTATGTAGCAGCTGGGCGCCACAGCGTCGTAGAACCACACGATCTACTCCGAGAAGCTCGGCGCGCCTGCCAAACCTGCAATATCCCTGAAACTACCCTCACGCAGTTATTCCACGAATGGCTATGGACCACCACCCTCCCACCCTTCCCCGAATCCTCGACCCCGCTTCCGCTCATCCCTGGAAAGGCTGACTAATTTTCTTATGCGTTGGCTCAGCTACGCCACCATTTATTCGGCGCTTTCTGGCTTCATCATCATGTCAATTGCCGCCTGGGCGCTCGGCGCCTCAGGCGCAGACCAATTCCAAGCCTACTGGGGGCTATTTTTCGCCCTTGGCGGTTGCGCCGATGGCCTCATGCAAGAAACCACCCGAGGGGTATCCAATGCCCAACATCAGTCTTCCCCAGGAAATAATGCACAACCCTGGAAACTAGGTGGGTGGATAGCGCTGATAGCTGTACTCGGAGTCACTTTCACCTCGGGTATCTGGATGCCACTTATCGTTGATTCCCATCAATACGTAGGAACCGCAATCTTGGCTTTAGGTTTAGCCGGATACATCTTCCAGGCGGTTTTATCCGGAGTGCTGTCTGGCCTCGCCCTGTGGCATCACTACGCCAGTTTATTGGCCCTCGACGCCACCTTGCGCTTAGTCTTATCTTTCCTCGCATGGTTCTGTGAGTGGGGCTTAGGATCATTCATGCTCATCACGGTTATCGGCGCTGCCGCCTGGCTCGTGGTGTTAGCAGGTAGTCCCCATCGGAAGCTCATCTTTAGCGCACTTACTGATGTCAATGCAGCTACGTTAAGGCGTCGAACATTATCAGCAATGGCAGCTACCGGCGCATCGGCAGCACTCATCACAGGATTCCCGGTGTTTGTGCAAGTCAGCCAGGGGTTACATCCCACAACCGCTTCATCTGGAGTTACCGTGGCGGGAGTTATTTTGGCAGTGAGCCTCACCCGAGCCCCTATTCTGGTTCCGCTGACGCGGTTCCAATCCGCACTCATTGTGCGATTTGTAGACAACAAAGAGCGCTTAACTCACACGCTCCTTATGCCGGTAGCGGCGGTGTTAAGCGTCGGACTGCTTGGCGCACTAGCGGCCTGGGCGGTGGGACCGTGGCTACTCACCCTGCTCTACGGCGAGGATTTTTGGGTGCCGGGACTAGTCTTAGCAATCTTCACCTTTGCTTCAGCCTGCACCGGAACACTCATTATTACTGGCGCAGCGAGCTTGGCCATCGAAAAGCATTCTCGCTACGTGGGTGGCTGGATCATCGCCTCCGTGGTGGCCTTTGGAGTGCTACTCCTACCATTCCCCCTAAGTTGGGGCGTTTGCGCAGCGTTAGTCATCGGCCCTCTTAGTGGCACCGCTGTACACCTCGCGGGGATGCGCTAATATCCCCTTAGTATCGCTTTTGTATCTTGCCACCGGCGGGGAAGCATGAGGATTTTTCATGGAAAACGCTAATTCAGCCGCTTCGGATTTTTCCGACACGTGGCTAATTGTCCCCTGCTTCAATGAAGGCAGCGTCATCCGTGACGTGCTCAGCAACGCTCGCCAGACTTTCCCCAATATCGTGGCTGTTAATGATGGTTCGGCAGATAACTCCGCTACTGAAATTCAGGCAGCAGGCGCTCATTTGGTAAACCATCCGGTGAATCTAGGACAAGGGGCAGCCATCCAAACTGGGGTGGAATATGCCCGCTCCCAACCCGGTGCGCGCTACTTTGTCACCTTTGATGCTGATGGGCAACACCAAGTAAAAGACGTGGTAACTATGGTGGAACGTCTGCGGAACGAACCGCTCGACATCATCGTCGGGACTCGGTTTGGCCGCCCTCGAAAAGATGATGACCAGGTTCCCCTGATAAAAAGACTTGTGCTTCGTACTGTTGTGGCTCTATCCCCGCGCATTCGCCGCTTAGGTTTAACTGACTCTCATAATGGGCTTCGAGTTTTTAATAAAAAAGTAGCGACGGAACTTAATTTGCGAATGAACGGTATGTCTCACGCCTCAGAATTTGTGGCATTGATGGATCACATGAAGTGGAGAGTATCAGAAGAACCGGTAGATATCCTTTATACCGAGTATTCCATGAGTAAAGGACAGCCTCTTATTAACGGAGTAAATATTTTAGCTGACGTACTATTAGCGAAGAGGCTGCCGTGACCGCAACATTAATTCAAATTCTTCTTCTTTTAGCTATCATTGTACTGGCGGTCTACTTTATTTCTAACCGCAGAAAGGCCCGCGCCAAAGCGGGGGTGAAATTAGGTTTCATCATTTTTCTTTGCGCCAGTGTTTGGGCCATTTTACGGCCAGACGACTTAACCGTTATCGCTAATTGGCTGGGGGTAGATCGCGGAACAGACCTGCTTCTTTATGCCACTATCCTGGCTTTCTTCTTCGTTATCATTTCCTCGTATCTGAGGTTTAGAGAATTGGAGTTGCGCTATGCGCGGCTTGCTCGGGCAGTAGCTCTCCAAAACGCTATTCCACCCCATCCGGATACTAACCCCCAAGAAGGTGACAAACCCTGAGAATGCTTGTGACCGGCGGTGCCGGATTTATTGGAACAAATTTTATCCGTTACACTCTCAAGAATTTTCCACATTATGAGATTAGTGTTCTTGATAAACTGACCTATGCCGGTAACTTTAATAATCTCCGAGGGCTAGATATCCGCTTCACTCAGGGGGATATTTGCGATACTAACGTGGTAGATTCGCTGGTTTCTCAAGCGGATATCGTCGTCCACTTCGCTGCCGAGTCTCATAATGATAATTCTTTAAGGGATCCGTCCCCTTTTATCTACACCAATTTGGTGGGCACTTATAGTCTTTTAGAAGCAGTGCGACGCCACGAGGTCCGTTTTCACCACATCTCCACCGATGAGGTTTTTGGGGATTTAGCCCTGGATGACCCCTCTCGCTTCAGTGAAACAACTCCTTATCGACCGTCCTCCCCTTATTCCGCCACCAAAGCTGGATCAGATCACCTGGTACGAGCCTGGGTACGATCTTTTGGAATTGCGGCCACTATTTCTCATTGCTCCAATAACTACGGCCCCTACCAGCACATTGAGAAATTCATTCCGCGGCAAATCACGAATATTTTAAGTGGACGCACCCCCAAGCTCTATGGCACCGGCGAGCAAGTCAGGGACTGGATTCATGTTGATGACCACTCCGCGGCAGTTCACGCGATTTTATCCAGCGGGACCCTGGGGGAAACCTACGTCATTGGCGCTGATAATGACCACGTGAATAATCGTCGCGTCATTTCCCTGATCTGCGAATTGATGGGGCTTTCCCCCGACGCTTATGAGCATGTGGCTGACCGCCCTGGGCACGATCAACGCTACGCCATGGATTCTTCAAAGATCCGACGTGAGCTTGGGTGGAAACCCCGCTACACCGATACCGATACGGGAATGCGCGAAGGTTTAGAACATACTATTGCCTGGTATCGAGAGCATGAAGAATTTTGGCTGGCGGATAAAGCCCAAGTTGAGCAATCCTATGCAGAACAAGGACAATAAGTGATGATTCATCGCACAGGTATTGCAGGTTTAGTGGTGTGTGACCTTACCCTGCATGGGGATCAGCGTGGGTGGTTCAAGGAAAACTGGCAGCGAGAAAAGATGGTGGCGGCCGGGTTGCCGGATTTCCGTCCGGTTCAACACAACCTTTCTTTTAACTCTCGACGTGGCGTGACTCGGGGACTTCATGCAGAACCTTGGGACAAATTCATTTCCGTGGCCCACGGCAATGTATTTTGCGCATGGTGCGATGTCAGAGAGAACTCCCCCACCTTTGGCAAAGTGGTTAGCCGAGTGATAGGCCCAGAAACAGCTGTTTTTGTTCCGCGCGGGGTAGCTAATGGCTTTCAAACCCTCAGCGAAGAAACTGTTTATAGCTACTTGGTGACCGATCACTGGAGTCCAGAGGCACATTATTCTGCGGTGAATCTGGCTGACCCGGCCTTAGATATTGCCTGGCCTATACCGCTCAGTGATGCCGTCATCTCCGAGAAGGACCGCCATCATCCGCCGCTGGCTCAAGCCACTCCGGTGCCACAGCAAAAAATTCTGGTGGTCGGTTCCGAGGGGCAGTTGGCCCAGGCTCTCCGGGAGGAGTTCTGTAGCCAGAATCGGGAAGCAGAGGTTGAGTTTAGTTCCCGACGCCCCGGGTCGTCTCCCCACCTTGACCTCACTGCCCCCGAAACTCTTGCGAATCTGGATTGGCGACGTTACCGAGCCATCATTAATGCAGCAGCGTTTACTAGCGTCGATCAGGCTGAAAGCGCTGAGGGGCGTCGAGATGCGTGGCAGATTAATGCGGCAGGGCCTGGCCTTCTAGCCCAAGTAGCCCAGCGCTATCACATCCCCTTTGTCCAGGTGTCCACAGACTACGTATTTGATGGCACCCGGCTGGAGTGGGAAGAACAAGACTTCCCTTCTCCCCTTAATGTCTACGGTTGCAGCAAAGCTGCCGGGGAGTTAGCTGCCTTAGGCTGCCCCCGGCACTACATCATCCGTACCTCGTGGGTGATAGGCGCTGGACGTAATTTTATCCGCACCATGGTTTCTCTCGCCGATGCCGGCGCATCTCCCTCGGTAGTCGGCGACCAGCACGGTCGCCCCACTTTTAGCCAAGACTTAGCGCGCGGCATCATACATCTGCTGGACAACCAGGCCCCTAGCGGAATTTATCACCTATCCAATAGCGGACCACAGCTGAGCTTCGCGGAATTAGCGCAACACGTTTTTCAGCTCAGGGGGCGCCGCCCCGAAGAAATCACCGTCGTCAGCACCGAGGAATACTCAGCCGCTCAAGGTGTGTCTTTAGCACCTCGCCCAGCTCATTCCACGCTCAAGCTCGATAAGATTCAAGAAACCGGCTTTTATCCGCGAGATTGGCGTGACGTTTTGCCAACGTATGTAGCTGAGGTGAGTTAAGCAATGAAAGGAATAATCCTCGCGGGGGGATCAGGAACCCGGCTCTACCCTATTACCCAAGGGATTTCCAAGCAGCTCATGCCCATCTATGACAAGCCGATGGTGTACTACCCGCTAACTACCCTCATCCAGGCGGGAATCCGCGAGATCCTCATTATCACCACCCCGGAAGATGCACCTGCTTTCCGTCGCCTTCTGTCCGATGGGAGTCAATGGGGAGTCTCTTTAAGCTACGCTGTCCAGGCCCGGCCCGAGGGGCTAGCCCAAGCATTCCTCATCGGTGAAGATTTCATTGGCAACGACAACGTCGCTTTAGTTCTGGGCGATAATATCTTTGATGGTCGAGGTTTTAGCAGCTCACTCAGAGATTCCGTGGACAATAGCGGCGGCACCATTTTCGCCTATAAGGTAGCCCAACCCCAGCGCTATGGGGTGGTGGAGTTTGACCAGTACGGACAGGCGCACAGCATTGAAGAAAAACCGGAGCACCCGAAGTCTCACTATGCAGTGGTGGGGTTGTACTTTTATGACAATCAGGTCGTAAATATAGCGCGTACCATTACCCCGTCGGCCCGCGGGGAATTAGAAATCACCAGCGTCAACGAAGAATATCTTCGGCGCCAACAACTTCAGGTTCGACGAATGCATCACGGTGATGTGTGGCTAGATACCGGGACTATTGATTCGATGAGTGAAGCTTCCGCATACGTCGAAGTCCTTCAAAAGCGCACGGGGCAAATTATCGGCAGCCCCGAGGTTGCGGCCTACCGCTCAGGGTTTATCGATGCAGCTCAACTAAGGAAATTAGGATCCCAGCTCCTTAAGTCTGGTTACGGGCAGTATCTTCTTGAAGCAGCGACCTTGCCATGCCATGAAGAATCTTCGGGGGAACACGTACTACGCTAAGAAACCATGAGTCACAGAGATGATTCCCCGGACCTCAATAACGTATCCGACACTCATGGTCTTGCCACTGCAGATCAGTCACCTACGGCTGGGGTTTCCGCACCGCCATCTTCCCGTAGTTGGAAGGCTATTCCGGCCATAGCGTGGCTTTGCGCTGCGGTCCTCATTGCAGTTGCGGCGGTGGGTGGTTATGTCCTTGGGCATCAAACCGCCACCCCTACCACCCAGGAGCTCGCCGCTCGAGCGCATGCCGGAAAAATCACCAATGTTCCGCGGCCGCAGAGTGATGGCAGTTATGATGCCACGATTTCGGGGCCTGGGCGAGAACCAGAAGATAGCTCCGATGTTCTCTCTGTGCATCGTCGCAACTCCGCAGACCCGTTGAGCATCGGCGCTCTCGATGCCCCGGTAGTTATTAGCGAGTATTCGGATTTTTATTGCCCCTACTGCCAGCATTTCAATGAGGAAACAGAACCTCTCATTATCAAGGACTACGTTAATAAGGGGTTAGTGCGCTTGGAATGGAATGATGTTCCGGCTCACGGGGATAATTCCATTGCTGCTGCTAAGGCTGCCCGCGCTGCTGCTGCGCAGAATAAGTTCTTTGAGTATAAAAATGCGCTCTTTAAGAAGACTTCTGATGAGGAGGGCAATCAACGGGAGCTCAGTATTGATGACTTTGTGGAAATCGCAAAAGAAGTCAGGGTGCCAAACTTAGAGAAATTCAGGGCCGATGCCACCAGTAAAGAGTTTGATGATGTGTTGGCTAACGCCCAGCAACAAGCCGCCAGCATTGGCGTTACCGGCACCCCGAGCTTTTATGTGGGGACAAAATTCATTGGTGGTGCTCAACCATATGAGCAATTCCAAGCTGTTATCACCCAGGAACTAGCAAAGGTGGCTTCCGGCGAGGTCAAAGTTCCCGAGGTCAAATAACCCCGGGAAGATGGGAACATCTGGCTGACTCTAGGGGATCGGGGAGATAAACCCCCTAGTATCCGCGTCGAATCCACTCCTCAAGATGAGGTGCCTCGGCGCCAATGGTGGTGTGATCTCCATGCCCGGTGTGGACGATAGTTTCCGGAGGCAGCGTGAGCAAAGATCCGCGAATTGATTCGATGATGGTAGGAAACGATGTATAGGATCGCCCGCCGGTAGCACCCGGTCCACCCTGGAACAGAGTATCTCCAGAAAATAGCTCGCCAGCTTCCGGGAAATAGAAACAACAGGAACCGGGTGAGTGCCCCGGGGTGTTAAGAACTCGAAGTTCCGCGCCGGTGATACTCAACTCCTGCCCGTCTGCTAGAGACTGGAATTTTTCCTCCGGATGGGTTTCTACCCATAACATCTCATCCCCCGGATGAACCCAGATCGGCGCATCTAGACGTTTCGACAATTCCGGCGCAACCGTGATGTGGTCATTATGCGCATGGGTACACAAGATGCCTTTGACCTTCCGCTCCCCTACGGCGTCGAGGATAGGGGCTGCGTCGTGTGCGGCGTCGATAATAAAGACTTCGGTGTCATCACCAACAATCCAGATATTGTTATCTACTTCCCATTCGCCGCCGTCGAGCGCAAAAACACCATGAGTTAACACATGGTCAATCTTGAGTCCAGGCATTTTTAGATCACCACCACTGAACGCAGTACGTCTCCGGCTTTCATAGTCTTAAAAGCCTGTTCAATATCACCGAGGCCGATCTTTTCTGACACAAAATCCCCCAGCGGAAAACGTCCTTGAAGATGTAAATCCACATAGGCCGGGAAATCACGCTCAGGAAGACAATCCCCATACCACGCAGGGCTTACTGAACCACCGCGGGAATATAAGTCGATGGCTGGAACATCAACGTGATCGGTGAGGTTAGGGACTCCGACCATCACCATGCGGCCGGCGAAGTCTCGAGAATAAAAAGCTTGTTGCCAGGTGGGCATAATCCCTACCGCATCGATAGTGACGTCGGTTCCTACTCCGCCGTTCATATCCGCGATACGGGACGCTACCTCCTCAGTACTTAACCCCTTGTTATTCAGGGTGTGGGTAGCCCCAAACTCCTGGGCTCGCGCTAGTTTTCGGTCATCAATATCAACCGCAATAACCGTGGACGCCCCGTTAAGAACCGCGCCGGCAATAGCGGCCATCCCAACACCTCCACAGCCAAACACCGCGACTGACTCACCCCGCGCAATCCGAGCGGTATTAACGGCTGCACCTAAACCAGCCATAATCCCGCACCCCAAAAGCCCGGCGGCGGCGGGATCCTCATCAGGATTAACTTTGGTGCATTGCCCCTCATGAACGAGGGTTTTTTCAGCAAAAGCGCCAATTCCCAAAGCCGGGGTAAGTTCGGTGCCATCGCTAAGCGTCATGCGCTGAGAAGCATTGTGGGTATTAAAGCAGTAATGGGACTGGCCTTTTCTGCAGGCCCGACATTCCCCACAAACGGCCCGCCAGTTGAGGACGACGAAGTCCCCTTCGGCTACGTGAGTGACCTCATCACCGATACGTTCCACGATCCCTGCTGCTTCATGCCCAAGCAAGAACGGAAAAGCATCTTCAATATCCCCATCTCGATAAGCCAAGTCAGTGTGACACACCCCGCAAGCTTGAATCCGAACAATCACATCATGAGGTCCGGGATCCGGGATCACAACGTCAACTTGTTCTACTGGTGCTCCTTGGGACCGAGCTATTATTCCTTGAACCGTCATACTCATACGCTCCAAGGATACGGAGGTTTTCACTAACATGCCGTTAATGAAAACTGTTATCAGATAGGTTCGACGCCCACCTCACCGGTCCTGGGCAACCTGGTCCACTAAATCCTCATCCTCAGGGACTTGATCTTCCGACAGGGGTTCAATACAACGAACCTGATCCGGTTCAAGCTCACGTCGAAACTCTCGCCGCGGAAGAGAAATAGTCTCTCCACTGCGGAGGGATTGTTCAATGGCAGCACACACCCTAATATCAGCCAAGCCTTCTTCTGCATTAGGCTCAATCTCTGCTGCACCCCGGACGCAATCAATAAAGTACTGCGTTTCCCCAGCAAATTGATCCACCACCTGAGCCTGATAATCCACGCTCTTTTCAGGTTGCTCTTCAGATTCTAGGTGGTAGCGTCGTGGCGAGTCGGGGGAATAGCTAAAGCAGCTATCAGAGCTTAGGACCCCTCGTGATCCGACTATTGAAAAATAGTCGTGATCAGCGGCGTTGTAGCTCAGGATATATTGGGCTAGTTTCCCTTCAGGAAATTCCAGGTTCACCGCAACCCCATCCTCGAAATTGAAGTTGCGATCATCAGAGGTGATTCCTAGCGCTTGGACTTTACAAGGCTCTGCCCGGAAGAGGTGACGCACCAGGTTTAAGGGGTAGGCGCCAAAGTCTGGGACTGGCCCACCCCAGAATCCAGAATGCCCTCGATGGTTTTCTTCTTTGATGTCGTGGCTAAAAACTGAGCTAAAAATGCGTGGCTCTCCGATTTTGCCGGATTTTATTAGCTGAACCAATTCCACCATGAACGCATCCTGATGCATGCGATAAGCCACCATGAGGGGCGTGCCGGTTCGCTGCACGGCAGAAAGAATATCTTCTGCCGCTGACACACTGTCTGCCATCGGCTTTTCTAAAAGCACTGGTTTCCCGGCTTCGAGGGCGGCAATACTGTGGTCCCGGTGGTGGAAAATTGGGGTAGCAATATATACCCCGTCAATGTCATCGCGCTGCAGCAATGCTAGGTATTCCTCATAGCTATAGGTATCAATCCCTGCTTTACTCAGTGCCGTTTCTTTCTCAACTGAACCAGTGACAACCGCTTTTAGCTGAGCCCCAGGAAGCTGTGCCAGGCCCGGCACGAAGGCTTGTTGGGAAATTTGCCCAAAACCAACCACAGCAAATCGAAAGGGATTCTCCCCCGTAGCGCTAGCAGCTTTGCGGGCCATGTCAACGGCCGGCCCATAGCCTGAATTGTGTTGAATGCTCACAACTCACTACCCTAGCCAGTTATAAACTTATTTGCATATCAACTGTATGGGGAGGACGTTCCCCATAATCCTGAACTTCCCCGCCGATAGGATCCCACCAGATGAGTGTCCACCATGCCAATTGCTTCCATGAGAGCGAACATGGTGGTGGGCCCCACGAAACGAAACCCCTCTTGGCGAAGCCTCGCTGCCAAAGCCGCCGACTCCACGGAACAGGTGGGCACTTCCGCCATGGTGTGCGGATAAGGCGTCGTAGAAGGCTGATAGGACCATATCAAGTCTACTAACCCTCCGCTTGCCCGGAGCCGAATTGTCGCCTGAGCATTATTAATTGTGGCGGTAATCTTTGCTCGGTGTCGAATAATTCCCGGATCAGCCATTAACCGGTCAAGATCGGTAGCCTTAAAACGCGCAACACAGTCAGGGTCAAAATCTGCGAAAGCCGTGCGGAAGTTCGGACGTTTCCGAAGGATCGTCAACCAGGAGAGACCCGATTGGAAGACCTCTAAGCTTAGGCGCTCAAAAAGACCACGTTCATCGCGGATAGGCATTCCCCATTCCGTGTCGTAGTAGACGGTCAGGAGCGGATCATTGAGCGCCCAGGGAGACCTCGGTCTACCATCTTTACCCTTGCGTACCCCGTCTGCCTGGTGCGTCACTGGCTACGTACCCACTCCCCGAGAAGACGTGAACATTGGCGTGCCGCGTCATGCCATAGCCGTCGCGAATCTGAGTTAGCGTCATCGGACACAATTTTGAGTAGGTGCACCGGGATGGAATAACGCTGTGCTACCCAGGCGATGGCATAACCTTCCATGTCAACTAGCTCAGCATGTTTAGCCAACGCCTGGCGAGCCGAGGCAGTGTCGATAAATTGATCACCGGTGGCGAGACGCAGACCCGTGGAATTGAGGTGTAGTGGAGGGTAGGGAGAATCACCGCAAATAGCTTCTATGGCTTCGTGCGAAAAATCATGAAGATATACGGTGCCAATGGGGTGAACTATTCCTGGGGTTGCAGCCTTCGATAGCGCTCCGGCGGTGCCGACATTAATGATGTGACTGGGAGCGCTATGGTGAGCGAGGTAATCCGTTAAGGCGGTGGCGGCGTTGAGGCGTCCGATACCGGTGATGAGAGTAGGTAGCTCTGGGTCAAGGTGAGAGGCTTCGACCTCGGTGGCCACAACACATAGCGGTGATTGCCGCGAAGAACTCATAGCTGACAGCCTAAACGGGACGATAGCCCCGTGCTACCTAGGGTCATCGGCAGCACAAGTCGATTGCTTGTACGCTAGCTGCGGCGTCGCTCATATGCCGCGTCACGTCCCCGGATGGTGAGCGGAATGACTCGCTCAGGATCATGATGTCCGCGCAGCAGGAGCGAACACAGATATCCTCCAACTATGGCCACCACGAATGCGGCTATAGAGACTAGGAAGGGTCCTGCTTTAAGTTGTCCAGCTTCCCAGGCGGCAAAAGCCCCGAGGATTAGCCCCGCAGTTACGCCTGGAGTGGTAGCGCGAGTGGTGAAAATACCGAGGGCGAAGACACCGGCAAGAGGAACACCAAATAGTCCGGTCATTGCCAGGAAGAGATCCCAAAGATCGGATTTATCCGTGGCGACTAGATATAAGGCTGCAGCCACTGAGAACGCTCCGGCGACGATGATAACTACTCGGGAGAACATTACCGACGCTTCTCCGCGATGGGGCATAAAGCGGTTGCGGAGGTCCACCACCACACAAGCTGAAATAGAGTTGAGGCTAGAGGAAATAGTGGATTGAGCTGCAGCGAAGATGGCGCCCACTAATAAACCAGCCATACCCGCTGGGAGCGTGGTGACGATGAAGTACGGAACCACAGCGGAGGTGTTCACACCTTCCGGCAAACCACCGTGAGCGTTGTAGTAGTTATAGAGTGCCGTTCCCATTCCATAGAACAACGGGATAGTAATGAGAGCTAAAATGCCGTTCACGATGAGTGAACGCTTGGTTGCTTCGACCGAGGGGGTGGTCTGGTAACGCTGCACTACATCTTGGCTTGCAGTGTATTGGTGGAGCGAATTTAAGGCACTTCCGATGAAGATAATCGGCATTGCGGCAGCAAGGTTACTCATCGAAAGATTCTGGGCGGAGAAGAATTTTCCTTCTGCTGCTGCATGGGAAATAGCGGTGGAGAAACCATCGGGAGTTATTGCCATGGCCCACACAACAATCGTTGCTGCCCCTCCCAACAAAATGATCCCTTGAATAACATCGGACCAAATCACCCCTTCCATTCCGCCGAGGAAGGTGTAGATAACACATAGAATACCCACAGCTGCGGCGACCAGCATGGGGTTGATGTCAGTAACCGATGTCAAAGCCAGAGTAGGGAGATAAATAACAATGGCTATACGCCCGAGGTGGTAGAACACGAAAAGCAAGGAGCCAATTATTCTCAAGGAGGGGCCAAAGCGTTCCTCAAGATATTCATAGGCCGTGGTGACGTCGAGCTTTCTGAAAAACGGAACGTAGTAGCCGATGAGGATCGGGACGATGGCAAAAATCGCCAGGTTACCTGCGGCGTAGGCCCAGTCAGTGAGGAAGGCTTTTTCCGGGGTAGACATGAATGTTATGGCGGAGAGCGTGGTGGCGTAGATCGAAAAACCTGCTGCCCACGCCGGGATTCTGCCACCGGCTTTGAAGTAATCATCTTGGCTGCGACCGGCTCGTTGGGCGAACCACAGCCCCACACCGAGCATGGCGAGCAGATACACGATGACAACGATCCAGTTGAAAGTGCCAAAACCTTGGGGTGCCATGTGATGGATCTCCTCGAGATACAGGAAGAAGTAGGAACTCTCCCCAGCCTAGTCAGACATCAGACAACTAGTGTGGCGCGCAGCGGGAAACTCCCCCGAATGTGGGGCGTGCCATACTTGCGACGGGACACTCTCTGTGAATGCTAGAGCCCGCAGGACTCTCCCGCATTCACAATGCGCCGTTTAGCGGATGAACCTAAAATAGACTTCATGCCGACTACTACTAAGATCAGAATCGTTAACCCAGATAGGGCAAGCGGAATCCACATCCAACTTTGAATCATCAATCTATATCCGGGGATAAATGCTGTTTCCGAATTATTGTAGGGATTAATTTCTGAGGAATTACCAGACGGGAAGAACCTCGAACCCGATACCAAAAGTCGATGCGTATTTTTACCAAAAGGTGTGCATGTCAACAACGTCACTATATCTTGGCCTGATACTGGACGAATCTTATCCACATCATTTGGATCAATCACTTCAATACTATCAATTTTGTAATACAGGTCATGCCCTAAAGTATGGATGATAATTATCATTCCATTTTCGGCGTTAATCAGGTTATCGAACATACTGGCGCCAGAATAAGCTGTGTGCGCAGCAATAACACTTCGAGTTCCAACTCCGCCAACAGGTAAAGCTGTTCCCACCAAATGCCCTGCCCCTCGAGCTAAGACCGTCTCACCGGTCCCTTCATAAACGGGAAGAGCTATCCCTAAAGCTGGTACGTTGACTACCGATAAAAGCCCCTGCTGCGAGTTTACATATTTTTCTATCGAGGTGGAGTGATTAACAGTTTCGCGCCCTGAACCCTGCCAAGGATCATTTGCTATTTCAAAATCCTCTTCCCGGTTATCCTTTAAGGCTTCATTAAATAAACTGTCCTTTTCCAGAGATGAGTAGCTAAATTCCCGATAAAATTTGTAGGACAAAGCCGCAAGCCGATAATCTCCACAAATATTTTTTACCACCGGATATAAAATAACTGAGATACCGGCAATTAGTAATAAAGCTGGGATAAGTAGCCTTTTTGAAAAAGTTCCTTTCATAAGGTATGGCGATTAACTTCCACTGGAACTATCCGGCGAGACATCTGAAATACGTCTCTGTTGTTTAGTGTATCTCCACAACCACCAAGCCATAACGATCACAAATCCAACAATCATCACAGTAACCACCGTCATCCACCAAGTCCATAAACCAGAACGTTGGTTGAAGACTTCATCGGCTTCAGTATCATCGAGAGGCACCCGATGCCCAGTGACTAACAAGCGATGAGTATTTTGACCATAAGGAGTACACGTAATCAATGTGACCAGGTCTTCCCCAGCTACTGGCGCTAGCCCTTCAGTCTCGTTCGGGAGAACTACATCAATTTGATGCACTTCATATTTCAAGCGCTCTCCGAGTACTTCAATGTAGAAGGAGTCCCCTTCATGAATCTCAGTCAAGTCATCAAATAGGGTGGCGTTAGAAAGACCGGTATGCCCGGTTAACACAGCATGAGAATGTTCCCCACCCACAGGAAGCGAACTACCATACAGATGACCGATCCCCTTTGACAATACCTTTTCATCACTACCGTGATAGATAGGAAGATCCAGTTTGATCTTGGGGATTTTTAACCTCGCCATCGCCTCCGGGGAATCTAATTTTTGTAGATATAGCTGATAATTTTCATTATCCGGGGTAACGCGCGCTAACCAGGGATCAAGTAAGGGACCTTGAGGAAATAACCGATTATACTCGGATGCCTCACGAAGTTTAGCTAACCTTGTTGAGTCATCCATTTGCTGGACAACATCGGAATAATTCTTAGCAGCCTCAGCTTGTCTATAATTATTGTGAAGAGTTGCAACAACTGGATAAATAACGAGCAGCAGTCCAGATAAAACAACAATCAGAGCCGGAATTAAAGAGTTTTTCTTATTTTTCACCGAAATCTTTTTAGATTTAGCGGAATGCATTGACCTGTTCTTACTCAAAAAATCCACAGTTCACAAACTCCCCACAATATAATTAACACCCCTGCGCATGCAGCAAGGGTATTAACAATGATTAGCGCTCATTCCTATTTCTTGAATTACGTAGGGCCAAAAATGTACCGAATCCAAGAAGTAAGATTCCTAACCCTAGAAGTAGGCCTACACCTTTACCACCAGTTAATGGCAGTGTAGTACCTGATTCTTTCTTATTATCGAGAGTCACCTCATAGGTGGAATTCTTCAGTGTAGCTTCGGTAATTTGGAACCTATGCGGCTCAGGCAAAAGTTCGTAGCCTTTCGCAGTTTGCTTTTCAACTAAACAGTAGTAGGAAGACCAGTTCAACTCCACCGGCACACCATTGACAAAATCATTATACTGAAGCCCATCAATAGTGACAGCCCCATCTACGGTATCGAACCTACTCACACCATTAATAACCAATGGTCCGTCATAAAGTTGACGATCCTCTGAACAACGATATACTTCAAAGGATGCCTTCAGATCACCCTTCTTTTCACCATCAAAGGTTTTATTGACCTTTACTTTTCCGAATTTGCTTTCAACCTCGTTGGATGGGATCTGCCCTTCGACCACTCCATTGTTTGGAATGAGTGAAGCCTGGTTCCTAATTATCCCATCTGTTTCTCCAACACTACCGATAGTTGCTGTGATCTTGACCAATACCTTAGCTTTATTATCATTCGTTTTAATCTCAGCCAACTTTTTCAAACCGGTCTGATTAAACTCCACAATTAACTTGTTATTATTTTTGGTCAGAGTATAATCAGTTCCCTCCGAAAATTTTTGTCCATTGAGGATAGAAACTTCCACCACGGGATCTATTAATCGGGCATCGAGATTATCATAAACCGCGTATTTATTAAGAGTGCCGTTCTTTTCAACAACGGGAATGTCGGAGTTAATATCGTAGGTAATTTTATCACCAACATTCTTTGCAGCATCACTTACTGTTTTCTCAATGCTTGATGAAGAGTTTTTCGGATATACATGAATATCATAGTTCCAACCATTACCGGCACTATTCGTCATAGGTATGAAAACGAAGAATGGTTCAGCCGGATTAATTGTCACTTTCTTGCCATCAGTGGTTGCCGCATCAGGACTTGCAAGCTCGCTAACTACAAACAGACCGACGGGAATACCATCAGCATCTGAAACCTTGACCGTTCCATCCGCGCCAGTCGTCACCTGCTTGTCAAAACCTTTATAAGGGATAGTCGAATTCTGTGAAGGCCTAGTCTTAGCAAGTTCTCGCGCTTTTGCGAAACCATCATTCGTTAACAGATCTGCGTCAACTTGCTTAATCTGGAACTTGACATTTTGCAGAGGTTTTCCAAGATCGCCTGGATTTGCTACGGGTTCACCTCCACTATTGGAGCTAGACGCTGGAGCATCTCTTAAGAATTTATGAATCGTCAAACTTCGGCTACTGTTTGGATCTATATTAGCCGGATCATAATAGGGATCCCCACTTATGGCATGGGCGGACTGAAGCTGCAAAATGCAGCAGGTTAATAGCGAGATGAGTGCCATTGTTATTGCCTTTAAGGAGGCAACTTTTCCATTGTTAAACATTTTTCATCCTTTATTAGATAGTTCTTCCTTGCCTGCATTTTTAAATGTCAATCTAAATAGGTTGAGGTCCTCATAGTTAAAATCTCTTTGCTGATTCATTGATCTTCACCAAATCACATTTCATTCACGGATTCTGTTACGTGCCATTCCGATACCACACACAACAATCAGGGAACCAAAGGTCAGGAAGTATAGATATCCACGACCACCTGTCAAGGGAAGCTCAGCAACTGTCAAGTCCGCCACCGTTATGATGACCGCATTGCGTTGTGAATCTGATTCTGAGGCGATCAATCCCGAACTATTCGAATCTTTTGGAATAACTACCGCACCGTTTTCACCAGGAACCAAAGCAAACCTATAAGGTTCAGATAACAGGAAATAGTTATGCGGTGCTTTTTCCTCGACCAGCATATAATCCCCATAAGGAACATCATTCAGAATAAATTCACTAAGATTCTCGCCCGAAAAATACCAAGGATCTCTCGCATCATCTCCTGATCTAGTCAACTGGTGGAGGGTAAATTCAGAACCAGTCAGGAGGCGGTTACCATTATTAGCGTCAGCTTTACGGATAATTACCTGCGGATTCTGTGGAAGTAATACGGGCGTACATGCGGAATTATCACTAAACTCTACCTCTTGGCCTGAAGGCAAGCTAACTTTATTATATAGACCAAATCCTTGAGTTCCGTTACAATCCTTAGTCTCTGGTTTAAACTCAGAGGCATCGAAAACATAGTCAACCTCAATACTAAACCGGCTAATTTTTCCTGGGCCGATAATAGTATCTTGTTCGGCGATAACGAAGCTATTCGAATCTAGCTTGAGGTTTTTAGTTACACCATTTTCATCCGTTGCCCTCACCGACGTAGGCTTCACGCCGGCTGGATACCCCAGCTTATCAGTCATTGGACCGAATTTCTGGGAGTTTTTAGGATCGTTATTCTTTACTTCGACAGTGTAATGCGCCGTGTATAACCGTCTGTTTTCTGTTGTAGACCACTTCTCCGTAGTTTCCTGGACAGTTTTTATAACGTTCACTGTGCATCCGGATACCGAAGCAGTGTTATTGTTGGAGTTGGGATCATCTTCAACACCCACTACCTTAACGCCGTTATCAATGCATTGATTTTTATCGCCAACATTCGCTGAAACAATTATATCTCTAGAGACTCCAGGCTCTAGCTCGTTAAAATTAATTTTAATTTGATGATTTTTTTCGTCGAGCGTTACTGATGAAGCACCACCCTGGCCCTCCACTTTCATACCACTATATCGAGCAGGAAATGTGTCTGTAACTGTTGAACCCGAACTACCACAGGGACCATCATTTTTCAGGGTGATTTTCCAGCGTGCACGTCCGTCATCACCGAATCCAGTGAATTTCTTTTGAACGCTAAGATCCGCCGCATATGGTTCCGCACCATTACTTGCCCCATCATTGTTATATGAAACTGGTATCTTGGATACGGTTTTTATTTTGAATTCGGGGCGTTGAGAATAAGGATTAGTAATTTCAAACTGATACACGCCCTCACCATTATTCCCGCTAAAACTTATGGTCCCGTTAGAGTTACGCCAAGCGGAGCCCCAAACGGTTCTTGGCAGTCTTAAATTGGTGATATCAAATAAATCTACCTTACCATTTAACAGATTAACCCGTTCCATATACATTGGTGTGGTACTAGTGGGCGACGATGATCGGATCCCCCATGCATAGGTAGCATCTGTACTTAATGGTGCGTGATCATTAGCTTTTATCTGTTGATCACTGGAGCCAAGAGGCGTGGCCATTAGGGTATTAAAATTCACTGAATATAGTGTTGCGGTACCGCTTTGGGATCCGTTGGCAATATAATAAGTCCCGTTATTTCCGAAGAATCCGGTACTTATTTTTTCTCGATCACCATTTGTCTTAAAACCAGTAATTTCTCCGCGGTCATGAACTTTCCCCGTCTCTGGGTGAATTTGCAACAAATGTCCCGGTGGGAAGTCTTCCACCAATTGACCACTTTGGTCCCGTACATCTTGGCTCACCGCATATAACCAGCGATCCCTAGGGTTATAACCCAGAGCGTTGTACACCCAACCGAAACCGTCCGGACCAGCAGTGGACGAAATCTCCCGAAAATTGTTGATATCAAACCGTGCCTGTGAAAGAATGACGCTATTTCTTTCGGCTTGGCCTGCCGATTGTGCTATCCATACGCGTTGCCCTTGTTCGCAGGACAACGGCGGAAGAGGATCTAATGCGTCATTAATCGGATTACGTAGACCTTTCAGCTCTAGCGAGTTACTTGCCCATCCGTTTTCTCCATCTTGACGGTATTTAACCGTAATTTCGTCACCCGGAACTATGTTTATTGGGTAGGTCAAGGCAATAGTCGGATGTGTTCTATCACCCAAAAGACTGATGTCCTTGATGTTAAAATCGACAAGCTTTCCATTGATTGTGACAGAATAATAAACTTTACTTTGGCTAAAGTTATTTTTCCCAGTAAATTTAATAGTTCTAAGCGTTCCACGGTCTTCAACGACAAATCTTAGGGTTCGATCCCACTCATCCTGTACGAGTGGCTTATAATTTCCCTCCGACCATGAAATTATTCTTGCTCTGAAGTCACCGTATTGTTTGGAATCAGGCGCAGCGCGAAAACTCATCTTAGCCCGTTCTTCGTTTAGCTCTCGAACGGAAGGCGAGACGTTATCCTTGGGTTGATCTTTATTTATCCCTCGGTTACCAGGGTCCTTTTCCTTAGTGGCTATAGATTCAGGTTTTTCTTTTTCATCTTTAGTAGTACTAACTTCCGATGATTGAGCTGTTGGGGTAGCACTACTGCTTACTGGTTGTTCCAGTGGGGTCAGCTTCGTAGACTCACTCGTTCTTTGCTCACTGCTTTTCTCAACTGAATTTTCCTCATTTCCAGGATCAATAGTTGCTTGATCTTGGTCAAGATCTGTACTGAACGAATAGCGCCCTAGAGAGGCTGAAGGCTCCACTTCAAAAACTATGGAGAGCGTTTCTCCTGCTGGATATGACTTATTTCTCCCGTCAATGACTATTTGGCCACCACTGGGATTATTTTTGAACTCTACGCGAATATTTTCCGCGTCTTCATGTGAATTTCCGATTTTAGTTTGATCAGCAAGGATCTGGAGAATTTTCCCTGATTCTTCTCGGTCTATTACTTCCTTTCCTACAGTGAGGAGACTGCCCATCTCACCCCGTAGCTGAAGCTTAAGCTGGCGATAGTTTGCCCCATCCCCCACGACGTTCGCTTTTATCTCTCCAGGCTTGAAGTATCGAGGGTTTTCCTGTGCCTGCACCGGCAGAACAAGTAGGGTGACTGCAGCTAAGTATGCCAACACGACACTGAGAATTAGCCCAAATCGCCAGCTAGCAGCCAATTGACGATGCTCCACAAGCCATCACCCTCTTACTCCTTTGCCGATGAGCGCCAGGCAGATTTTCCAGCTATCTCATCGACACCACACCCTTACATAAGGAATAGTCCTTAAGACATCCATAAATAAACTTAGCTTCCTTAAAGCTTTTCGGCAAAATTTTATGTCAGACATAACCTTTGGCTAACCCTTATATGTATATAACATATATTCGCTGACGAAACAACTGTGCGTCATAAGTAATTTGGTACTATCTTGAAAGCATATTTCCTAACTGGGCTCACAATGCTCCAACCTGGTAGTTTTCTGACTCTAAGGTCTCAACCTAGGTAAATTCCCACCCTGTTGATCTCTACAAGGAAAGTGATCTCTACAAGGAAAGTTGAATGCAGTTTTCCAGCATTCCTTTTTGTCCCCTATTGCGTTGAGATAACCCCCAGTAGCTACCCCTGTTTTGGCCATAGGAGAATAGTGCCCATCAACTTCCCCCTACAGCAATATGAAAACGAAAACTTGTCATGATCTGGTCAATTTAATGCTGTTGTAGATCAGCATCATCCACTCACACAGTGCCGCCTACCGAACGCTGAATCACGAAAGCACTCCACCTCAGATGATGAGATCCGCTCAGCACAATCCTTATACGGCCCCACACCAGTTGGTGGCGACATCCTCACCATCAGCTTTTCTTAATACGGACACGTGAATGAAACCGCGGAGACAGGAGTCTTAACTATATTCTCGGGAGAACGCCATAACCTTCAGCCACTCTCGGCTCACCAAAGTGTTCCAAAAATATTTGCACCCCTGTCTGATATTTTCTCTTCCTCATGATCCTGGAATTCCCAGCTCCTGTCTTTTTAATTTTTCACCTCTGTCGGTTCCACCCAATTATGCAGTGAAATAAACCCTCCCCTTGCCAGGACATTCCCAGCAAATCCCCCGCTAGGTAATACCTAAAGCCGGGCGAAACTCCAGGTAGAGACGTTTTAATGAAGTATGTCAAGACAACAATCCCGTCATGGCGGGTGGATAGGAAGGCAGGGTGAACAATGTCGAATACAGTTATTCGGCCTCAAGTGTTAGATCCCCGATTGAGAAGTCCAGGGAAACTTCATGCTTTCAATCGCTTTGAACTGAAATACCTCGTGCCAATAGAGAAACTCCCAGCTATCAAGGAGGAACTCTGTGCCCGAATGGAGCACGATCCCTACGCAGGTGAACGTGGCTATCCCGTGTGGAGCGTTTACTATGACACTCCGGGGTTGAGGTTCTATTGGGAAAAAATGGAGGGCCTGAAATTTCGACGAAAGCTCAGAATACGTCGATACGGAGATTTTGATAATTCCGCCGCAGATGATGCCCCTGTTTCGGTTGAGGTTAAGCAACGAGTAAATCGGGTCACTCAGAAACGAAGAATTATGCTCCCCTACCGCGATGCCCTGAAACTTTGTGACGAACGGGAAGAAATCTCATTAAGCAGCAATGCCTCCGTCGCTGACCAGGCTTTCATCTCTGAGGTATTGGACCTCATCATCCGACTCGACCTCCGCGCCACTGCGATAACCGGGTATTTCCGGGAACCATTCATCGGCCAAGGGTCGGATTTAGGACTGAGAGTGACTTTTGATCATCGACTTCGCGGCCGCGACTGTGATTTTGACCTTCGAAAAGAAACGAACAACAAAAACATTCTGAGTCCCGAAATCTCCGTCATGGAAATCAAGGTCAATGAACGAGCACCCTATTGGATTACTGATCTCTGTGCTCGGCATGGCCTTCAGATTAAAAGAATCTCCAAATACTGCCAGAGCGTTCAGGCCCACCAACTTGCCGCCAGCCGTGCTGAAAACAACTAGAGGGGACCCATTGAACCATGAACTTCGATTTTTCCATCAATGATCTGTCCGGGACTTTCAGCGTCGCGGACGTACTAGTTACCCTCCTTCTTTCCTTCGCTTGCAGCCTCGTGGTTGCGTGGACGTACCGCAACACCCACCGCAATGTCAGCTACTCCCAGAGCTATGTCCATACCCTCATCATTCTGGGTATGCTCATTTCACTCATCATGCTGGTAGTGGGATCAAATATCGCCAGAGCCTTCGCACTAGTTGGCGCCTTATCTGTCGTACGCTTCCGCAACGCAATTAAGGAAACACGTGATGTCGGTTTCATCTTCCTCGTTATGGCTCTCGGCATGGCATGTGGCACCCGCTTCTATGTTTTGGCCGTCATTGCCACCATCATCATCTGCGGTGTCATCATTGTGATGTCTCGGTTCAACTGGTTTGCTCTGAATGTTCAACGCCAAGTGATTAAAGTCCAGGTACCTGCCGATGATCAGGACTATCTACCTGCTATTGAAGACATCCTGGTGAACAATGCCACTGAATTTGAATTGATTAGTACGGAAAGTATCCGAGGTGGCTCATTATTGGAATTTGCCTACACAGCACAGCTAAAAAATACCGTTCGCCCCAGTGATCTGATAACTCAATTCCGGGCGATGAATTACGGACAAAAGGCCACCGTATTGACCGGATATGATCAGACTGATCTGTAAGGAACCACAACAATGCGCCTCCCCACGTCCTTAAGACTCCATTGGAAGCCCCTCGCCGCGCTCATTGTTTTCCTCGTGGTGTTAGCAGTGGGTTTTGGTGGAACGATGATTCGTCCTATCATTACCTCGGCACTGAGCACCAAGGAAGATTTGAATGAAAATATTCTTTCTTCTACTCCCCTATTTGATTCAGGGATTCATAATATAGCTATAACTTATGATGAAACTGAATACCAGAATATGGTTTCAGAATTTCAAAATAGTGGAGAAAAAACTTTATCTCCGCGACGGTCACTATTGACGGAACAACTATAGAAAATGTGGGACTCAGGCTCAAAGGAAACTCGACGCTTCAGTCTTTAAAGAACAATAGTGGTTCCGGGCAGGCCGGACCCCAGAATGGTCCAGGCAATCCTCCTGGTGGTGCTGGCGCAACTCAGCTTTCTTTCGATGACCCGGCTTCTTTGCCTTGGTTGATTAGTTTCGATGAGTATCAGGAGGGCCGCGGATATCAGGGTCATAAGGAAATCTCGTTGCGTCCTGCTAGTAATGGTTCTCTAACTGCCATGAACGAGGCTCTGTCCTTGGATTTAACCTCCCAATCTGGACAAGTTACCCAAGATTATTCTTTAGCTTCGGTGTCTGTAAATGGGGGGACTAGTGCACCGAGGTTAGTTATTGACTTACCCGATGCCCAGTGGGCTAATGAGTTAGGCGATGGCGTGCTATATAAAGCCGATGCCTCTGGCGGAATGGATTATCAAGGTGAAGACCCTACCGACTATGAGGACGGTTATTCACAAATAAACGCCGAGGGAACCTATGACCTTGAACCAATTATGCGGTTCTTGGACTTTGTGAATAACTCCAGTGATGAGGATTTCCATGACCACCTAAGCGAATATCTGGACGTTGATGAATTTGCCACATATCTAGCTACCCAGACTCTCTTATCAAATGATGACGCCATGGATGGTCCAGGTAATAATTACTATTTGTGGTATGACGTTCACCAAGGGACCATGCAAGTCTTATCCTGGGATCTGAATATGACCTTTATGGGGGGCGGTCAAGGTGGCCCGGGTGGCGGCGGACCAAGTACAGCAGGCGATGCCGGGTCCCCACAAAACGGCAACAACCAAGGCCAGGACAATGCCCCGAACCTCCCGGGACAACCAGGTATTCCTGGCACTCAGGGGGACGCTCCTTCCCCTCCGGGCGGCGATAACGGTGCCACACCCCCGGATCAGATGCAGGGGGAAAAGCCTGAGGGCGTCGGGCCACAGACTAAGAATCCGGACGACGCCAAGGGCGGGGGTCGACACACCAAGGGCAGCTCTATCCTCAAGCAGAGATTCCTCACTGATTCCTCCTTTGCTGAACTCTATTCCCAGGCATATCAGAGCCTCTATCAGGAATTGATTGCCAGCGGATATGCCCAACAAGCTTTGGATTCCATCACACAGAATGCTGTGGACGCGGGCGATACAGCTGCCACTGATGTTCAGGCAAAACTGGCTCAGCAGTTAAATTCGATCTCCGCTGAAACACCTCAGATTCAAACAGATAATCAGGGTGCATTGGGTGGTCAGATGAGAGATCGCACCTCTGAAAATTCCGAACCAGCTCAGCAACCTGCTGAAGCAGTGTAGGGTCTCCGAGTTCCAAGGTTATTTAAGGACGTCACAAACCTAGAGGAAGTCACGGCACGGACCGCTTCTTTTATCTTGGTGTGACGTCATACATCACAGATAAGAAAACGAGAAAAATCACATAAAAGTGCCATAGAATTGGGATGTTGCGTTTAATAACTAACTCATTAGAGGTGTGGTATGAGTGCTCCGCGTCTTTCTTGGTCTTCAAAACTTAGTTTCGGCATGGGGGCTTTCGGCAAAGATCTCGTCTACGCCCTGGTAGGCACCTACCTCATGAAATATCTCACCGACGTAAGGCTGGTTGATCCCGCTTTCGTCGGTGTTTTATTTATGGCCGCACGCCTCTGGGATGCGGTTAATGACCCGGTGATGGGCATGGTGGTAGACAACACCCGGTCTCGGTGGGGAAAGTTCCGACCATGGATCATGATTGGCACTCTGCTCAATGCCGGAGTGCTCATCCTCCTCTTCCTTGATGTGGACCTTTCTCCTGGTGCCTACGCTATTTGGGTGGCCGTCATGTACATCCTCTGGGGCATGACCTACACCATCATGGACATTCCCTACTGGTCACTCGTCCCCGCCATCACTGATGATCCTCAGGAGCGCTCAATAGTCTCAGCGATACCCCGATTCTTCGCGTCTACTGCCTGGCTAGCGGTAGGTTCCGGCGGGTTGTATATCGTGAAATATTTAGGCGACGGAGACCAAATCCTGGGATATTCCCGTTTCGCTATCGGCGTAGCGCTCATCTTTATCATCACTGCTGCACTGACAGTGTGGAAAGTTAGAGAAAGAGTTGTTGCCCATCACGGCGACGGCACCAAGACCTCAGTGAAGCATATGCTCAGAGTGTTGACCAAGAATGACCAAGTACTCACCGTCTTGGGAATTGCTCTCTTTTTCAATATGGCCTACCAGCTTTCCACAAGTTTTGCCCTTTACTATTTCGAATATGTTGCCGGAGTAAAAGAAGCTCTTTTTGCTACTTACACGGCGGTCGCCGGCTTTGCCCAAATGGGTGCACTTATTGCTTTCCCCTTGTTATCTCGCATCTTCTCTAAAAAGACCCTTTTTACTATGGCTTCATTGCTTCCCACCTGTGGTTTCCTCCTGCTCATGCTAGTAGGATTCATCACTCCCCAATCACTTGTCGCCGTGGGATTCTGCTCCGCAATTATCAATATCGGCATTGGTTTCATGCTGGTTGCCATTACAGTTATTCTGGCCGAGGCAGTTGATTATGGCGAATATACGCTAGGAACCCGTAATGAGTCGGTGGTATTTTCCACGCAAACCTTTGTGGTGAAATTTGCTGGCGCTTTTTCTGGACTGATCTCAGGCGTCGGACTAAAAATTATTGGCTTTGTCCCAAATGCTGAGCAAAGCGCAGGAACTGTGGCGGGAATGCAGATCATTATGATCGCTATACCTGCCGTGTTGTCTTTGCTGTGCTTGGTGGTTTACCGCCGTGGCTATCGACTTGATGAAAACAACTACCACCGAATTATTACCGAGCTGCATTCCCGGAAAGGAGTGACAAACTAATGTTGCGTGGGGTTGACTATTATCCCGAGCATTGGCCTGAAGAATTACTCGACGAAGACTTAGATCGCATTTGTCGAATGGGAGCGAACACCATAAGGATTGGGGAATTTGCCTGGCACCTCATGGAACCCACCGAAGGGGAATACCATTTTGATTTCTTTGATCGGGTTATTGAGGCGGCAAAAAAACGTGGTCTCACGATTATTTTTGGCACCCCTACAGCAACGCCGCCAGCCTGGTTAGCGCACAACTACAACATTGCTTCAGTATCTATTAATGGTCAGCAACGAAGTTTCGGTGGGCGACATACCGCTTCATTAAGCTCTCCAGATTACCTTAAGGCCGCGAAAAAAATTGTTCGGAACTTAGCGCAGCACTATGCCAGGGAGTCAGCGATTATCGCCTGGCAGATAGATAATGAATTAGGTCACGAAGGTGCCGATGTTTGCTGGTCACACCACAGCAAGAAAGCTTTCCAGCACTGGCTGGAACAGCGCTATAACAGCATCGAAGAACTTAATCAACGATGGGGAACGATATTCTGGTCCCAAACATATAACAACTTCCAGGAAATCCCACTACCAGCACCAACTATCACCACTCATAATCCGACCTTAAGGCTGGAATGGGCAAGGTTTTGTTCCTGGCGAATTGAAGAATTTTGCCGGCTACAAACCCAATGGATCAAAGACTATATCCCCAACGCCATCTGCATGCATGACTTCCCCGGTGGGGGTCTATATAAGACAGTTGATTATTCCCGCACCGCTAAGCATATAGACAAGGTGGGATATAACAATTACCCAGTATGGGGCGGGCAAATGACGCCTATCCCTCCTCATAAAATTGCCTTTGACCTAGACTATATACGTGGACTCAAAAAATCTAGTTTTTGGATCACGGAAGCCATTATGGGTGCTCAGGGCCACGACATTACCGGCTATTTACCCCGACCCGGTCAAGCAGCCATGTGGTCCGTCCAAGCTCTCGCCCGCGGCGCCGATGGCTTAAGTTATTTCCGCTATCGTGGCGCAACCAAAGGAGCCGAACAATTCTGCTACGGAATTATTAATCCCGACAATATCGAGGGACGCCGATTCCTCGAAGTCCGCGATGTGTTTTCCTTTTTTAAGAAAAACGAGAAGGTCTTTTCGGAAAAAATTAGTGCACCTGTCGCTATTATCGCTGACTTTGATTCCCGGATGGCCTTTCAGATTCAACAGCAAGCCAAGCATTTGGATGTGGTCCAGGAAATGATGAAGTGGCACCGAGAATGCCATTCCCGCAACATCATGACCGACGTCATCGCTTCTGATGCTGACTTTTCTGGCTACCAGCTCATCATCGTCCCCCACCACATCATCTATTCACCGACGGTATGTCACCGACTTCAACGCGCAGCGCAGGCTGGTGCACACGTGCTCGTCACTTGTCGTTCCTTGGTCAAAGACCAGGACAACAATCTTGTGTTTGCTCAATCTCTTCCGCTCCACTCCCAAGATTGGTTGGGGATCAGGGTGGAAGAGACGGAATCAGTGGCAGAGACCAATGCCTTTTGTCTGCGTACCCCGGTTGGCAATAACAGTCTCACAAATCTCCTCCTACCGTCTCCGGTGTCCGCAGGAGTGTTGCGGGATATGCTTTCCGTCGAACCTGGAACTCAGGTGCTCTATGAATATGATGATCCATTCTTTCCTGAGTATGCTGCTTTTACCCACAGACCTTTGGGTAAAGGCGCAACATGGTATCTAGGTACGATCCCCGGCCCTCAACTTCGGAGCGTAATAATTGACACCTTGTTGAATAGTATTGGGTTCACTGGAATTGACTCCCCGGACGGAGTGGAAATTATAAAACGAGGAACCCACCAAGTTATTATTAACCACTGTCCAGTAACTCAGGAAGTGCTAGGAATAAGTATTCCCCCCTATGGTTTTCAGATTATGGAGGAATGAATATTCGACGTGTAACAAGCCGGTATAACGCAGATCAGGAAAGAAAGGAAAGTTTGCGTTACCGGCTTGACGTGCTTATTGCGGCAGATTATCTATAGCGTATTGCGCCTCCTCTGGCGTAAATTTCTCACCAAATTCAGAGGTGAGTTGTTCATAAATCCTGTCCCGAGACATTGACATTTGATCTTGATATGTCTTCGCCTTTTCTAAGGCTGCCTTGTTGTAATCAGCGTCCAGATTATCAACGGCATATTGGGCAGCTTCAAGACTGAAAGACTCTCCAGCCTCCGACGTCAGTTGCCGGTACACCCCCGCCTTAGACATATGCATCATCTCTACATAGGTCTTTGCTTTACGCAAAGCGTTGGTATATTCCTTCGGAACATCTTCGCCGTGGCTTTGAGACTCAGGATTGACATTGGTTCCCTCAGCTTCACCACTGTTCATAGCCTCTGACGCTCGAGTAGCTAGGGCCGTCGTACTTCCCTGCTGGCTTGAATTATTCCCTACTAAATTCGCAAAAGTTCCCAGCACCACGACTGCCACAATGGCAATAAACCACCATCGTTTATAAAAGGGTTTCTTCGCCGGAGGTTCCACCCGAGTTCCAACGGCAGGTGCCTGCGGATTCTGCTCAGGATAGCCATCTGAAACCTGGCCAGGGTGTGTCATGTTGACCTCATTTCTAGGAGAACGACATACAGTATTAGTTTCTTCATTTGAAGAACACTGTTGACTCTAGGAATGAGAGTGGACATGGGACGTGAAAAAGTTTGAATTCCGAAATCTTTTTCGATCTCTTCTTATTCCACCCCAGCTCAGAGAGCTATATCGCTACGTTGCTCACAAAAATGACTGGCATGTTTGTGGCGCCGGTCGTGGCCATAATGAATGCCGGGATGTTGAGGCGCTAGCTAGCTAATCTCTTTAGTGTTTCGCTCACCAACCGCTCGGTGGCGGATACTACTTCTGCAGTTGGCTGTTCTAACCATTCAATCGGAGTGCGTGCCGGACGCACCCCTATAACCCTTCCCTGATGGATAAGGAGGGGTCGAAACATCCCATTGCTTGCCGGACAGATCAGGCGCGCACCCTCTGTATCTGTGGTGCAGGTGCGATTAGCGTAGCCCACGTACATTTCATCAAAGAACGGCAAAAAGAAAAGTTGCGCAGCTTCGCTATAACACGACGCTAAAATGTCGGGGAGTTCCTTGGACATGTACAGCGTCTCAGACCCCTTGGGGGCAACTGGCGTCTTTTCAGCGGGCTTGAGCTCATCATGAAAAACCGAAAATCTCCCCAGGCTAGAGTCTTGATCAAGAGCACTCTCCAGAGCCGATGTCGCGGTGCTTTTCTTTAGGCCTGCCCACCACGCAAAATCTTCAACAGTCACTGGACCATGACCGGTGATATAACGCCGAGCAATCTCTACGACGCCTTCCTGACGTCGCTGTTCTGTTAACTGAAAACCGGACTCAGCGCTATTTTCACTCGGCAAAGCTCGAGCATCAATAAACAGATGTTGATTCTTAGCGGTAGGGCCTTCCACCAGTGCCCCCGTATTCATCGTGGCATACATGAGGAGCTGGCACCATCGTCGGCGGGATGCCTTATCACTCAGGTGCCCGGTGTTTAGACGGTTATCCCACGCTGCAAAAAGCTGCGCCCTGGTAGCTGCTCCACCCTGATCAGCAATAATCTCCCACGCGAGGTGGTTTGCCTGGGTAACCACTTTTTCAGTAATGCCACTGGCTGGGTAATGACGTTTCTCCCACGACGACAAACCCGGTTTCAGTGCGACGCGCATCCAGTGGTAATCCCGAGCATGAGTAATATGAACTGTCCCTCGCATAGGCCGATGCCGTACTAGCGTGCGGAAATCAAAAGCTTCTTTGACATCACTACCCCGCGCCCCCGGAACTCGAGCAATCAAGGCATGTGGGAGTGCAGAAACCTGTTGCCCTTGGACAGCCAACAACCGGGAAACTGCATCCTCTACAGTCGATGAAGCTGTGGCGCTGACTAAACCCTGAGCGCAGATCCGCAGCAACCCCACGTCAAGAGGCAACACCATGCGTTGTTTTCCCATAGTCTGAATGATAATTGAACCCCCGAACCCTTAGCTCCAACCACATAGGCCTCGCCAGATAGCACACACCCTAACTATTTTCTATCTAAAATAATAACCACGCTATTTTCTGTGCGATTCACGCATATTCTCGGCCAAACAGACTACAAATTATGGAGGATCGATGGACGCAGAAAATCATCCCGCCCCGCCATCCCACCGGGTTCATTCAGTAGGCATTGTACTGTTTGACGGCTTTGAGCTTCTAGATGTCTTTGGCCCCGCGGAACTACTCAGCCAATACCCCAACGACTTTCCCATCACCTATGTGGCCGAAACCCCAGGGAAAGTACGCAGTAGCCAAGGAATAGAGGTCATCGCTACTGGGAGTCTAGCCGCTTCAGAACCGCCGGAAATTATGCTAGTTCCCGGAGGAATAGGGACTCGACGCCTCGTCACCGACCAGGATTTTCTGACGGCTCTGACTGAGTGGGCTCAGCGCACAGAAATTGTGAGCTCCGTTTGTACCGGATCCGCACTCCTGGCCGCTGCCGGGATTCTTGAAGGGCACCGGGCCACGTCAAACAAAGCGGCTTTTTGCTGGGTGTCACAGCATGGAGATAACGTCACCTGGGTACCCCACGCGCGATGGGTCACCGACAAAAATATTTGGACCTCCTCCGGCGTGGCCGCCGGAATGGACATGACCGCAGCCCTGATTGCACACCTCAAAGGCGAAGAAGCTGCACACCATGCAGCGAAGTTAATTGAACTAGAGCTACATGAGAATTCAGATTGGGATCCCTTTTCCGTCCATCTCGATTCCTCAACTAGCTAAGTTTTTCAAAAACTCAACCAGTTAGACATGAGCAAGAACGCCTTTTTAATAATTCCTAATTTCTTCTAAGAAATCTAGTTCTCACCATGCGAATAAAGTTCGATGTGCTGATATAGAACCCAGGGTTCCTAAGCTCTATAACAAGCCTAAAATGCTAAGAGAGCAATATAAATCTAAACTAATCGATAGCACGATCTCATTTTCAGAAGTTATCCCTCTTCAGAAAAAGCATTTATATAAGCTTTTCTAATTTTGAGGGGAATTTCTCCGCTCTCTAATCTGTTTAACTCCTCTTCCTGTGCGCCAGATAGTAGATTTTCATAGAACCAGCATTTAAAAATAAGCATATCTTGGACACGCCTTATACGTTTTAGCTCTTCCGCTACCTTCATTTTCTGTTTCTGAAATAATTCATAACGTTGCCTATACGTTTCCCTCCCTTCTTTGCACCATTCCATAAATTGGCGTATCTCTTTTATTTCTAATCCAGACTTTTTCAAGCACTCGATTACTTTTAGTCCTTCAATATCTCTTTCACTGAATCTACGAACACCGGAGACACGCTCCAACTCAGGGAACAACCCTTCTTTGTCATAGTAACGCAAGGTGGAAACACTTAACGAGAACCGTTCCGCTACCTCTCCAATTGAGTACGTCATTTTTCTCCCCATCCCAAAGGTAGTTGACCTAAAGCTAGGTTTAGGTACTAGAGTAGTTTATAGACGAGCAAACCGCACGTCAACACGCTTTCTGAAAGAAAAGACTATGGAAAAAATTATTCAAACTACTGGGCACGATGTTCTTGGTTCCTTCGCTCCTTCGTTTGCCCATTACAACGACGATGTGCTTTTTGGAGAAAACTGGAATGACCCAGCTTTAACACATAAGCAACGCTGTCTACTAACGGTAGCCGCCTTGGTATCTTCTGGAGTTACTGACAGCTCCCTCTCCTACCATTTGCGCAACGCTAAACAATCGGGAATAAACCATACAGAGATCGCTGGGGCGCTTACCCATATAGCTTTTTACGTGGGCTGGCCAAAAGCTTGGGCAGCGTTTCATCAGGCCAAAGAAGTGTGGGGCCCTGACAGCAATCCGGACAACGCTATGCACGCCCACGCAGCCAATATGCTCTTCCCTATTGGTGAACCCAACAATGAATTTTCTAAGTATTTCTCTGGGAAAAGCTACCTGGCGAATATCTGCAGCGGTCCGCTTCCAATCTTTAATGTGACTTTTGAACCAGGTTGTAAAAATAACTGGCATATTCATCATGCAGATCAAGGTGGAGGTCAAGTACTGATCTGTGTGGCTGGGCAGGGACTCTATCAGGCCTGGGGTGAAGAGCCAATTGGATTAGCCCCCGGTGATGCAGTCATCATACCAGCAGGAGTCAAGCATTGGCATGGTGCAACTGACGATAGATGGTTTAGCCATTTGGCCATTGAAATCCCTGGCGAAAATTCACATACCGAATGGCTAGAGCCAATCGAAGAAAATCCAATAAGATAATTGACCATTTTCCGTTAAAATCAATAGGGAGTTAATCACAAAAGAAACTTCAAGAACAATTTCAGATAAGTATCAACCCAATTTGCCCGAAAGTCACTCACAATATCAATGATCTAAACTCTATGATGATTTCGGTCAAAAACCTTGAACAAAATATTCTGTTGCCCGTACAGAGAGTACTAGTAAAATGCCGATCGTAGCAACAGTTGACACAAAATTTTTGGGTTATCCACTATGACTAGAAAATATTAAGAATTATCTAGATAATCTTTACCAAGGAAAACTCAGCAGAAAACTTATACGCTTTTTAGAGTATCTACTGTTCGCCAGTTGAGTTTCCGATTAATCATATGAAGATGAAGTACCTATAGATTAATAAACAAAATGCAAAACGTTTCGGTACCAGTGCCAATAACCACAATCGAGCTGAATAGTTAATTTTTCTTGCCCAGAAAGGAAAGTAATATGTTATATACAAGACTCCCAAACACTGATATTGAAGTATCAAAAATCTGTTTGGGCGGCATGAGCTTTGGGGAAAAAGTTTCAGATTGGCATCAATGGATAATCGGTCAAAAAGAAACCACCACTGTCATCGAGCGCGCATTCGAATTAGGTATTAACTTTATCGATACAGCCAATGTTTATGCTCATGGAACTAGTGAAAAACTGATTGGTCAGGCCATTAAAGAACTTGGCATTAATCGCGAAAAAATAGTCCTAGCCAGCAAAGTTTTCTTCAATGAAGGCGGCAGCTCTGCCAACGCGATTCATCGTGAGATTGAAGGAAGCCTCAAACGCTTAGGGGTAGATTATCTAGACCTCTACATATTGCATCGTTTCGACTACAACACGCCCATCGAAGAAACCTTAGCAGCACTGCACCAGCTGGTTAAGAGCGGCAAAGTACGAGCAATCGGGGCGAGTGAAATGTACGCCTATCAGTTTCATCACATGATTCACGCCTTAGAACAAAACGGTTGGACACCATTTTCTACCATGCAATGTCACTACAATCTACTCTATCGCGAAGACGAACGAGAGCTCTTACCTCTCTGTGATGAGTACGGCATCTTGCCGACTCCCTATTCACCACTAGCATCCGGCCATCTAACTAGACCCCAATGGAACAGCGGATCTGTTCGCTCGAAAACTGACAACACCATGAAAAACAAGTACGATGCCGGTAAAAATCTAGATCAACCGGTCATCGAACGAGTAAAAATACTCTCTGACCGATACGGTATTCCGATGTCCCAAGTTGCGTTAGCTTGGCAGTGGTCCCACCGAGCTGCAAGCCCGATCGTGGGCTGTTCTAAACCGGAGAGAGTAGACCAAGCTGTAGCGGCGTTAAACCTGAACCTGAGTAAAGAAGATATCACCTATCTCGAAGAACCCTACCAGGCTCACAACGTAGTAGGGCCAGCCAGCCGTCCCGGTGAGAAACCAAATGCTGGCTCACACAAAAATACTGAAACCAAATAAAGCCGTTTAACAGGAGCGATCTAATGAGCAACACTGACATCTCAAATTTCTGGGACAAAACATTTCCTGAAAGCACAAGAGCTACCCATCAAAAGGTTCAATTTCATAATCGTTACGGTATTACATTAACCGGCGATTTGTATACGCCAAGAGAAGTACCGAATACGCAACTGCCAGCAATCGCCGTTTGCGGCCCGTTCGGTGCAGTCAAGGAACAAGTCTCTGGTCTATATGCTCAAACCTTGGCTGAACGTGGATTTATTACGCTCGCTTTTGATCCATCTTTTACCGGAGAAAGTGGCGGACAACCCCGGTTTGTGGCGTCTCCAGACATCAATGTTGAAGACTTCAGTGCAGCAGTAGATTTTCTTTCCACTCAAGACAGTACTGATAAACATCGGATTGGGATCCTTGGTATTTGCGGTTGGGGTGGATTTGCACTTAGTGCAGCCACCAATGATCCGCGAATCAAAGCCACGGTAACTGCAACCATGTACGATATGTCCCGGGTCAACGCCAAAGGATATTTCGATGGTGAGGATAGCCCAGAGCAGCGTCACCAAAAGCGCCAAGCGCTTGCCAAGCAACGCACTGTCGAGTACCTCAAAGGAAAATATGAGCTTGCTGGTGGCGTAATTGATCCGCTTCCCAAGGATGCTCCTCAATTTGTAAAAGACTACTACGCCTATTACAAGACTGACCGCGGGTACCATCCTCGCTCTCTTAACTCAAACGAAGGCTGGAATACCACTTCTACACTTCCGTTCTTAAATCTTCCGATCCTAACCTATATTGAGGAAATTCGTTCAGCAGTAATGTTGGTTCATGGAGATCAAGCTCACTCCTATTATTTCAGTGAAGATGCCTATAAACTTCTTCAGGGGAAGAACAAAAAACTCCTCACCGTGCCTAACGCAAGTCACTGCGATCTGTATGATAATACTAATAAAATCCCTTTCGATGAAATCGAAGCATTTTTCTCGCTGGCGTTAGTATAATCAAATATTTCACCATATTATTAGGGATCTGCCTGGTTTTCATAACCGGATACACACAGGCAGATCCCTTGGGAAGATCGCGAGAATATCATAACGATACTTTTCACGTGATATCTTCTAAATCATCTGAAACTGAAGTACCGAATAAACAAAGTATCAACATGAAGCTAGAGATTGACAACATTGAGATTCCTGTGATCTGGGAAAACAACGTTGCGACTCAAGAATTACGGCAACGGACAACAAACGAACCTATCCGTGTACACACGGAGCGCTATGCTCAGTTTGAGCAGGTCGGCAAATTACCATTTTCCCTCTTTCGAGAAGATATAAAACAAACCGCCCAGCCCGGAGATATTATGCTCTATCAAGGAGATTACATTGTAATTTTCTATGGCAAGCACTCCTGGTCTTATACCAAACTGGGATCTATTCAAAGACTTAGCCCAAGTGAGGTTAACGAACTACTTAATAAAACTAACACTCAAATTGAGATAATAGCTAAAGAATGATAATTAAGAAATATCAATCAGATTTCCCTATTCCTACAGACTGCAAGATGTCCCATGGTTAGTTAATGCAGGATTAATACTGATAATATATATCTCGATATAAATCTCTACTCGCTTTTTAAATATTACTTTTATACTATTTTTTGGCGTGTACATTGACGCGTGCAACCATTGCGCAGGGAAAAGAGTGAGGGCAAATTTGGTAAGTAGGCGGTCTAGTTTTCGAGATGCTTAAGGGACACTTTCCGCCCTTTCATGGTTTCTCAGACCAAAAAAATATTCTGTCCAGTAGCTACGGATTTCCTGAGAAACCATAAAAGAATTCTTTGATTCAGAAAGCTAGACAATCGTTCAATATCAGTAAAGCAGGTCCGGCTTATCTCCCCTTCGCTTCTCAAAAAAAGTAGTACGGAATAAGATGTGCCATATCAACAGGAGTAAAGCATACCCCAACTCGTACAATGAACTTGATTCGACCCTGAAGCTACCAAATAAGCAAATCCTTATATACTCCTTATCTAAACTGATTAACGCATCACAAGAGGTGCTCCAGTAAATATCTAGCACCTCTTTTATCTGAGCGTAAGGTACAAACAGTCAGCAATGAGGAAAATTTTAGTCGTAGAGATTACACCAAATTATCTGCACAGGACTAGGTCTTTGAGAATTCTCCAGCTCCACCATTTTCCTCACCCAACCGGCCGAGAGCAATGTTTTTAGATTCGAATGCTTTTTCGGTTCGGTCAATACGGCGGAGGGTGTCAAGATCTTGACCTACCAGTTCCTCAGCAAACTGCTGTTATGAGAGCTAGATGGAATGTGGGTTATATAGCACGTTATTTGAGAAATGCCATAACTGGTTCCGCCGCCTACACTTGCAGGAGTCCAGGACCAATCGTTGTTATGCTGATGATAGACAGTCTTGAAACCGGTGACGTTATACAAGGATCTACGCCAAGCAGGTGGAATTGCTTTACACCCCCACAATGACAATAAAACTTTGCGAAAGCTGAACAGTTGTTAGCTTGTCTTAACTATTACTGGATGTCGGGATATTGGTATCCGATGTGCCGTTTTTACCTAGCCGCTAAGAAGCGTTGGAGAACAATTTATTGATGGAGCATCTGTGACCTCATCCTTGCGCTCTAGGATGTCGATGAGCGGCTTCACCATGGCGTGTTTGATCTAGACCAGATAGTAAGGGCAATGCGGACACATAGTCAAACTTGCGATGCCGCCACCACTCACCCGCCAGGTGTAGATACTACATGCGCCAGGTGGAGAGTAACCGGCTAAGCGCAGTGGGGTTCAGGAGGCCAGAATCTTGAGGAAACGAGATAGAAACATGTGACTCTGTGTTCAAACATGAAAAGAGAAATGGTTTAGGGTCACACCTGACAGGGTGAGACTTCTCTGTTGGATCAGTTATTGTTCGGGTGCCCCGTGGCAAAAGTTTTCGTGTTCTCCACCAGACGCACCCATTTCAATAGTTTCCAAAAACAGGGGCATCCTGCCTGAATCCCAGCAGTGCCATGTCGGCAGTGTTAAAAACGTAGGTCTTTGTGCATGAATGTGGTATTTCCACCGGTATGGATCGTGGCGGGATTTGTTTGGTCTCCCTGGTTTTCTCTAAGGAATACACCGAGAATCATAACCAGGCACCTGATAGAGGCCGAGAATGTAATTTCTATTTTTCGTACGCAGCCCCCACCCCAGAGCGGACTGTTAAGAATCTCTCTTCCGGCCGATAACTAGCTGCCCAGTACGCAGTTAGCGATAAGTTGGTCAATGCGACGTACGTCGATACCTTTTCCTAATTTGATCTTGATGCGTCCAGCTTTGGACCACAGTTCCACTTCGGCATTGAAGTCGAAAGTTCCGGCGTTTTCGGTAGACCACATGTTAATTGATGAATAAGGCAATGAGTAGATCTCTGCTTTTTTGCCGCTGAGTCCTTGTGCATCACGAACGATAAGGCGCTTCGTTGTGAAAATCGCTGAATCGCGGAGCGTTTTGAACGCTGCATAGGGCTGTTCACCTTGAACGAGCAGTTCGGCAACATCATGAGGAATCGGTACTTCTGATATCAATGTCCATGACATAACCGCCGCAGCTTCCATTTTCACTCCTTATATCGCCAGTATGGTGCTTCACTATATCAATATAGTTTCCCTCTAAAACAGAAACAATATCCGGTAAAGCAATCTTTCTTTGGGAATGAATATTTCCTAGAGACAACTTGTCAGATCCAGCCCATTCCCCGAAATATGATTAATTAGTATGCGGCTAAGTTCAATGTCCGTAACTGCACTGTTGATCAGTCACGCAACGGATGTGCCAACCCGGATAGTACTACATCATTATGGGCAGTGAAGTGGAGCCACCTGCGAGAATCGAACTCGCGACCTTTTCATTACGAGTGAAGCGCTCTACCGACTGAGCTAAGGTGGCCTGCGCGTCCAAGTGTATTGTTCGCGCGCTGGCTCATATTACCCTAAGCCCAACCGGGAAAGAAAATTGCGTCATCGCACGCCACTAGCAATCCTTATTCGGCCCACCATAGCGTCCATTGCTACCGCCGGGGTGACATTCTGTCCTAGCTGTTCGCGGCAGGTCCGAACTGCATCTACGCAGGCTACTATTCGCGACGCATCGGTCCCTTCCGCGATTTCTCGGGCCAGCCCTTCAAAATCCGGATGGGTAAGTTCCACATTCGCTCCGGTCTTTAACATAAGGGCGTCTCGATACAATCCAGCTAAATCAAAAAGCGCCAAGTCCAGGACGTCACGGACGCGTCGAGTGTGCTGTTTTTTATGTTGCTTTTCCAAGTCTCGAATCTGCCCGGTTGCTCCTCTCAGGGCTTTGTGCGCCCCCTTTCCTTTCGCCCCCATCCCCAAGGCATCTTTGAGTTTTTGAATCTCTTCGGCATTGGCCTGGGCATAGGACTCCTCGGTTTCCTTTTGTACCGCTTTCACTATCGCCGTTACGGTGCGAAATGCCTGGTCACCGTGGTTAATTAATTCCGCCAACCCTAGAATTTGGGCTCGACGTTGCTGCGCTTCTGGTGATCGCACCAACCTGCGGGCTCTCCCGATATGCCGTGCCGACGCCGCGGCAGCAAGTTCTGCATCAGCGTGGCTCGCACCCTCTTCTTCTACCAGAATGCGCGTGATCTCGGCACGCGATGGCGTCGGAACATACACATGACGGCATCGAGAACGCAGTGTTACCGAAAAGTCCTCCGGGTCTATGGAGGGAGCACATAAAATAATCACTGTGCGCTCTGGGGGCTCTTCTACGGTTTTCAGCAAGGTATTAGCTGCTGATTCGGTAAGACGATCTGCGTCTTCCATAATCAAAACTCGCCACGGCGCCACGGTAGGCATTTTTGCTGCGTCCCGGATGATCCCACGCACCCGGTCCACTCCAATAGAGAGTTCTTCAGGGACAACGTGAACAACATCGGTATGACTGTCATGAAACACTTTATGGGCGGCTTCGGAGGTTCCTAAGTGCTCAAGATCAGAAGCCTCGCATACCAAAGCTGCAGCTAAACACAAGGCCGCTACAGATCGGCCTGACCCAGGCGGGCCGGTAAAAACCCATGCGTGAGTCATAGCACTCGTTGATGTCCCGGTTTGCCGGGCAGCCTGCGCGGCTTCGAGGATAATTCGCTGCACAGCAGGGGTATCGCTGAGTCGATCCGCAATAGATCGAGGAGAAGAAATCGGGCTGCTCACAAAGATTAACTGTAGCCGGGGGTAGCGTGTCCAATAAAGCCGTTAGAGTAAGAAACATGACTCGTTTGCTGCGCGCCATAAAATGGCTCTGGGGTACGTCATGGCCCCTCTATGCTGCATTAGTTTTAAGCTCCAATGTGGCCGGCGCGTTAGCTCTTATGCTGTTCATCCGCTACCTAGTCCCCATGCCGGAGATGGAGCAACTAGCTAAAGAGGTCAGTTTTCTCCCCGCTCTTTCCCTCACCTACCTGGTTTTTTCCGTCATCGTCGGAATCATCGTGACGCTGTTCCTCTTCCGCCCGGTCCTAGACTGGCAGCGCAGCCCGGACAACCACGACCCCAATATGGTCCGGCACCTCGTCATGAGAATTCCGATCTACCAGGCCGGGGTATGCGCTGTGGTGTGGTTCATCGGCATCATCATCGCGGCGATAATCACCAGCCGCGAGTCCCTTCGGCTAACTTTCGTCATTTCGTTATTCGCAGCACTCGCCGCCTTGGTCAGTATGCTCATCACCTATCTTTTCGCCGAACGCCTCGTCCGGCCGGTGGCCGCTGCTGCCTTAGCCCGCCGGTTCGAAGATTCCACCCTGGAGCCTCCTATTCAACAGCGCCTGCGGATGACCTGGGCTATGACCTCAGCAGCCCCTATCACCGGCGTTATTATCTTGCTCATCGGACACCATTACGGTGTTTTTACCGGCGACGCCGCCGACCTGATCCCCGCCATCACTGCTTTGGTAGTGACCGCATTAATCACCGGATTCATCGGAACTACCTTCGCCGTCATGAGCGTTGTTGATCCCATCAGGGAACTCCAAGACGCAATCAACCGCGTTCGACATGGAGACACGAACGCAGAAGTAGATATCTACGACGGCTCAGAAATCGGGGTACTCCAAGCGGGTTTTAATGAGATGTTGCGGGGGTTGAGGGAACGCCAACGGGTGCGCGATATTTTCGGACAGTATGTTGGCACCGAGGTTGCGCGTCGAGCCCTTGAAGAACGTCCCACCCTGGGTGGTGAAGACCGGAAAGTCGCGGTGTTATTTGTTGACGTCATCGGTTCCACGCAATTCGCGGTCAATCATCCGCCCGAAGAAGTAGTAGATGAACTCAACAAGTTTTTTGAACACGTAGTCGAAGTAGTTCATCGCAACCGTGGCACAATCAATAAGTTCCAGGGGGATGCTGCCCTCGCAGTCTTCGGCGCGCCACTTATGGTGTCTGACGCCACCTCCCACGCCATGACTGCGGCCCGCGAACTGCGTCAAGAACTCAAAGACATGAAACTGCAAGCGGGGATAGGAGTAGCCGCTGGACATGTTGTTGCCGGCCATATCGGTGGGCACGAACGCTTTGAATACACCGTCATCGGGGACGCAGTTAACCAAGCGGCTCGTCTTACTGAACTAGCCAAAGATACTCCCGGACGGGTGCTGACTAACGCCGCTACTCTTCGAGGGGCCAACGAAGCAGAACAAGCCCGTTGGACGTTAATGAAGTCCGTGGAATTGCGGGGCCGGGGAATAATGACCCAGCTAGCCCGCCCCATTAGGGCAACGATGGCGGATCGCTCCTAAACGAGCGCCAACCAGGCCAATATGCACACCAGGAAACCACTGAGCGAAAATATGGTGGATACCACGGTCCAGGTTTTTAGGCCGTCTTTGACGTTGAGTCCTAGATAGCGGGTGACAATCCAAAACCCGGAATCATTGATGTGAGAGGCAGCGAGCGCCCCGAAACCCACCGCACAGGCCACGACTGTGGTGGCGACGGGAGATAACACTGCGGATGATACTGGCTCGGCAATAATTCCCGCGGCAGTGAGCATGGCTACCGTTGCTGACCCCTGCGATACCCGGATAGCTAGTGCCACCACGTAGGCGGTAAGGATTAATGGCAGATGCGCGGCGACTAGGAAATCAGACAGCACTTTTCCGATTCCTGATTCCACCAGAACCCGAGCAAACGCACCTCCGGCACCGGTGACGAAGATAATCACCGCCACGGCAGGAAGAGCGGATTCTAAGACCTCCGCTCGTTCTTTCCACGACCACTGTTGACCTCGCCCAATCACGGTGGCGGCGAGGATCACGGCGACGAGGAGTGCAACCGCGGGGTAACCAATCAGACCCACCACATGAGCGGTAGGTGAATCTTTTGGCGCAATCATAGCCCCAAGAGTTCCCACCATAATCTGAGCAATGGGAAGTACTACTAATCCCGCGACCGTCCAGGGTGAAGGAGGGTTTCCTCCGGTTGACACACTATTTTCTTGCCCAACGCCGGGAATGTCCTCTGTGGCGTGGATGCCGCTTACTGGGAGACGACGGCTGATGACATATCCCAGAATGGCAGCAAGAATACTGATTGCCACCCCTACCGACGTCAACAGCCCGGCATCGAGGTTGAGCAAACCGGCCACCGCCACCGGCCCAGGATGGGGAGGCATAATGACGTGTACCACCATGAGGACCCCGGCCACCGGTAATCCAAGCAAAAGAGGGTTGAGTTTCGCGGTCCGCGCGAAACCAAAGATAATGGGTGCCAAGATGATATAGCCGACGTCGAAAAACACCGGGATACCTAGGATGAAGGACGCGGTTGTGACGGCGGCGATGATGCGTCGGCTCCCCATCAAGGAAGTGAAATATCGGGCCAGAGAATCTGCCCCGCCGGAGACTTCAATGAGCCGTCCTAGTATCGCCCCGAGCCCGACCACCAGGAGCACCGAACTCATGGTTTTACTTACCCCTTCGGTGATAATGTCCATGAGTTTCGCAGCCGGTATGCCAGCAGCAAGCCCGGTCAGTAAAGAAACAATGATCAGGGCAAGGAAAGCTGGCACTCGGAAATAGATCACCAGTGCCAGTAAAAACGCAATAGCTACGGCGCCAAGAACTAGAAGCATCATACCCGTCATGCGTCGAGTATCACATACGTCGCCAACTATGAGCTAGCCCATAGCCATATTTTCTCCGGTTTTTAGCTCTTAGCGCTCTTCTTCGCTGTCTTCTTCCTCGTGGTTTTCTTCGCTGACGCTTTCTTCGCCGTTTTCTTCCGGGTGCTCTTCTTCACCGCCCCGGCACTGTCAGCGACCTTGGCGCGCCGCTCACTTAACAACTGGTTAGCGCGAGCATCAGTCATGGTTTCTGGGCGATCCCCTTTACGTAAAGAGGCGTTCGTCTCTCCATCGGTGACATAGGGGCCAAAGCGCCCATCCTTGACTGTCATGGGTTTTCCAGAGACATCATTATCACCCAACACCTTCAGCGGTGCTTGCCCTGGGGTGCGTCCGCGGCGCTTAGGTTCAGCGTAGATGCGTCGAGCTTCTTCTAAGGTGATCTCAAAAATCTGCTCTTCACTGCCAAGAGAACGAGAATCATTCCCCTTCTTCAGGTAGGGACCATAGCGACCGTTCTGGGCAGTGATCATTTCCCCATCACTGGGATCTACGCCTACCTCTCGCGGCAAGGTCAACAGCTTCAGCGCATCATCAAGCGTCACCGTCGCCGGCTCCATGGTGGAAAACAAAGAAGCCGTTGCCGGTTTTAAGGTGTCCTCCACGTACTGCGCAATCCGCTTCTCCTTTTGTTTAGCCGCAGTCTTGGTGTCCCAGTTCTTCTTTCGTTTCCCTTCTGCTTCTCGAGCCGCGTCTTCTTCCGCTCGCTCCTGAGCCACAATCTTTTCCGCTTCGGCTTCTGCTTTGGCTCGCTCGTCATCTTTTACGATCTCGATGATATAAGGGCCATAGCGGCCTTCTTTAGCCACGATCATGCGGCCATTCGCGGGGTTAATTCCCAGTTCACGCCCTCCTTGCGGGGTGGCAAATAACCGTTCTGCGGCTTGTGGAGTTAATTCATCTGGCGTGGTAGATTCCGGCAAGTTTGCGCGTTGGTATTCCGGCTCCCCATCGGCGGTTACTCCCACTTGGCGCTCAATATAGGGACCGTATCGTCCGACACGAACTACTACTGCACGACCTTCCTCATCATCGAAAAGATGCAAGGAGTTTACCGACCGAGCATCAATATGCTCCAGGTTTTGCCCTACTAGCGTTTTTAGTCCACCCTGCCGAGCCACCGATTCTGCAATGGCATCACTCGCTTGATCGTTGCCGAAGTAAAAACCAGTGAGCCAATTGGTGCGGTCTTCTTCACCACGAGCAATGTCATCGAGTTCATCTTCCATCGACGACGTAAAGTCATAATCCACTAAATCCGCGAAATTGTGCTCGAGTAGTCCCACCACGGCGAAGGCCACCCAGCTAGGGACTAGAGCATTACCCCGCGGAAAAACATAGCCTCGATCTTGAATGGTTTTAATAATCGCGGCGTAGGTGGAAGGCCGGCCAATACCAAGGTCTTCCATTTTCTTGACCAGGGACGCTTCGGTGTAGCGGGCCGGCGGGTTCGTGGAATGACCATCTGCGCTGATGTTGACCACATCCAAGGCATCGCCCTCAGATAGCCGAGGCAGGTGCTTTTCCGCATCGTCGGCGACGCCGCTGCTGGATTCCACATAGGCGCGTAAGAAGCCAGGGAAAGTCACCGTCCGCCCAGAAGCAGTGAAGTGACATTCTTCACCGCTTTTTGATTTACCAGCTACCGTCACCTTCATGGAGGTTCCTTGCGCGTCTGCCATCTGACTCGCCACAGTGCGCTGCCAAATCAGCTGGTAGAGCTTGAATTCCTCAGCATCTAAGCGCTTCTTTAACTGCTCCGGAGTAGCAAAGATCTCCCCCGCCGGGCGAATAGCTTCATGGGCTTCCTGAGAATTCTTCACTTTCCGGTCATAGCGACGCGGCGCCTCAGCTACATAGTTGGCCCCATAAAGCTCCTTAGCCTGGGCTCGGGCTGCTGCAACTCCAGAAGCAGATAATGACGTGGAATCCGTACGCATATAGGTGATATGGCCGTTTTCATACAGCCGCTGCGCAATACGCATAGTACGTTCCGAGGTGTAGTGCAGCTTCCGCCCTGCCTCCTGCTGCAAGGTGGACGTCATAAAAGGCGCATAAGGCCGACGCGTATAGGGTTTCTCTTCCACGGCAGCGACACTTAATTGCTGGCCTTGTAATCCTTCCGCCAAAGCCTCGGCTTGTTGTTGGCTCACAACCGTTGCTTGACCGTTGAGTTCACCGTCGGACCCAAAATCTCGACCCTGAGCCACGCGCACCCCATCGATGCTGCTTAATCTGGCGCTAAACCGGGAGGGGTTATTGGCAGCAGTGTCCGTGGACTGCGCATCAAACTCCGCGCTGACATCCCAATACTCCGCTGAAATAAACGCCATGCGTTCGCGTTCGCGTTCAACGATGACCCTGGTGGCCACCGACTGAACTCGACCAGCTGATAGTCGAGGCATGACTTTCTTCCACAGCACAGGAGAAATCTCATAGCCATAAAGCCGGTCTAGGATCCGCCGGGTTTCTTGTGCATCAACTAAGTTGGTGTCGAGCTCCCGGGTATGAGCTGCCGCTTCCTGAATTGCGGATTTAGTGATCTCATTAAACACCATCCGCCGAACCGGGATTTTCGGCTTAAGCACTTCCAAAAGATGCCAGGCAATAGCCTCCCCCTCACGGTCAGGGTCGGTAGCCAGATACAGCTCATCAACTTCCTTCAGCAGCTTCTTCAGCTCACTGACTTTTTTCTTCTTATCCGGGCTAACCACATACAGGGGAAGGAACCCGTGCTCGGTATCCACCCCTAGCCGCGCCCACGGCTCTTTCTTGTACTTAGCTGGAATATCTGCAGCACCGCGAGGTAAATCACGGATATGACCCACCGAGGCTTCAACGAGGTAATTATCCCCTAGGTACGGCTGAATCTTTCGGGCCTTCGTCGCCGACTCGACGATCACGAGGCGCTTCACACCGTTGCCCTGCTTTTCTGCCACGGGATCACATCTTTCTCTTCGCGGTCACTAGTGCTAACTCTCCATACCGTACACAGTTTCTACCGGATTGCTGTATCAGGCTCCCAGCAACGTAACTCGCTGCGCCTGAAGCCCCTTAGCTGAACGACCTACTTCGAATTCCACACGCTGGTCTTCTTCCAACGTCCGGAACCCACTTCCGACGATCTCGGTGTAGTGAACAAAAATATCGGCGGAGCCGTCGTCGGGAGAAATAAACCCGAAGCCTTTTTCCGCGTTGAACCATTTCACGATGCCCTGTTGCATGAGACTAGTCTGACATGCGGAATCAACTCAGGGAAATAACAGTCCTGAATTCGTGAAGAACGTTGACTACCTACCTCGTAGTCTGAATCTGAAAACCGCAGTGAGGTGAACGTCGGTGGCTATCGATCCCGCCCGCCCGAGTACATCTCCCCCAAGTCTGGGGGAGGACCTACTCGACGTCTTAATCCGTCGCTTCCCCACCTCCACGTGTACTCATCACAGCATTCAACCTAGCCGCCCCGCACAGTGGGGGGACTACCCCCACTGGGTACACCCGAAGCTTCGGGCAGCATTGGTGGATCAAGGGATAACGAAGCTGTATCTCCATCAAGAAAAAACAGCTGACTCCGCGTGGAGGGGTGAGGACACGATAGTAGCTACCGGGACCTCCTCGGGAAAGTCCTTGGGGTATTTACTTCCGACGCTGACCCGCTTAGCCGAAGACTCAACCGCCTGCGCCCTTTATCTTTCACCGACGAAAGCGCTGGGGAATGACCAGGTAATAAACCTCAATTCGTTGATTGATGGCATCCCGGAACTGAAGAATGTTCACCCGGCGAGCTATGACGGCGATACCCCTCCTGAAGCCCGAAACCCCATCAGGGACCATTCGCGCTTCATCATCACCAACCCGGATATGCTGCACCTTTCACTGCTTGCTCACCATCAACGCTGGGCAAGAATCCTCCGGCATCTCCACTTCATCATCATCGATGAAGCTCATACCTACCGGGGTGTGTTCGGCGCCAATGTTGCACTTGTTCTACGCCGCCTCCTGCGGCTTGCTAGCCGCTACGGTTCTCACCCGGTCATCATTGCAGCGTCAGCCACCGCCAATTCTCCAGCTGACCATCTAGAACTTCTCACCGGACGACCAGCGCAAGAGATCAGCGTTGATGGTGCCCCGCGGGGGCAACGCAGCGTGGTGTTGTGGGAGCCAGGTTATCTAGA